>JBDLTR010000117.1:0-31268 GCA_039805705.1 Pseudomonadota bacterium
CGCTGAGCGCCAGTGGTGCGCGGCTGGCCACCACGGCCATCAACCGCCTGCACGCCACGGGTGGGCGCTACGCGCTGTGCACCATGTGCATCGGCGTCGGCCAGGGCATCGCCCTCATCCTCGAGCGGGTTTGAGCGCACGGGCCACTGGCCCGTGCGGCCTCACTGGATGCCGACCGCGCGCTGCTGCTGCCGAACGTAGGCGGTGATGTGCGCCACCTCGTCGGCGCTGACACCGGGCACCGGTGGCATGTCACCGAACTTCCAGTGGTGCGCGCGGCTGCCATGGCGCACGGCCATCTGGAACGAGCCATCGCCATGGTGTGACGGCGCGTAGACCGGGTGCAACATCGGCGGGCCTTTGTCGCTGCCCTTGAGGTCTTGGCCATGGCAGGCTGCGCAGTTTTTCTCAAACAGGCGCTTGCCCTGGGCCGGGTTGGGCATCAGGCCCGCAGAGGCTTGTGGGACGGTTTGGGCGCTGGCCAGCGGCAGGGCGATGGCCAGCACCACGGCCAGAAGGCGTTGGCGTGGGGTGTTCATGGCGTGACCGTCAATGCTTGTGCGCGGGCATGGGCATGCCCTCTGGTTTCGCCTCGGGCGCTGGCGCAGCCTCGTGCGGCGCGCCCATGGCGCCATGGCCGTGGCCCTCGCCGGTGTAGCCGAACAGACCGGGGTCGGTCATGCCCGCGATCATGGCGACGTGGCCAAACACCAGAAACAGGGCCACACACACCGCGTGCACCTTGAGCTTGGCCTCGGTGTTCAGGCGCCGGTTCACCAGCCCCAGCTCTTGCAGCGCGATCCAGACCAGTGGCAGACCACTGACCAGGTAGCTGATCACCGCCACCACATCGATGAAGGTGCGCCACTGGCCGTTGGCGGTCAGGGGCAGCACCGCGTTCTTCGTCAGGTAATAGATCACGCCGATGAAGTACAGGCCGACCACGATGCCGGCCAGGCGGTTGAGGGCGTGCACGGGGCCGTTCAGGCGGCGTGTGTAGAGGATGTACAGCTCGGTGATCGCCATGGTCTCGGCCAAGACCACCGGGATGGCCATGAAGATCAGCAGGTTCCAGGGCTGGTTGTCGGCCAACAGCTCCATGTAATGGGTCATGTTCATTCAAAAAGCTCCAAAAATCGTCAGACAGACCAGGCCCGGGCGCAGCAGCCCCGGGCCGGCCAACCAAGGCGGGTCAGACGCGGGATTTGGGCGGTTTGAAGATGGCGCTGGCCAAGCCCAGATCGCTGCCCAGCAAGGGGCTGGGGGCCAGGTTCAGCGCGGGCATCGAGGTGGGGAACACAAAGGGTTCGCTGTGCAGGCCCAGCGCGGTGCAGCAGGCGTGCCCCCCGAGCTGGGCGTGGGGTGCCGCGGCGCTGCCGGGGTGGTCCGAGACCGGTTCGTCGCAGGCGTGCGTGTGGCTGGCCACACTGGCGCCGTCGTGTGCCGACACGCCGTGTGCGACGGCCATGGTCAGCGCATGCACCGAGCCAAAAACCCAGACCATCACCAGGAACAGGAGCCACTTTTTCACAGGCGCGATTGTAGGGCGCTGCGTGGGCCAGCGCATGGCCCCATCGTCCTGCGCCTGAAGTGCTGGCGCAGGCATACCCCTGCTCAAACTCAGGGAAAAACTGAATCAAAATCAAATTAACTCTGCTTTCTTATAAGCTTGGCCCCCGTCAGACTCACGGCTTTCTCACAGCAGGACCTCCCATGACACGATGTTTTTCTCTTCGCCGGGCGGCCCAGCCTGTGCGGACCGCCGCTTGGGCAAGTGGGGTGGCGCTGTCGGCCTTGCTGCTGGCCCCGGCCCTGCACGCGCAGCCCAGTGCGTCCCCTTCAGCCCCTGCGGCGGTGTCGGTGCCAGAGCTGGACACGGCGCAACTGGTGGCCCAGGTGCTGCAGCACAACCCCGGCTTGCAGGCCGCCGCACAGTCCCTGGCGGGCGCGCGCGCGGCGGTGACCTCTGCGGGGGCTTTGCCCAACCCGCGCCTGGAATGGTCCCGCGGTCCCTGGCAGTCGCTCGACACGGCCAACGCCCTGAACCAGCGCGGCCAGACCTGGTCGCTGGCCCAGCCCATCGAAAACCCCTGGCTGCGCAGTGCGCGCATCGACGCCTCGCAGGCCGGCCAGCGCAGCGCAGAGCAGCAACTGGCGATGGTGCGCAATGACCTGATCGCGCAGCTGCGTCTGCGCATCCACGAGGCCATGTTGTTTCAGGCGGAAACAGAGGCCGCGGCCGAATCGCTGGGCCTGCTGGAACAGGTGCGCCAGCGGGTGCGTGTGCGGGTGGACAGCGGCGAGGCCGCCCGTTACGAGCTGATCAAGGCCGATGCCGAAGTCATCAACGCGCGCGAGCGCAAGCAGAGCGCGGCCTTGAAAGCCGAACAATCGCTGCTCGAGATCAACCGCCTGGCGGCCGGTCAGCTGCCGGCGCAGTGGCGCCTGAAACCGGGCACCGGCACCGAAGGCCAGGAGCCTTTGACGCTGGCCGCTTTGCAGCCACTCGCGCGCGAGGCCAACCCCGAGCTCCAGGGCTTGCGCCACGACCTCGAGCGCGCGCGATCGCGCCTGCAGGCGGCACGCGCCAGCATCCTGCCTTCGGTCGATCTGCGCTACACCGAGATGAAGGACCCGCAGGTCAAGCAATCCCAGTGGGGCGTGAGCGTCCAGCTGCCCCTGCTGGACCAGCGCCGCGGTCCGGTGGCCGAAGCCGAGGCCGAACTCGAGCGCAGCCGCGTGCTCTACGAGGGCCGACAGGCCGTGCTGGAGCAGCAGGTGCTGCTGGCCTGGCGCGCGCTGGAGATGGCCCGGCTGCGCGTGGAAGCCCTGAGCCAGGGCGTGCTGCGCGAAGCGGAGGCGGCTTTGCGGGTGGCCGAGGCGGCTTACCGTTTTGGCGAGCGCGGCATCCTGGACGTGCTCGATGCCCAGCGCGTGCTGCGCACCGTGCGCGCCGATTTGCTGCAGGCGCGCTACCAGCAGCAGGCGGCCCGCATCACCCTCGAACAGCTCAGCGGCCGCTACGCCGCAGCCCCTTCATCCACCGCACCATGAACACCACCATGTCTGTCCATTCCCAAGCCCGTTTCGCCCTGTGTTGTACCCCCCTGGCGCTGGCGGCCGCCTTGCTGCTGAGCGCGTGCGGCCCGAAGTCCGGCGCACCGGGCGCAGCCGCTCCGCGCGCCGAGGCCTCGGCCGCCGCCGATGCGAGCCAGCCCTTTCGCATCGAGCCTGCCATGGCCAGCCGTTTCCAGGTCGCCGATGCGGCCATGGTCGATCTGGTGCCTTTCCAGGAAGTGCCAGGCCGGATCGAGGCGAACGAGCGGCTGGTCACCCGCATCGGTGCCTCGGTCACCGGCCGGGTGACCGAGGTGCTGGTCGAGGTCGGTGATCGCGTGCGCAGTGGTCAGTCGCTGGCCAATGTGGCCAGCCCCGAACTCACGCAGGCGCAGATGGCCTATTTGCGGGCCCACTCGAACGCCGGCCTGGCCGAGCGCGCGGTCGACCGTGCGCGGCAGCTGTTCCAGGCCGACGTGATCGGTTCGGCCGAGCTGCAGCGCCGCGAGTCGGAGCTCTCGGTCGCCCGGGCCGAGCTGCGGGCGCAAGGTGACCAGTTGCGCCTGCTCGGCATTTCGCAGCAGGCTGTGGAAAGCCTGCGCGAGCGCGGCACGCTGCAGCCGCACGCCCCGGTGCTGGCCACCCAGTCGGGTGTGGTGATCGAGCGCAATGTGAGCAATGGCCAGGTGGCGCAGCCGGGCGATCCGCTCTTCACCGTGGCCGATCTGGGCACTGTCTGGGTGGTCGGCGCCCTGCCCGAGCAGACCGCCCGCGTGGTGGCTGTGGGCCAGCGTGTCGACATCGAAGTGCCGGCCCTGGGCGGGCGGCAGCTGTCGGGCAAGATCGTTTATGTGGGCGACACCGTCTCGCCCGACACCCGCACCGTGCCGATCCGCACCCAGCTGGACAACCCCGGGCGCGACCTCAAGCCCCAGATGCTCGCCACCATGCGCATCCGCGGCGAAGCCCGCCGCCAGCTCGTGGTCCCGCAAGAAGCGGTGATCCGCGAGGGTGACCGCGACCATGTCTATGTGCGTGTGGCCGACAACGCCTTCCGCTTCGTGCCGGTCGAGTTGGGCACCGCGCAGAACGACTTGCGCCCGGTGCTCAAGGGCCTCTCAGAAGGTGACCCGGTGGTCGTGCAGGGCGCTTTCCACCTGCACAACGAGCGCAAGCGCGCCGAACTCCAGTAAGGACGCGCCATGCTCAAATCACTGATCCGCGCCGCCCTCAGCCAGCGCCTGCTGGTGCTGGTGGTGGCCATCGTCTTGCTGGGCTTTGGCGTGCGGGCCGCGATGCGGCTGTCGGTCGACGCCTTCCCCGACGTCACCAATGTGCAGGTGCAGGTGGCCACCGAGGTGCCTGGCCGCTCCCCCGAGGAGGTCGAGCGCTTCGTGACGGTGCCGCTGGAGATCGCGATGACCGGCTTGCCCGGTCTGACCGAGATGCGCGCGCTCAACCGCGCCGGCCTGTCCCTGATCACCCTGGTGTTCACCGACAAGACCGATGTGTACTTCGCGCGCCAGCTGGTGATGGAGCGCCTGCTGGAAGTGACGCCGCGCATGCCCGAAGGTGTGGTGCCGGTGCTCGGGCCGGTGTCCACCGGCCTGGGCGAGGTCTACCAGTACACCCTGGTCCATCCGGACGACGGGCAACGCCAGCTGAGCCCCGAGGAGCTGATGGAGCGGCGGGTGGTGCAGGACTGGGTGCTGCGGCCGATGCTGCGTTCCATCCCCGGCGTGGCCGAAATCAACTCCATGGGTGGCCTGGAGCGGCAGTTCCAGGTGTTGGTCAACCCCGATCGCCTGCGCCACTACAAGCTCTCGCTGCGCGAGGTGCTGCAAGCGGTGGAGCGCAACAACGCCAACGCCGGTGGTGGCGTGCTGCGCTCGGCGGCCGAGCAGTACCTGATCCGCGGTGTGGGCCTGATCCGCTCGGCCGAGGACATCGGCAGCATCATCCTCAAGGAAGAGCGTGGCGTGCCGGTGTTTGTGCGCGACGTGGCCCAGGTGCACATCGGCGCGGCGGTGCGCCAGGGCGCCATCGTGCGCAACGGCGACAGCGAGGCGGTGGCCGGCATCGTGATGATGCTGCGCGGCGGCAACGCCAAGGAAGTCGTCAGCCGGGTCAAGGCCAAGGTCCAGGAGATCAACCGCCAGGGCCTGCTGCCCGGTGGCCTGCAGATCGAACCTTTCTATGACCGCACCGAACTGGTGGACTCCGCCCTGTGGATGGTCACCAAGGTGCTGCTCGAAGGCATTGTCTTCATCGTCATCATCCTGTTCCTGTTCCTGGGCGATGTGCGCTCCAGCCTGGTGGTGGTGGCCACGATCGTGATCACACCGCTGGTGACCTTCATGGCCATGAACCGGCTGGGCCTGTCGGCCAACCTGATGTCGCTGGGGGGCTTGGCGATCGCCATCGGTCTGATGGTGGACGGCACGGTGGTGGTGGTGGAAAACGTGTTCCACAAGCTGGGCCAGGCGGGCGATGGCCGCGAGTCGCGCCTGCGCGTGATCTTGGAAGCCACCACCGAAATCGCCAAACCCACCGTCTACGGCATCTCGATCATCATCCTGGTGTTCCTGCCGCTGATGATGCTCTCGGGCATGGAAGGCAAGATGTTCGGGCCGCTGGCGCTGACGATCGCGATCGCCCTGGCGGTCTCGCTGGCGGTCTCGCTGTTCCTCTCGCCGGTGCTGTGCAGCTACATCCTGCGCGGCGGCAGCGACCACGACACGCGGCCCATCGCCTTCCTCAAGCGCCACTACCTGAACCTCTTGCACCTGGCCCTGTCGGCCGAGAAAAAGACCATCGTGGTGGCCATCGCCTTGCTGCTGGGATCGCTCTCCTTGTTCCCCTTCCTGGGCAAGAGCTTCATCCCGACCATGAAGGAAGGCTCGATCGTGCCGCAGATCGTGCGCGTGCCCAGCATTTCGCTGGAAGAATCGCTCAAGGTCGAGACCGAGGCCATGAAGCTGGTGGCCCAGGTGCCGGGCGTGAAATCGGTGATTTCCAAACTCGGCCGGGGCGAGTCGCCGGCCGACCCCGCTGGGCCCAACGAATCCGATCCGATCGCGGTGATCGACCGCGAGGCGGGCCGCACCCAACTTGAGATCGAAGAAGACATCCGCAAGGCGCTGGCCGTGCTGCCCGGCGTGCAGGTGATCATGAACCAGCCGATCGCGCAGCGTGTGGACGAGATGGTCACCGGGGTGCGCTCACAGCTGGCCATCAAGGTCTTTGGCGACGACCTGGACGAACTCAAGCGCGTGTCCGAAGACCTGGCGCGGATCGTGCGCACCGTGCCCGGGGCCATCGACATCCGCGTCGAGCGCCTGAGCGGGCAGCAGACGCTGACGATCGACATCGACCGCCAGGCGATCGCGCGCTACGGCATCAATGTGGCCGATGTGAACGACCTGATCGAAACCGCTTTCGGCGGCAACGAGGTCGGTCAGCTGTACGAAGGCCAGCGCCGCTTCGGCATCGTGGTGCGCTACCCGGCCGAATACCGCAGCTCGGTCGAAGCCATCCGCAACGGCACGCTGCGCACCAGCGACGGGACCTTGGTGCCGCTGTCGGCGGTGGCCCGCATCGCGCTGCAGGACAGCCCGCCGACCATCAGCCGCGAGTCGGGCCAGCGCCGTGTGGTGGTCGGGGCCAACGTCAGCGGCCGTGACCTGGGGGGCTTCGTCGCCGAGGTGCAAAGCCGTGTCGATGCCCAGCTGAATCTGCCCGAGGGCTACCACCTGTCCTGGGGCGGTCAATTCGAAAACATGGAACGTGCGATGGAGACCCTGATGGTGATCGTGCCGCTGACGATCGCGGCCATCTTCTTCCTGCTGTTCATGCTGTTCAACTCGCTGCGCTTGGCCTCGCTCATCATCCTGGTGCTGCCTTTTGCCTCCATCGGTGGCGTGATCGGTCTGTTCGTCACCGGCGAATACCTGAGCGTGCCGGCCTCGGTGGGCTTCATCGCGCTGTGGGGCATTGCGGTGCTCAACGGCGTGGTGTTGGTCAGCTGCATCCGCCGCCTGCGTGAGGACGGGCTCTCGGTGGCCGAAGCGGTGCGCGAAGGCTGTGTCCAGCGTTTCCGCCCGGTCATGATGACCGCCACGGTGGCGCTGCTGGGCCTGGTGCCCTTCCTGTTTGCCACCGGACCGGGCTCTGAAGTGCAGCGCCCCTTGGCCGTGGTGGTGATCGGCGGCCTGATCTCGTCCACGCTCTTGACCCTGGTGGTGGTGCCCACGCTCTACCGCTGGTTCGATGACCTGCCCCGCGAAGCCTGACCTGAGGAGACCCCCATGAAAGAAATCCGCGCCATCATCCGCCCCAGCCGCCGCGACCGCCTGCGCGACGCTTTGCGGGCCATCCCGAACTTTCCAGGCGTGACCATGTTCAAGGCGGAGGGCTTTACCGCACCGGCCGCTTTGGACAAGCGCAGCGTGCGCGACGAGCTGACCGATTTCACTGAAAAAACCATGGTGTGCGTGCTGTGTCCCGACGACATGGTCGAGGCCATTCGCGACGCCCTGATGAGCGCCTGCGGCACCGGCCAGATCGGCGATGGCCTGGTCTGGGTGCTGGATGTGGCCGAGGTCCACCGCATCCGCGACCGCCAAGCGCTGAACTGAGGAGCCCACCGTGAACCAGCTCAACTACCGGCACCTGTACTACTTCTGGGTCGTGGCCAAAGAGGGCGGCATGGCCCGCGCCGCGCAACGCCTGGACATGGCCATCCAGACCATCAGCGCGCAGGTGCGCGAGCTGGAAAAATCGCTGGGCCACCAGCTGCTCAAGCCCGAGGGCCGCGGCCTGATGCTGACCGAGGCCGGCCAGGTGGCCTACGCGCGGGCCGAAGAAATCTTTCAGATCGGCCAACGCTTGTCGGGCGAAGTGGCCGATGCCGCGGCCGGGCCCACCGCGCGGCTGTCCATCGGCTTGTCCGATGGCCTGTCCAAGCTGGCTGCGCACACCTTGCTCGACCCGGTCTTGCAAGTGCCGGGCCTGCGCCTGCTGTGCCACGAGGGCGAGTTTGAAAGCCTGATGGCCGAGCTGGCCTTGCACCACCTGGACTTGGTCTTGGCGGGGCAAAGCGCGCCGGCCAACCCCAACCTGCGGGTCTCGAGCCAGCTGCTGGTGTCCTCGCCGATGTGCTGGTATGGCGCGAGCCAGTGGGTCAATGCCCGCAACTGTGCGCGCTTTCCGCAGGTGCTGGGCGAGTTGCCCATCCTGCTGCCGACCCGCCACTCACCGGTGCGGGCCGCTTTGGAGCACTGGCTCGATGCCCAGGGCGTGCGCCCCGAGGTGGTGGGTGAGTTCGAAGACAGCGCGCTGATGTCGGTGTTCGCTGCGCGGGGACTGGGGGTGTTCCCGGTCAGCGCCCTGGGTGCGCAAGACCTCAGCCTCATGCCAGGCCTGGCCCTGCTCGGGCAAACCCAGGTCAAGGAAGAGATCCACGCGATTTACAGCCACCGCGCGCGCCACCACCCGCTGGTCCAGAAGGTGCTGGCGCAAGCCCAAAGCGTGGCCAACGCCACCTAGCCATTACCGCCTTGCCGGTATCGGCAAGCGGGTCTGCGCTGCCCACAATCGGCGCATGTCCTGTTCGCGTGTGGAACCCGCCGCCTTGCGCCGCCGTGTCGATGCCGCGGCGCTGGGCTTTGCCAGCACACGCGAGTTGGTGGGCCAGCCCCTGCCGTGGATCGGCCAGGCGCGCGCCGAGGCGGCCGCGCGCTTTGGCCTGGGCATGGCCTTGCCCGGCTACAACCTCTGGGTGGTGGGCGAGGTCGGTTCGGGCCGCACCACGCTGATGCGCCAGCTCATGCGCCAGCAGGCCCGCAGCCTGCCGGTCCCGCCCGATCTGTGTTACCTGCACCACGTGGAAGCGCCCGAGCAGCCGCTGGCCTTGCGTTTGCCGCCCGGCCAGGGGCGGCAGTTGCGCCAGCGCATGCAGCAGCTCATGCGTTGGCTGCCCACCGAGATCCCGCGCCGCCTGGCCGAGGCCGACGTCAAGGCCGAAAGCCAGCGCATCGCCCAGGTCTACCAAAGCGAAGAGGCCCGCGCCTATGCCGAGCTGCACGAGTTGGCCCAGACGCTGCACTTCAGCCTGTTGCGTGAGCAGGGCCATCTGGTCTTCACCGCGCGCGATGCGCAGGGCGAGCCCCTGACCGCCGGCAAGGCGATGGCGATGAGCGCGGCCCAGCGCAGCCAGATCGACCAGGGCGAGGCCACGCTGCGCGAGGCGATCGCCCGCTTCCTGGAAAAAACACGTGGCCTGGAGCGGGTGATGAACGAGGGCCTGGCCGCTTTGCAGCGCCAGGTGCTCAAGCCCATGCTCGAGCGCGAAATGCGCGAAATCCGCCAGGCGGTCCAGCCCACCCCCGAGCAAGGCTTGCGCATGGACGCTTGGTTGCAAGGTCTGCAAGCATCGCTGCTGGAGCACGTGGCCTTGTTCGCCCCCGGTGAGGACGAGGAAGGGCTGCGCGAAGACGCGCTGCAGGCGCTGCTCGAAGGCCTGCGGGTGAACGTGGCCGTCGACAACCACGGCCTGCAAGGCGCGCCCGTGATCCAGGAAGACAACCCCAGCCACCGCCAGCTGTTTGGCAGCATCGAATACGCTTCGGACGGCGAGATGCTGGTGACCGATTTCATGCGCATCCGCGCCGGCAGCCTGTTGCGCGCGCATGGCGGGTTCTTGATGCTGCACCTGCGCGATGCGCTGGCCGATGCCCCGGTGTGGGACAAGCTGCGGCGGTTTTTGCGCAGCGGCCGATTGCAGATCGAAGAGCCCGGCACGATGTACGCACCGATCGCCGCCGTCTCGCTCAGCCCCGAGGCGGTGCCGGTCGAGGTCAAGCTGGTGCTGGTGGCCTCGCCGGAAGACTTCGACGCGGTGCAGGCGCTCGATCCCGAATTTGCGCGGCGCTTTCGCTGCAAGGTCGATTTCGCCGACAGCCTGGCCGCCAGCGAGGCCACCTGGCGCGAGACCGCGGTGTTCGTGGCGCGGCTGTGCGCCCGCTGGGGCCTGCCGCATGTCCAGGCCCCGGCCGTGGCCTTGCTCATCGAGGACAGCCACCGCCACGCGCAAGACCAGTTTCGCCAGAGCGCGATCTTTGCGCACACCGAGGCCCTGGCGATGGAGAGCGCCGCGATCGCCCGCGCGCGGGGCGCCGAGACGGTGGCGGCCGACGATGTGCGCGCGGCCTGGCTGGCACGCCGCTGGCGCCACAACGAGCCCGAGGAGCGCTTGCTTGATGCGCTGGCGCAGGGCGAGCGTGTGCTGCCGGTCACCGGGCACCTGGCGGGCGGCCTCAATGGCCTGAGCGTGGTGCAACTGGGCGACCACAGCTTTGGTTTCCCGGTGCGCGTGAGCGCGCGCACCTCGGCCGGCGACAAGGGCGTGCTCAGCATCGACCGCGAGGTGGAGCTCTCGGGCCCGGTGCACGACAAAGGCGTGCTGGTGCTGCACAGCTACCTCTCGGTCCTGTTTGAACACCTGGCACCGCTGGCACTCGACGCCAGCCTGGTGTTTGAACAGGAATACGGCGGCATCGAAGGCGACTCGGCCTCGTGTGCCGAGCTGTATGCGCTGCTTTCGAGCCTGGCCGGTGTGCCGATGGCCCAGGGCATCGCCGTGACCGGTGCCTTCAACACCCAGGGCGACATGCTGCCGGTGGGCGGCATCAACGAAAAGATCGAGGGTTTTTTCCGCAGCTGCGAGCGCCTCGGCCTGGACGGCAGCCAGGGCGTGCTGATGCCCACACGCAACCTGCGCCACCTGATGCTCGACGAGGCGGTGGTGCAGGCGGTGGCGCAAGGGCGCTTTCACATCCACGCGGCCAGCACCGTGGCGCAGGGCATGGCCTTGCTGACGGGCCTGCCCTGGGGCGAGCGCGGCCCGCACGGCTACCCCGAGGGCTCTGTGCTCGGGCGTGCCCAAACCCGCCTGCGCCGCTACCGCCACGCCCTCGACCGCCTGAACCTGGCGGCCGAGCCCGCGCTGCACAAACGCCACCCGCTGCACTCGGCCTGAGACTGCGGCCGCCCCATCCGGCCCTGCCTCTGGCCGCTCAGCCCAAGGGCAGGGGCTGCTGCACGGGTGGCGCGGGGTCACTGGCTGTGCAGACCGTCAGGCCCTTGAGCCCCTGGCGCCAAGCTTGCAGGCAGAGCGCGGCCCATGCGTCCCCGCCGAGCGTGGGCGGCAGCTGCACGGTCTGCGCGATGCCCGCGTCGACGAAGGGTTGCAGCGCGGCCAGCATGGCGATCTGGTCGCTCGGCGCGACCTGCGCCGCGGTCAGAAACACCTCGGGCAGTGGCGCGGCACCGCCGCCTTGCGCGGTGTAGCGGCGAAAGGCGTGGTGCGCCACCGGGCAGCCGTGGGCGTGCAAATGCGGCAGCTGCGGCAGGCTGTGGCGCACCACCCAGCCTTGCGGCAGCGCGATGCCGCTGGCGCAGTTGTCCGCCAGCGCCAGGCTGATGCCCCTGGCCGGGGCGATGCTCAGCAAATGGCTGTTGCGCAGACCGTGGGCGCGGATCTCGGCTTGCAGCTCGGCCGGCAAGCGGCTGGCGAAGGTGCCCTCGGCCAGACAGGTCTGCGCATTGAACAGCGGGTAGGGGCCGCGTTCGCGCGCCAGCGCCACCGAGCTGCGGTAGGCCGCATCGCGCAGGCAGCGGGCGATGCGTGCGGCCATGGCGCGCCCGTCTTCACGGTCGTAGCGAAGCCCGAGCATGGCCAGCGTGTCGGCCAGCCCGGTCATGCCCAAGCCGATGCGGCGTTTGGTGTGGGCTTCGCGGTGCTGCGCGGGCAAGGGCCACCAGCCCAGCTCGAGCGCGTTGTCGAGCAGGCGCACCAGCACGCCGGCCGATTCGGCCAGCGCGGCAAAGTCGATCTGGGCCTGGCCGGGCACAAAGGGCGCGCGCACATAACGCGGCAGCACCAGCGCGCCGTGCACGCAGCCGCCATGGGCCGGCAAGACCTGTTCGCCCTGCGGCGTGGCCGCGATCAGGGTTTCGAGGCTGCGCAGGTTGTTGTCGCGCTGCACCGTGTCCAGAAACAGCAGGCCGGGCGCACCTGTGGCGTGTGCGGCGTGCAAGAGCGCGTCCCAGACCACGCGTGCGGGCAGGCTGCGGTACACCCATTGGCCATCGCCGCGCCAGTGCGCGCCTTGGTCAATCAGCGCCTGGCCTGGCGGCGCCCGGTGCACCAGGGCACAGGCGGCATCCTCGGCCACGGCCTGCATGAAGGCGTCGGGCACCGCCACCGTGGTGCGCACATGCCGCCAGCGATCGTGGCTGTGTTGGGCCTCGATGAAGGCCAGCACATCCGGGTGGTCGATGCGCAGCACCGCCATTTGCAGCGCCTGCCGCGTGCCTGCGCTGGCCAGGGTGGCGCAGGATTGCTCGAACACGTCGATGTAGCTGCAAGGCCCCGAGGCCAGCGAGGCGGTGCTGCGCACCAAGGCACCACGTGGCCGCAGCAAGGAGAAATCCAGCCCCACACCGCCGCCACGCCGCAGGGTTTCGGCGGTCTCGCCAAGCGCCTCGTAGATGCCCGGCCGGCCGGCGTCGTCGCGGCCAAGCACGCAGTCGGCCACGGGCTGCACAAAGCCGCTGGCCCAGGTGCTGTGCAGGCCGGTGCCGGCGCCGGCCAGGATGCGCCCGGAGGGCAGCGCGCCACGCGCCAGGTGCTGGCGAAAGCGCGCGGCCCAAGCACCGCGCTGGGCCACCGGTTCCGCCTGCGCCAGGGCCAAGGCCACGCGCTCCCACAGATCGTCCGCGTGGCGTTCGCCCGGCTGCAGGTAGCGCTGCTGCAAGACTTGCTCGCACAGCGCCTGGGGCGCCAGGTCCGGCGGCCGTGGCGCCTCGGGGGGCAGGGCACTTTCGTCGGCATGGTGCACGCGTGCACCGCTGGGGCTGTCGGCTTGTGCGGCCATCACAATCCCTCGCCGCCCGCGAAGGGCTCGGCCACGCCCGGCTGCGGCCGCTCGGGCGCGGGCAGGGCGATCATGCAATCGGTGGTCAGCACCAGCGCGGCGATCGAGGCCGCGTTTTGCAGCGCCAGCCGCGTGACTTTGGCCGGGTCCATCACGCCCATCTGCAGCAGGTTGCCGTAGCGGCGGTGGGCGGCGTTGTAGCCGTAGGCGCTGTCGCTGGCGGCGTCGATCTTTTCGGCCACCACCGAGGCTTCGATGCCGGCGTTGCTGACGATGCGGCGCAGCGGTTCCTCGAGCGCGCGCTGCACCAGGCGGATGCCCGAGCTCTCGTCGAGCGTGTCGGCGTGCAGCGCATCGAGCACGCGGCGTGCGCGCAGCAGCGCGACGCCGCCGCCGGGCACGATGCCTTCTTCGACGGCGGCGCGTGTGGCGTGCAGCGCATCTTCGACGCGCACCTTGCGTTCCTTGAGTTCGGTTTCGGTGCTGGCCCCCACTTTGATCAGGGCCACGCCGCCCGAGAGCTTGGCGATGCGCTCGTCGAGCTTGCCGCGCTCGTAGTCGCTGCTGGCGTGCTCGCGCTCTTGCTGGATGGCCTGGATGCGCGCGGCGATCGCGGCCTTGTCGCCGGCGCCGCCGATCAGCGTGGTGCTGTCCTTGCCGACTTCGACGCGCTTGGCGCGGCCCAGATCGGCCACGGTCAGCTTGGCCAGGCTGCGCCCGAGTTCCTCGCTCACCGGCTGGGCGCCGGTGAGCACCGCCATGTCTTGCAGCAAGGCTTTGCGGTGGGCGCCAAAGCCCGGCGCCTTGACCGCACAGGCCTTGATCGAGCCGCGCAGGTGGTTGATCACCAGCGCGGCCAGGGTGTCGTTGTCGACCTCTTCGGCGATCACCAACAGCGGCTGCGCGGCCTTGACCACCTGCTCCAGCAGCGGCAGCAGTTCGGCCAGCGAGGCCAGGCGGCCGTCGACCAGCAGCACCAGCGCGTCTTCGAGCACCGCGCTCTGGCGTTCGGTGTTGTTGATGAAGTACGAGGACAGGTAGCCGTTGCCAAACTGCAGGCCCTCGACCACCTCGAGCACGCTGACCAGGCCCGAGCCGTCCTCGATCGAGATCGCGCCTTCGCGCCCGACCTTGTCGATGGCGCTGGCCAGCAGGTCACCGATCGAAGCGTCGTTGTTGGCCGAGATCGCGGCCACATGGGCCACGTCCTGGCGCGTGGCGCAGGGCTGGGCCATGCGCTGCAGTTCGGTGACCACGGCCTCGATGGCGCGCTCGATGCCGCGCTTGAGGTCCATCGGGTTCATGCCGCCGGCCAGGTAGCGCAGGCCCTCGTGGATCATGCCGGCCGCCAGCACGGTGGCGGTGGTGGTGCCGTCACCGGCCATCTCGCTGGTGCGTGCGGCCACCTCGCGCAGCAGGTGCGCGCCCATGTTCTCGAAGGGGTCTTCGAGCTCGATCGCCTTGGCCACCAGCACGCCCGAGTTGACGATCTGCGGCGGGCCGAATTCGCGGTCCAGGATCACCGTGCGGCCGCGCGGGCCCATGGTCACCTTGACCGCTTCGGCCAGCGCATCCACACCGCGGCGGATTTTGTCGCGCGCGGCGTCGTGGAACAGCAGGGGGCGGGCTTTCATCGGGGCGGGGCTCCAGGCGAACGCGAAGGCCGCCAGTGTTCCCCGCCCGCCGCGCTCACTCAGTCATCCAGGTCCCACAGCTGGTGCCGGTCCAGCGCGATCAGCGCCTGGGCCTGCACCAGTTCGAGCAGCAGCCGGTCGCTGGCCAGTTGCTGTTCTTTGGCCAGGCGCCGGTTCTGGATCAGCTCGGTCATGCTGTGCTCGCCCAGGCTGTAGGCCTTGAAGGATTTGTCGGCGGCTTCGCGCTGCGTGGCCGCCGCCTGGCGCAAGGCCTGCAGTGCCAGCGCTTGCTGCTCGACCTGGCGCCAGCGCGATTCGAAGTCGGCGCTCAGCTGCTGCTGGCGCAGCTGCACGCGCTGGCGGCCCGACTCGGCCTCGGCGCGTGCGCTCAGGGCCAGGCTGTCGCGGTACACGCCCGACAGCGGCAGCGCCAGCGTCACGCCCAGCAGCTGCTCGGCCCCGGCACGTTCGCGCGCGCCATACAGGCCGACCGTGGGGTCTGGCCGGCGATCGCGCTCGAGCCGATCGGCCAGCAGCTGCTGGCGCTGCACCTCGGACTTGAGCAGGTTGAGCTCGTGCTGGTGTTGCAAAAAGTCCTGCAGCGCGGGCGCGAACGCGGCATCGCCAACGGGCTTGGGCGTGGCCCGTTCGGGCCAGCGCGGTGTGGGCAGGCCCGGGTACAGACGCTGCAACTGCGCCAGCGCGCTGGCCTGCTGCACCTGGGCCAAGGCCGCCGCCGCCTGGGCGCGCTGCCACTCGGCATCGGCCAGGCCCGCGTCCAGGCGCGAGATGTCGCCCTGGCGCAAACGCACCTGGGCCTGGCGCTGCAGCGTGGCGGCCAGCTCGAGCTCGCGCGCGGCGTTGTCCACCTCGAGCTTTGCCCGCAGGGCACCGAACCATTGCTGCAAGAGCTGGCGGCTGGTCTCGTGCATGGCATCGGCCAGGCCAATGCGCGCGATCTCGCGGTCTTGCGTGGCCAGTTGCGCGTCCAGATCGGCCTTGCCCCACAGGCGCAGCGGGCGCTCGAGCGCGAGCGTGGTTTCGGCAAAGCGCTGCGTGCTCGGGTCTTGCGCGCGGCGTTGCTGCTGGTTCAGACGGACCGTCCATTCGGCGCTGCCGGCCTCGACGCCGCGTGCACGCTGCTGCCGCGCCTCCTGCTGCGCGCGCGCAGCCTGGATCGCGGGACTGGCCTGCAACACCGGTGCCACCTGGGCCGAGCCGGGCAACCAGGCGTCGAAAGCCGAGGCCTCGGCGGCCCAGGTGCTGACCGCGCAGAGGGCGCTGAGCCCGAAGAGGAAGCATCGTGTGCGGTTCATCGTTCACTCCAGCGTTCAAAGATCAGGGGCAAGAGCAAGAGCGTGAGCAGCGTGGCGCTGACCAGGCCGCCCGTCACCACGATCGCCAGTGGCTTTTGAATCTCCGAGCCGGGCCCGGTGGCGAACAGCAGCGGGATCATGCCCAACGCGGTGATGGTGGCGGTCATCAGCACCGGGCGCAGGCGCCGCTCGGCCCCCAGGCGCACCACGGTCGCCAGCGCTTCGCCGTTGGCCA
Source organism: Pseudomonadota bacterium (assembly GCA_039805705.1). Taxonomy (GTDB): domain Bacteria; phylum Pseudomonadota; class Gammaproteobacteria; order Burkholderiales; family Burkholderiaceae_C; genus Limnohabitans_A. Next base: position 16,181 of record JBDLTR010000117.1, read on the forward strand.
GGCGCTCGTTGAAGTGCGTGACCATGACCACGCCGTTGAGCACCGCGATGCCCAAGAGTGCGATGAAACCCACCGAGGCCGGCACCGACAGGTATTGACCCGAGAGCGCCAGCGCCACCACGCCGCCGATCAGCGCAAACGGGATGTTGACGAAGACGATGGCGGCCTGGCGCGCCGAGCCGAAGGTCAGGCTCAGGATCAAAAAGATCAAACCCAGCGCGGCCGGGATCACCAGGCCCAGGCGCGCGGCGGCGCGTTGCTGGTTTTCGAACTGGCCGCCCCAGACCACGCGGATCTCGGGCGGCAAGCCCAGCGCGGTCACGGCCTTTTGTGCGTCTTGCACAAAGCCGGTCAGGTCGCGCCCCTCGACCGCCACCTGGATGGTGGTCAGGCGTTGGCTGAGTTCGTGGTCGATGCGGATCGGGCCGTCGATCTGGGCGATGTCGGCCAGGGCACTGGCGGGCCAGGCCTGGCCATTGGGCGCGCTGATCGGCAGGTTGCGCAGGCTCTCCACGCTGTGGCGCAGCGGCTCGTTGCCGCGCAGCGTGAGCGGGGTGCGGATGCCGCCTTCGAGCACCACGCCGACGGTCTCGCCTTCGATGTGCTGGCGCAACGCTTGTTGCACGCCCTCTACGCTCAGGCCCGCCTGGCCGATGGCGTGGCGGCGCAGCGCCACCGTGAGGTAGGGCATGCCCTCGGCCTTGGGCGCGATCACCTCGGCCGCGCCGCTCACGCCGCGCACCGCCTCGGCCACGCGTTGCGCGGTTTGCGCGAGCTGGCCCAGGTCGTGGCCGAAGAGTTTGATCGCCACATCGCCGCGCGTGCCGGTCAGCATTTCGGAAATCCGCATCTCGATCGGCTGGGTGAAACCGTAGACCAGGCCCGGGAAGCCCTCGAGCACCTCGCGCAAGGCCTTGACGATGACTTCTTTGTCGCCACGCCACTGGTCCTTGGGCTTGAGCACCAGGAAGGTGTCGGTCTCGTACAGGCCCATCGGGTCCAGGCCCAGCTCGTCCGAGCCCGCGCGCGCCACGATGGCCTGCACCTCGGGCACCTGGGCCAGGATGGCCTGTTGCACCCGTGTGTCGAGCTCGAGCGAGCCATCGAGCGTGATCGAAGGGTCTTTTTGCAGCTGCACCAGGATGTCGCCCTCGTCGAGCGTGGGCATGAAGGTCTTGCCGATCTGGGTGTAGAGCCCCCCCGAGAGCAGCAGCGCGCCGATGGCCGCGCCATACAGCCAGCGCGGGCGTTGCCAGCAGGCGTCGCGCAGCCGCACATAGCCGGCGAGCACACGCCGCATCAGGGCCGGTTCGTGCGCGCCTTGCACGCGCAGCGCGATCGAGGCCAGCACCGGGATCGCGGTGAAAGCGATCACCAGCGAGGCCCCCAGCGCCATCACGATGGTCAGCGCCACCGGCGAGAACAGCTTGCCCTCCAAATCTTGCAGCGTCAGCAGCGGCAGGAACACCACGCCGATGATGACCACCCCGGCGACCACCGGTTGGACCACCTGGCGCACCGCGTGCAGCACGCGCTCGGTCATGGTCACTTCACGCGCATGGGCGTGGCTGGCGAGCTGGCTTTCGATGTTTTCGACCACCACCACCGAGGCGTCGACCAGCATGCCCAGCGCGATCGCCAGGCCCCCCAGGCTCATCAGGTTGGCGGTGATGCCGGTGGCCTGCATGAGCAGGAACGTGGCCAGCAGCGACAAGGGCAGAGAGACCGCCACCACCAGCGCCGCGCGCAGGCCACCCAGGAAGGCGTAGAGCACCACACAGACCAGCACCGCGGCTTCGGCCAGGGCCTTGATCACGGTGCCGGCGGCGCGGGACACCAGTTCACCCCGGTTGTAGAAGGTGCGAATCGTCATGCCCTTGGGCAGGCGCGGCTGCAGGCTGGCGATGCGTTCGTCGAGCGCCGTGACCAGCTCGCGCGCGTTGACGCCGCGCAGGCCCAGCACCAGGCCCTGCACCGCCTCGCCGCGCCCGTCGTGCGTGACCGCGCCGTAGCGGGTGAGCGCGCCGGTGCGCACGGTGGCGATGTCTTCGAGCAGCACCTGGCCGCGGCTGCGCGGCGCGTCGATGCGGATCGCGCGCAGGTCGTCCAGCGTGCGCACCGCACCCTCGACGCGCACCACCAGCGAGGTCTCGCCCGCGCTCATGCGGCCAGCGCCGTCGTTGCTGTTGTTGGCCGCCAGCGCCTGCCGCAGGTCAGCCATGGCCACACCGAGTGCGGCCATGCGCTCGGGGCGTGGCACCACCTCGAAGGTTTGGACCTCACCGCCCAGGGCGTTGACTTCGGCCACGCCGGGCACGGTGCGCAGCTCGGGGCGGATGGTCCAGTCGAGCACGCGGCGCTTTTCGGCCAGGCTGAAATCGCCTTCGAGCGTGAACATGTAAAGCTCGGACAGCGGCGTGGTGATCGGCGCCAGGCCCCCGCCCACACCGGCGGGCAGCTCGCCCATGACGCCGGCCAGGCGCTCGCTGACCTGCTGGCGCGCCCAGTAGATGTCGGTGCCTTCGTCGAAGTCCAGCGTGATGTCGGCGATGCCGTATTTGGAGACCGAGCGCACCATGCGCTTGTGCGGGATGCTCAGCAGTTCCTGCTCGATCGGTCGCACCACGCGCAGCTCCACCTCTTCGGGCGTCATGCCCGGGATCTTGAGGATGATCTTGGTCTGCGTGGGCGAGATGTCGGGGAAGGCGTCGATGGGCAGCTGTTGCCAGGCGCGCAGCCCGGCCAGGGCCAGCACCGCGGTCAGCAGCAGCGTCAGCCCCCGGTGGCGCAGCGCCAGGTGGATCAGGGTGTTCATCTCACTGATCCTTGAAGAGCAGCGGGCGCAGTGCCGCCAGGCCGCTGCTGGCCACGCGTTGTTCGGCCTTCAAGGCGCCTTGCACCGTGGCCAGTTCGTCGTTGGCCGAGAGCACCTGCACCGCGGTCGGCGCAAAGCCTTGTGGGGTGGCCACCAGCACCCAGCTTTGCCCGTGCAGCTGCAGCAGCGCGCGCGCCGGCACCTGCCAGGCGGGGCTGTCCTTGCCCGCCGGGCCTGTGGCCAGCTGGGGATGCAGTTCCACCTGCAGGGCCTGCCCGACCTGCAGGCGGCCGGGGTTGCTCACACGGGCGCGGGCATGCGCTTGTTGCGAAGCATCCAGGCTGCGGCCAATGCCGACCAGCGTGGCGCGGGCGCCATGGCTGGGCACGCTGACCTCGTCGCCCACGCGCAGGCGCGCGGCCTTGTCGCCCGAGAGGGTGATGTCCAGTTGCAGCTGGCGCAGGTCGGCGATGCGGAACAAGACCGCCCCGGCTTCGACGCGCTGGCCCACGCTGGCCTGCACCTCGACCACGCTGCCCGCGCGCGGCGCCACGATCTGGCCGCTGGCGAAGTCGCGCGCGCTGGTCGTCAGGCCGGAGGCGCGCAACGCGCCTTGCTGCGCTTGCAGAGCGGCCTCGGCCGCGCGCTGGCGGTTCTGGGTGATCTGCAGCCGGGCGGTGGGGATGATGCCTTCGTCGTGCATGGCCTGCTCGCGCGCCAGCGCGGCCTGGGCGTTGCGCGCGTCGAGCTCGGCTTCGCGCAGCTGGCGCAGCGCGTCGGCCAGTTGCGGGCTGCTGAACTGGGCCAGCGGCGCGCCGCTGCGCACCGTGTCGCCCAGGCCGGCGTCCAGCCGCGCGATCACGCCGGCCATGGGCGCGGCCACGGTGACCTCTTGCCCTGGCGGCACGGTGACCGTGGCGGCCGCGAGCAACTGGTTGGCGCGCGCGCTTTGGATGGCGCTGGTGCGCACCCCCAGGGCGGCTTGTTGCTGGGCGTCCAGGCTCAGGGCCTGGGGCAGGGTGGGGCTTTGGGCCAGCAAGAGGGGGCTGGCGCTGAGCAGCAGGCTGCCCAAAAGAAGTCGGCACATGGTGGCCTCCAAAGGCGAAAACAGAGCGGGTCGGTGGTGCCGCTCGAAGCGGTGTCATGGCCCGGCTGGACCGGGCTGTCCATGGGGCCTCGGATCCAGTCCGAGGATGCCCCGGGCAAGCGGCGCGTGTGGCTTGGGAGCCTGAGAGGCTCAGGCCGCGGGCGGCGCCAGGCTGGGGGGCGGCGAGCCCACCCGGTAGAGCGCACGGGCCAGCCAGCGCGGGGCCGGGGTCAGGGCCTGCCCCGTGGGCAGGCGGGGCAAGAGCGGCAGCACCAGCAGCAAGGCCAGCGGCCACCACAGCGTGGCACCGTCTTCGGAAGGGGGACGCACCGTGCCCACGCCGAGCGCGAGCGACTCGTCGTCGCTGGCCTGCAGGCTGGCTTGGGGGCTGTGGTCCGGGTGCTGCACCGCGTGCAGGCCGTCGATGTGGAAGCCCGATTCGTGCGAAATGCCGATGTGCCCGTGCAGGAAAGGCGCGAGCGCAAGCACGCAGACCAGCAGGCCGGCCAGCCAGCGGTGGGTGCGGGAGAGGGTGCGCGCGCTCATCGGCCCATTATAAAAACGCGCTGTGTCAGCACCGTGACCCCGGCCACCGCCAGCAGGCTGCAGCCGGCTGCCACCGCCCAGCCCAGCGCCGGCAGCGCGGCCAGGCGCAGGGCCTGGGCCGACCAGGGCAGGTGCATGAGCGCGGCCAGCACCGCCACCGCGGCCAGGCTCAGGGCCCAGGCCACCGGGTTGGCCAGGCGCAGCGCGCCGGGCCGCCAGAGCACCAGCACCGCATTGCCCAGCACCAGCGTGGCCAGCGTGAGGCTGCGCACCTCGGGGCTGGCCAGGGTCCAGCCGCCGCTGTGCAGCGCCCAGCCCAGGGCGAGTGCGATGGCGGCGCTCAGCGCCAGGCCTTGCGCCAGGGCGTGGCCGACATCGCGCGCGCCAAACAGGGCCTGGCGCGTGTCGCGCGGTGGCCGTCGCATGGTGTTGGCGGCGGCCGGCTGGTTCTCGAAGGCGATGGCGCAGGCCGGGTCGATCACGAGTTCGAGCAGGGCCAGGTGGATCGGCAGCAAAAGGCTGGGCCCGCCCAGCAGCGGCCACAGGGCCAGCAGCACGATCGGGATGTGGATGGCGAAGATGTAGCGCATCGACTGGCGCAGGTTGTCGAAGATGCGCCGGCCAGTGCCGATGCCGCGCACGATGGCGCCAAAGCGGTCGTCCACCAGCACCAGGGCGGCGGCTTCGCGCGCCACATCGGTGCCGCGCAGGCCCATGGCGATGCCCACGTGCGCGGCGCGCAGGGCGGGCGCGTCGTTCACGCCGTCGCCGGTCATGGCCACCACCTCGCCCTGGGCTTGCAGGGCCTGCACCAGGCGCAGCTTTTGGGTGGGGGTGATGCGCGCGCACACGCTCACACGGGGCAAGCGCGCTTGCAGCGCAGCGTCATCGAGTTGCTGCAGCTCGGCGCCGGTCAGCACCTCGCCGTCGGGCAGTCCGGCCTGGCGTGCGATCACGCGCGCGGTGGCGGGGTAGTCGCCGGTGATCATGACGATGCGGATGCCGGCCTGCCGGCACTGCGCCACGGCGTCCTGGATGTTGGGGCGCAAGGGGTCGGTCAGGCCGACCAGGCCCAGCCATTCAAAGTCGAGCGCGTGCGCGCTGTCGGGCAGCGCCTGGCCGTCCGCCTGGCCGCGCGCCACGGCCAGCACGCGCAGGCCGTCGGCGGCCATGCGCTCGACCACCGCGAGCCAGCGCCGGCGGTCTTCGGTGCCCAGGTGGCACAAATCCATCACCGCCTCGGGCGCGCCTTTGACCGAGACGCTGTGCCGCGCCTCGGGCCCCTCTGCATCGCGGGGGCGCCAGACCTGGGTCATGGCCGGCAGCGCGGGGCTGAGCGGGTAGCTGTGCACCAGGGTCCAGTCCGGGTGCAGGTGTTCGGTGTCGGGCAGGTGCTCGCTGCCCATGCGGTGAAAAGCGTGCTCCATCGGGTCGAAGGGTTCGGGCGCGCTGGCCAAGATCGCGTGTTCGAGCAGCGGGTGAAACAGGTCTCCCACCACCGGCACGTTCTGGCCCGGCCACTGCAGCACCTGCGGTGCGTTGGCGGGGCCGGTGGCCAGGGCGCTGACGGTCATGCGATTTTGCGTGAGGGTGCCGGTCTTGTCGGTGCACAGCACGCTGACCGCGCCCAGGGTTTCGATGGCGTTGATGCGGCGCGCCAGCACCCCTTCGCGCGTGAGCCGGCGTGCGCCCAGGGCGGGGAACAGGGCGAGCACCACCGGGTATTCCTCGGGCAGCGCCGCCATGGCCAACGCGATGCCGGCGAGCAGGGCGGCCACCCAATCGCCGTGGCGCAGCCCCAGGGTCAACACCATCAACACGCTCAGCGCCGCCACTGCCCAGGCCAGCTGCCGCACCAGCACAGCGGTCTGGCGCTGCAAAGGGGTGGATGGCTGGGGCGTGTGGGCCAGGGCCTGGCCGATGCGGCCGACTTCGGTGCGTGCCCCGGTGGCGGTGACGCGGGCCAGCGCCTGGCCACGCACCACATGGGTGGCGGCGAACACGCTGGGGCTGTCGGCCGCGCCGGGGGCGCTGGCCTGAGCCTCGTCTGGGCCGGCTTGTTTGCCCACCGGCAGCGATTCGCCGGTGAGCAGGGACTCGTCGACCATCAGGTTCTCGGCCTGCAGCACGCGGGCGTCGGCGGCGATGCGGTCGCCTTCGGCCAGCAGCAAAAGGTCGCCGACGACGACCTCGCGCGCGGCGATGCGCTGGACCTGCCCGTCGCGCCAGACCCGCGCTTGTGCCTGGGTGAGTTGGCGCAGCGCCTGCAGCGAGGCTTGCGCGCGGCCTTCCTGGTAGAAGGTGAGCACCAGCACCGCCAGCACAAAGACCGCCAGCGTCAGGCCCTCGGTCAGGTCGCCCAGCGCGATGTAGAGCAGGGCGGCAAGCAGCAGCAGGGCGAACATGGGCTCGCGCAGCAGATCGCGTGCGCGCTGCCAGGGGCCGCGCGCGGGTTCGGTGTCCAGTGCGTTGGGCCCGTCGTTCGCCAGGCGCTCGGCGGCTTCGCGCTGGCTCAGGCCCGTCCCGTTGTGGACAGGCGTGGGGTGAGGGGGCAAGTCGGCCATGGACCCAGTATGGCGCCAAGCGGCCAAGGCCGTCATGACCTGCGGCAAGCGCTGTCGCGCCATCGACAGCCTGCGGGGCAGGCCCTGCCTACAGTGGCCGCATGAAAGTCTTCGCCCAACTCTCCGACCTGGCCGCCTGCGTGGGCCAGCATGTGGCCACCACCGAGTGGCTGACGATCACCCAGGAACAGGTGCAGCAGTTCGCCGACGCCACCCACGACCAGCAGTGGATCCATGTGGACGTCGAGCGTGCCCGGCAAGGCCCGTTTGGCGCGCCGATCGCGCACGGCTTTTTGACCTTGTCCCTGTTGTCCAAGTTTTTCGGCGACGCGGTCTGTGTGCAAGAGGCGCGCATGGGCGTGAATTACGGCTTGAACAAGGTGCGCTTTCCGGCCCCGGTGCCGGTGGGCAGCCGCGTGCGTGCCCACCTCTTGCTGCAAGAAGCCACGCCGATCGACGGCGGCTTGCAGATCCAGTGGCAGGTCACGGTCGAGCGCGAAGGCACTGACAAGCCGGTGTGCGTGGCCGAGTCGCTGGCGCGGCTTTACGCCTGAAGCCCGGGCCCGACTTCCCCCTCTGTCATGGCCTGACTTTCCCCTCTGTCATGGCCCGACTTGATCGGGCCATCCAGGCAAACACCTGGATCCTCTGGTCAAGCCAGAGGATGACGGGTGCAGTGCCAGAGGATGACAGTGCAGCCAATGGCCTTGTTCAAGGCGGCAGCATGGCGCCAGCAAACCCGTTTTGCCGCCAGGCTTCGAACACCGTGACCGCCACGGCGTTCGACAAATTCAGGCTGCGTTGGCCCTCGCGCATGGGCAGGCGGATGCGTTGCGCAGCAGGGAACTGCTCGCGCAGCTCGGGCGCCAGGCCGCGGCTTTCGGCGCCGAACACGAACCAGTCGCCCGGCCGAAAAGCCAGGTCATGCGCATGCCGGCTGCCGCGCGTGGTCAGCGCGAACAGGCGTGCCGGATCCGGCTGTGCCGTCGCCACAAAGGCGGCCCAGTTCGTGTGGCGCTGGACCTCGGCGTACTCGTGGTAGTCGAGCCCGGCGCGGCGCATCAGCTTGTCGTCCATCGAAAAGCCCAGTGGCTCGACCAGGTGCAGCGCGCAGCCGGTGTTGGCGGCCAGGCGGATGATGTTGCCGGTGTTGGGCGGGATTTCAGGCTCGACGAGGACGATGTTGAACATGTGCCGATTGTCGCAGCCGGGTCCTCAGGCGCTTTCGGTGTCGTCCTGGCGGTCGTCCATGTGTGATTCGGTGCGCGCCAGCACCAGCGCGCTCACGCGTGCCGCGCCGGCCTGCAGCAGGGTCATTGCGGCGCTGTGCAGCGAAGCGCCGCTGGTCATCACGTCATCGATCAGGAGCAGGTGCCGGCCTGGCACCTCCCGCGCTCGCAGGGGCTCGATGGCGAACGCCCCATGCAGGTTCGCCAGGCGCGCGCTGCGTGGCAGGGTGCGCTGGGGCGGCGTGTGGCGCACGCGCAGCAGCAGCTGGGCCTCGGCCTTGTGCGGGGCGAGCCGCCGCGCCAGCAGCCAGGATTGGTTGTAGCCGCGTTCGGCCAAGCGCTCGCGCGAGAGCGGCATGGGCAGCACCGCGTCGGCCTCGTGCAGCAGGTCTTCGGCGCCATGGCTGCTGCGCATCAGCAGGGCCAGGCTGTGGCTCCAGCCCGGTTGTGCCTGGTATTTGAAGCGCGCGATCAGGCTGCGCCAGGGCCAGGCGTAAGAGACCGCGCACAGGCACTGCGCCAGGGGTGGCGGTTGCAGCAAGCAGGCGCCACAGCGCCAAGTGCCGCTGGTCAAGCCCAGGGCGCATGTCGGGCAGCGCGGGGTGGGCTGGGCAAAGCGGGCGATGCAGTCGTCGCAGAGCGGCCGGGCCGGCCACGCCTGGCAGATGGCGCAGCGGCTGGGCAGCTGCGCCCACCGGGCCCACACCGGGGACCAGGCTTTGTGCCACCACCCTGTATGCGCGCCCATCGGGCCAATATACTGCCGCACTCCGACCATGAGCAGCCCCGACAAACCCCCAACGCTCGACCCCGCGGCTGCCGCGCGCTGGGCCGCGCGCGCCTTGCCGGCCTCGCCGTGGTTGCACGAAGAAGTGGCGCGGCGCATGCAAGAGCGGCTGCCCCTGATCCGTTTGCAGCCCCAGGCCTGGGCCGACTGGGCGCCTTGGCGTGGCGGTGTGCAGTCGCACCAGGCCCTGCGCGCGCACTACCCGCGGGCCGCGGTCTGGCAGGTCTGCGCCCAGCCGCAAGAGGCGCGGCGGCTGCAGGCGAGCACCACCCCCGCCTGGTGGCAACCTGGGCGCTGGATGGGGCCCGCGGTGCAGCAGGGCGTGCCGCCCGAGGCGGCGGTGCAGATGGTCTGGGCCAACATGCTGCTGCACCAGGTGGCCGATCCGCAGGCCTTGCTGGCGCAGTGGCACCGTGCGTTGGCGACCGATGGTTTTTTGATGTTTTCTTGTCTCGGACCGGACAGCCTGCGCGAGCTGCGCGCCCTGCATGCCCAAATGGGCTGGCCTGCGCCGCACCACGATTTCACCGACATGCACGATTGGGGCGACATGCTGGTGCAGGCCGGTTTTGCCGAGCCGGTGATGGACATGGAGCGCATCACCCTGACGTACGAAACGCCCGAGCGCCTGGTGCAGGAGCTGCGCGAGTTGGGGCGCAATTTCCATGTGGCGCGTTGGCCGGGGTTGCGCGGCCGCGGCTGGGCACAGCAGTGGCGCCAGGCCTTGGCGGCGCATGCGCCACGCACCGCAGAAGGCCGTTTTCAGCTGACCTTTGAGGTCATTTACGGGCATGCGCTCAAACCCGTGGGACGCCCTCGCATGCTGCCCGAAAGTCAGATCGGATTGGATGACATGCGTCAAATGCTGGCACAGCGCCGCAGCCCGCGTGTGTAAGCTTTGAGAAAAATCAAAAGCCCTGCGCAAGTCGGGTAGAATCCGCCCGAATTTCATCTGCCTGCCGCGTGCGGGGTACAGGGTTATTGAGGGTTTCGCTGTGGCGCATCCTGCCTACCATTTTGCGAACGTGTCGGGGCACAGCATCAGCTGGAAGCTGCGGCGTAATTGCTCGGTGACACCACGCCAGCTGGGCATGGTGTACCTGATGTTGTGCGGGGTCTCCCTCACGATCGGCGTGTTCTTCTGGCTGCAGGGCGCCACCTTGGTGTTGGCGTTTGCCGGGCTGGAACTGCTCGCGGTCGGTGTGGCCTTTGTGGTCTATGCGCGGCACGCGACCGATGGCGAATGGATTTCCCTGCAAGGCACCAGCCTGGTGGTGGAACGCGAAACGGCGGGACGCCGCGAGCGGGCCGAGTTCGAGCGGCAGTGGGTTCGTGTCGAGCCCCAGGCCGGCGAACGCAGCCTGATCGAGCTGACCGCGCGGGGGTGCACGATGGAAGTGGGGCGCTTTGTGCGCCCCGAACTCCGCCAGGTGCTGGCGGGGGAAATCAGACGGGCTTTGCGCACGGCGTGAGGCCCGGTCCAGGGCCCAACAGGCCAGGGACTGAAGGTGTGGGATCAACCGAGACTTGGAAGTTTGTGAGTACCATGAAGAACATTTCCAGAAAACTGGCTTCGCTGCTGTCCCGTGCGGGCATCTTCACCGGCATGGCGCTGTCGACAGCCGCCTACGCCGTCAACGACCTGCCCGGCGGTCCCGCGGTCAACCAGCTCAACCTGGCGCCCGCCGTCAGCAAGATCGCCGAGGCCCAGCAAGGCCTGCACTGGTTCATGCTCATCCTCTGCACGGTGATCTTTGTGCTGGTGTTCGGTGTGATGTTCTATTCCATCCTCAAGCACCGCAAATCCAAGGGCTACAAGCCCGCCACCTTCACCGATTCGGTGGCCGTGGAAATCGCCTGGACGGTGGTGCCCTTCCTCATCGTGATCGGCATGGCGCTGCCCGCCACCAAGGTGCTGGTCGCCCAGAAAGACACCAGCAACGCTGACCTGACGATCAAGATCACCGGTTACCAGTGGAAGTGGGGTTACGACTACCTCAAGGGCGAGGGCGAAGGCATCGGCTTCATCTCCACGCTCGACACCAGCCACCGCGCCATGTCCGACTCGGGCAAGCCCAGCGGCGACAACTACCTGCTGAAAGTGGACAACCCGCTGGTGGTGCCGGTCGGCAAGAAGGTGCGCATCATCACCACCGCCAACGACGTTATCCACGCTTGGATGATCCCGGCCTTTGGTGTCAAGCAAGACGCGATCCCCGGCTTCGTGCGCGACAACTGGTTCCGCGCCGACAAGACCGGCGATTTTTACGGCCAGTGCGTGGAGCTGTGCGGCAAAGAGCACGCCTACATGCCGATCCACGTCAAGGTGCTGAACGCCGAAGACTATTCCAAGTGGGTCGAAGGCGAGAAGAAGAAACTGGCCGCCAAGGCCGATGACCCGTCCAAGGTGTGGGCGCTCGACGACCTGGCCAAGCGTGGCGAGAAGGTCTATGCCGCCAACTGCGCGGCCTGCCACCAGGCCAACGGCAAGGGCGCGGGCCCGATCAAGCCGGTGGACGGCTCGCCGGTGGTGCTCGATGCCAACAAGTCCAAGCAGATCGCGGTGCTGCTCAATGGCCAGAACAACGGCGCCATGCCCGCCTGGAAGCAGCTGTCGGACACCGACATCGCGGCCGTGATCACCTACACCAAGAACAACTGGTCCAACAAGACCGGGCAAATTGTGCAGCCGGCCGAAGTGCTGGCCGCCCGCAAGTAAGCCTGTACCGCATTTAGTAAAGAGGAAGTCAAGATGAGTGCCGTTCTCGACCACCACGATCACGCTCACGACGACCACGGTCACGCACCTTCGGGCTGGCGTCGCTGGGTCTTTGCGACCAACCACAAGGACATCGGGACCCTGTACCTGCTGTTCAGCTTTGCCATGCTGATCATTGGCGGCATCTGCGCCATGATGATCCGCGCCGAGCTGTTCTACCCCGGCCTGCAGATCGTCAACCCCGAACTGTTCAACCAGTTCACCACCATGCACGGCCTGATCATGGTGTTCGGCGCCATCATGCCGGCCTTCGTGGGTTTCGCGAACTGGATGCTGCCGCTGCAGATCGGTGCCTCCGACATGGCGTTCGCCCGCATGAACAACTTCAGCTTCTGGCTGATGATCCCGGCCGCCATCATGCTGGCCGGTTCCTTCTTCATGCCCGGCGGCGCGCCCGCTGCCGGCTGGACGCTGTACGCGCCGCTGACGTTGCAGATGGGCCCCTCCATGGACGCCGGCATTTTTGCCATGCACATCCTGGGCGCTTCGTCCATCATGGGTTCGATCAACATCATCGTGACCATCCTCAACATGCGCGCCCCGGGCATGACGCTGATGAAGATGCCGATGTTCGCCTGGACCTGGCTGATCACCGCCTACCTGCTGATCGCCGTGATCCCGGTGCTGGCCGGCGCCATCACCATGACGCTGACCGACCGCCACTTTGGCACCAGCTTCTTCAACCCTGCCGGCGGTGGTGACCCGGTGATGTACCAGCACATCTTCTGGTTCTTCGGCCACCCCGAGGTCTACATCCTGATCCTGCCGGCTTTTGGCATCGTCAGCCAGATCATCCCGACCTTTGCGCGCAAGAAGCTCTTCGGCTACACCTCCATGGTTTACGCCACCGCTTCGATCGCCATCCTGTCCTTCATCGTGTGGGCCCACCACATGTACACCACCGGCATGCCGGTGACGGGCCAGCTGTTCTTCATGTACGCCACCATGCTGATCGCCATCCCGACCGGCGTGAAGGTGTTCAACTGGATCGCGACCATGTGGCAGGGTTCGATGACCTTCGAGACCCCGATGCTGTGGGCCGTGGGCTTCATCTTCGTGTTCACCATGGGCGGCTTCACCGGTCTGATCCTGTCGATGGCCCCGCTGGACCAGCAGCTGCACGACACCTATTACGTGGTCGCGCACTTCCACTACACCATGGTGGCCGGTTCGCTGTTCGGCCTGTTCGGTGGCTTCTACTACTGGGCACCCAAGTGGGCCGGTGTGATGTACAACGAAACCCGCGGCAAGATCCACTTCTGGCTGTCGCTGGTGTTCTTCAACGTCACCTTCTTCCCGCAGCACTTCCTGGGCCTGGCGGGCATGCCGCGCCGCTATGCCGACTACCCGCTGCAGTTTGCGGACTTCAACATGCTGTCGTCGATCGGCGCTTTCGGCTTCGGTCTGATGCAGATCTACTTCTTCGTCTTCATCGTGATCCCGCTGATGCGCGGTCAGGGTGAGAAGGCCCCGCAGCGTCCTTGGGAAGCGGCCGAAGGCCTGGAGTGGGAAGTGCCCTCGCCGGCGCCCTTCCACACCTTCGAAAACCCGCCCAAGCTCGACGAAACCGCCACCCGCGTGATCGGCTGAGGGACCCAGGGCCATGACGCCTGAAGAGCAACGCAAGAACAATGTGCGCCTGGCCCTGATCCTGGCTTCGGTGGCCCTGGCTTTCGCCCTGGGCTTCGTCGCCAAGATCGCGCTGCTGGGCCACTGAGCGGTTTTGCACCATGAACCTGCGTGGCGCCAATTTCCAGATGCTGGGCAAGCTGATCGTGATCACGGTCGGCATGTTCGGCTTTGGCTACGCCTTGATCCCGATCTACAAGCACATTTGTGAGCTGACCGGTGTCAATGTGTTGGCGCTGTCCGAGCGCGACATCCCGGGCCGCTCGGCGCGCGCGCAAGTGGCCAACACGCAGGTGGACACCTCGCGCACCATCACCGTCGAGTTCGATGCAAACGCCCGTGGCCCGTGGGAATTCAAACCCCAGACGCGTTCCATGCAGGTGCACCCGGGTGAGCTGGTCACCGTGATGTACGAGTTCCAGAACGTGCAAAGCCGCACCATGGCCGCGCAGGCCATCCCCAGCTATGCACCCCGGCAGGCGGCCGCCCATTTCAACAAGCTCGAGTGTTTCTGTTTCAACCAGTACACGCTGGCGCCGGGTGAGAAAAAACAATGGCCGGTGGCCTTTGTGATCGACCCCAAGCTCTCCAAAGACGTGAGCACCATCACGCTGTCCTACACCTTCTTTGAGGTGGGCAGCGGCACACCGGCCGCGCCTGTGGCGCAGTCGGCCCCCGTGAGGACCGCGCTGTGAGCGATCGGCAGCCTCCTCACCAGCGGCCAGGCTCGCTGCTGCGCACCGTCAAGGCGGTGCTGTGGTCCTTCATCGGCCTGCGTAGCCGCAGCGAATTTCAAAAAGACGTGGCCCAGCTCAACCCGATCCACCTGATCGCGGTGGGTTTGGTGCTGGCCTTGTTGTTTGTGCTGGGGCTGTTGGCCCTGGTCAACTGGGTGGCGCAGCAGCCCACCGGTTTTTAAGCATTCAGGCATTTCAGTTTCACCAGAAAGCAAAAGCAGGAGTCCTCCATGAGTTCCACCACACACGGCAGCACGCCTTATTACTATGTACCGCACGAATCCAGGCACCCCGTCATGGCCTCGATTGGCTTGTTCTTCGTGATCCTGGGGGCTGGTCAGTGGATCAATGGCGCCGAGTGGGGCAAGTACTCGCTGCTGCTGGGCCTGGTGTGGTGGCTGGTGGTGCTCTACCAGTGGTTCAAGGAAGCCATCGCCGAGAGCGAAGGGGGCTTGTATGGCCGCAAGATCGACCTGTCCTACCGCTGGAGCATGACCTGGTTCATCTTCTCGGAAGTGATGTTCTTCGGCGCGTTCTTCTCGGCGCTGTGGTGGACGCGCGCGCACTCGGTGCCGGCCCTGGGCAGCCTGGACAACGCCCTGCTGTGGCCCGACTTCAAAGCCGTGTGGCCCACGCTGGCTGCCGGCATGACGGCCTCGCCGGCCGGCATCGTCGAGCCCTTCCAGGTCATGACCCCTTTCTGGTTGCCGACGATCAACACCGCCTTGCTGCTGACCTCGGGCGTGACCCTGACGATTGCCCACCATGCGCTGCAGCACGGTGAGCGTGCCAAGACCATCCGCTTCATGTGGCTGACGGTGTTGCTGGGTGTCGTGTTCCTGTTTGTGCAGGGGTATGAATACGCCCACGCCTGGAGCGACATGAACCTCAAGCTGTCTTCGGGCGTCTACGGTT
>JBDLTR010000118.1:0-8786 GCA_039805705.1 Pseudomonadota bacterium
AGGTAACCGATCGGCGCGTCCAGCCACACATAGAAGTACTTGCCCGGTGCGTCGGGGATCTCGATGCCGAAGTAAGGCGCGTCGCGCGAGATGTCCCAGTCGCCCATCTTGGGCTTGCCGTCTTCGCCGGGTTTGATCCATTCGGCGATCTTGTTGAGCACTTCGGCCTGCACCGCACCGCTGTTGGTCCACTGGGCCAGGAAGTCCAGGCAGCGCGGGTCCGAGAGTTTGAAGAAGAAGTGCTCGGACGTGCGCAGCACCGGCGTGGCGCCCGAGAGGGCCGAGTAGGGCTTTTTGAGTTCGGTCGGCGCGTAGACGGCGCCGCAGCTTTCGCAGTTGTCGCCGTACTGGTCCTGGGCGCCGCACTTGGGGCATTCGCCCTTGATGAAGCGGTCGGGCAGGAACATGCCCTTGTCCGGGTCATAAAACTGCTCGATGGTGCGGCTTTCGATCAGGCCGTTCTGTTTGAGCGCCAGGTAGATGGTCTGGGCCAGTTCGTGGTTTTCCGGGCCGTCGGTGCTGTGCCAGTTGTCGAAGGCGATGTGAAAACCGTCCAGATAGGGCTTGCGGCCGGCCGCGATGTTGGCGACGAACTGCTGCGGCGTGACGCCCGCCTTTTCGGCCGCGATCATGATGGGCGCGCCGTGCGCGTCGTCGGCGCCCACAAAGTGCACCTCATGGCCCTGCATGCGCATCGTCCGCACCCAGATGTCGGCCTGGATGTACTCCATGATGTGGCCGATGTGGAAGTTGCCGTTGGCGTACGGCAAGGCGGTGGTGACGAAAAGCTGGCGGGATGCTGCGGACATGGGCAGGGTCTTTGGTCAGGGGTAATCCCCGATTTTATGAGTTGTGGCTACACTGCCCGCCTCTTTCGGAAGTTTCCCCATGGCCACCCCAGAACAACTCCTCCAAGCCCTGCAAAGCGTTGTCGACCCCAACACCGGCAAGGACTTTGTCTCCACCAAGCAGCTCAAAAACCTCCAGGTCGAGGGTGGCGAGGTGTCGTTCGAGGTGGAGCTGGGCTACCCGGCCAAGAGCCAGATCCCGGCTTTGCGCCAGGCCCTGATCGCCGCCGCCAAGGGCGTGGCCGGGGTCAGCAATGTGTCGGCCAATGTGCACAGCAAGATCATCGCCCATGCGGCCCAGCGCGGCGTGGCGCTGCTGCCGCAGGTGAAGAACATCATCGCCGTGGCCTCGGGCAAGGGGGGCGTGGGCAAGAGCACCACCGCGGTGAACCTGGCGCTGGCGCTGGCCGCCGAGGGTGCGCGCGTGGGCATTTTGGATGCGGACATCTATGGCCCGAGCCAACCCATGATGATGGGCATCGAGGGCCGGCCCGAGAGCCTGGACGGCCAGAACATGGAGCCGCTGGAGAACTACGGCGTGCAGGTCATGTCGATCGGCTTCTTGGTGGATCAGGACGAGGCCATGATCTGGCGTGGCCCCATGGCCACCCAGGCACTCGAGCAGCTGCTGCGCCAGACCAACTGGAAAGACCTGGATTACCTGCTGGTGGACATGCCGCCCGGCACCGGCGACATCCAGCTGACCCTGTCCCAGCGCGTGCCCATGACCGGCGCCGTGATCGTCACCACGCCGCAGGACATCGCGCTCTTGGACGCGCGCAAAGGCGTGGCCATGTTCGAGAAGGTCGGTGTGCCCATCCTGGGCGTGGTCGAGAACATGGCGGTGCACGTCTGCACGAATTGCGGCCATGTCGAGCACATCTTTGGCGAAGGCGGTGGCAAGCGCTACGCGGCGGAAAAAGGCATCGACTACCTGGGGGCCCTGCCGCTGAACATGCAGATCCGCTTGCAGGCCGACACCGGCAAGCCCACGGTGGTGTCCGACCCGGACAGCGACGTGGCGGGCATCTACAAGGCCGTGGCGCGCCAGGTGGCGATCAAGGTGGCGGCCAAGGCCAAGGACTTTTCGAGCAAGTTCCCGAGCATCAAGATCAGCAAAGACACTTAACGGGGCGATTTTTCCAAATCGCGCAGCCGAAAGCGCTGGATCTTGCCGGTCGCGGTTTTGGGCAACTCGCTCACGAACTCGATGAAGCGCGGGTACTTGTAAGGCGCCAGGCGCTCTTTGACGAAGGCCTTGACCTCGTCCTCGCTGAGCTGTTGGCCAGCCTTGAGCACGATGAAGGCCTTGGTCTTGGTCAGGCCATCGCTGTCTTCCTTGCCGATCACGGCGGCCTCGAGGATGGCCGGGTGCTGCACCAGGGTGGCCTCGACTTCGAAGGGCGAGACGTAGATGCCGCTGACCTTGAGCATGTCGTCGTTGCGGCCGGCGTAGGTGTAGTAGCCGTCGATGTCGCGCGTGTATTTGTCCCCGCTCTTGGTCCAGAGACCCTGGAAGGTGTCGCGCGATTTTTCGCGGTTGTTCCAGTACATCAGCGCGGCGCTCGGGCCTTTGATGTAAAGGTCACCGATCTGGTCGTGGCCGCTGACCACGCTGCCGTCTTCGTTGCGCAGCTCCACCTCGTAGCCGTCGACCGGCTTGCCGGTGGTGCCGTAGCGCACATCGCCCGGGCGGTTCGACAGGAAGACGTGCAGCATCTCGGTCGAGCCGATGCCGTCGATGATTTCGCAGCCAAAGTGCGCGGTCCAACGCTCGCCGATGTCGCGCGGCAGCGCCTCGCCTGCGGACGAGCACAGGCGCAGGGCCACCTGGCTCTTGGCCGGCAGATCCGGGCTGGCCAGCATGCCGCCGTAGCCGGTGGGGGCGCCGTAGAACACGGTGGGTTGGTGCGCCACCAGGCGTTGGAAGGTGGCTTGCGGCGTGGGCCGCTCGGCCATCAGCACCACGCTCGCGCCCACGCTGAGCGGGAAGGTCAGGGCATTGCCCAGGCCATAGGCAAAGAACAGTTTGGCGGCCGAGAACACGGTGTCGTTCTCGCGCAGGCCCAGCACCGGCTTGCCATACAGCTCGGCCGTCCAGTACAGGTTGCCGTGCGTGTGCACGGTGCCCTTGGGCTTGCCGGTCGAGCCGGACGAATACAACCAAAAGCCGGGCTCGTCGACCGAGGTGGGCGTGGGCAGGCCGGGCTGCGACTGCGCGATCAGATCGGCCATGCCGTGTTGGCCCGCGGCCAGCGGGCCTGTGGCGCGCGACACCACCACCTGCCGCACCTCGTGCTCGCCCTGGGCCATGGCCTGCGTCAGCGTGGGCAGCAAGGCGCCCGAGACCAGCGCCGCCTGGGCGCGGCTGTTGGCCAGCATGAAGGCGTAGTCCTCGGCCGTGAGCAGGGTGTTGACGGCCACCGGCACCACACCCGCGTACAGCGCGCCCAAGAAAGCGACCACCCAGTCGCTGCTGTCGTGCATCAGCAGCAGCACACGCGCTTCGCGCTGCAGGCCCAGGCCACGCAGGCCCGTGGCGAAGCGGCGCACCTGCTCGCTCAGTTCGCCGTAGCTGACGCGCCCGACGTCGTCGATCAGGGCGGTTTTGGGGGCGCGCTGGGCGTTGGCTGCGATCAGGTGCTGCGCGAAGTTGAAGGTGGCGGGGGGGGCGCTCACGTGGCTCATGGGGTTTGTCTCCTCGGTGTTCAGTGTTTCGTGTTGTGGTGTGCTTGTCGATGCGGGATGGCCCGGGGCCTCACAGGGGCAGCATGGCGCCTTGCGCCGCCAGTGGGTCCAGAGCCACCGTGCTGCCTTGCACAGCGCTGCGGCGGTGGTAGAAGTTCAGCGCGCGCAGGCCTCCGAGTTCTTCACCCCCGCCCGCGCGGCCCGGGCCGCCGTGCAGGCTCATCGGCATCACGTTGCCGTGGCCGCTGTGCAGAGCCGCCACATCGGGCGAGATGGCGTGCACGCGGCCATGGCTGCTGGCCAGCTCGGCCGCGGCCAGGGCGGTGAAGGCCGGGTCTTCGCTGTAGACCGAGCACACCAGCGAGCCTTCGCCGCGGCGGATCATGGCGAAAGCCTGGTCGACGCTGTCGTACGGCATGAGGGTGGACACGGGGCCAAAGACCTCGACCGCGTGCAGCACCTGGGCTGACATCGGCGTTTCGGTGCCGAGCAGCACCGGCGCCACGCAGGCGCTGGAGGCCTCGGCGTCCACCAGGGGGCTGCTGTTGCCGTCAAACAGCACGGCCGCTTCGGTTTGCAGCTGGGCCAGGCCAGCCAGCACGCTGGCTTTTTGTTCCTGGCTGACCAGCGCGCCCATGCGCACGGTCTCATTGCGCGGGTTGCCGACGGTGATTTTGGCCAGCTTGGCACCGATCGCCATGGCCGCCGCTTTGTAGAGTGCGCGGGGCACAAAGATGCGGCGGATGGCGGTGCATTTCTGGCCCGACTTGACCGTCATCTCGCGCACCACCTCGCTCACCAAGAGTTTGAACGCTTCGCTGTCGGCGCTGGCGCTGGGGGCGAGCAGGGCGCTGTTGAGGCTGTCGGCCTCGATGTTGCATCGCACCGACAGCGCGCTCACGGCGCGGTGGCCGCGGATCAGCTTGGCGGTCTCGGCCGAGCCGGTGAAGCTGACCACGTCAAAGGGCTGCAGCTGGTCCATCAGGCCTGCGGACGAGCCGCAGATCACCGACAGCGCGCCCACCGGCAGAACGCCAGCGTCGACCACGTCCTTCACCATGCGTTGCGTGAGCCAGGCGGTGGCGGTGGCCGGCTTGACGATGACCGGCACGCCCGAGAGCAGGGCCGGTGCGGCTTTTTCCCACAGGCCCCAGCTGGGGAAGTTGAAGGCGTTGATGAAGAGGGCCACGCCGTGCGTGGGCACCTGGATGTGCTGGGTCTGAAAGGCCGGGTCCTTGGCCATGCGGATGCGCTGGCCATCGAGCAGCAGCTTGGCTTCGCCCAAAGCCGCGCCCTGCTTGGCGTAGTAGCCCAGGGTGAAGATCGCGCCGTCGATGTCCACGCCCGAGTCTTTGGCGACGGTGCCGCTGTTGGCGGTGGCGATCGCGTAGTGGTCGTCGCGGTGGGCCTGCAGCACCTCGGCGATTTTGGCGAGCAAGGCGGCGCGTTGGCCGTAGCTCAGGGCGCGCAGCGCAGTGCCGCCATGTTCGCGGGCGAAGGCAAAGCCTTCGGCCAGGTCGATGCCGGCGTTGCCGACACGGACCAGCTCGGTGCCCAGCACCGGGTCGAACAAGGGGGTGCCGGCGCCTTGTCCGGTTTGCCAGCGGCCGGCGAAAAAGTTGGGGAGCAAAGGGGTGGTCATGGTCGTTCGGTCCTGTCTGGCCTGGGTGGGCCCGCCGGTGTGCAACAAAACGCTGGTCGTTTGGCGGGCTTGGCGGTATAAATGCACTATCGTGCGTCCTGCGGAGTATGCATTAAAGTGCATGTTTTGCGAACAGGCCAATCCACGGGGTTTACCCTGATGGGTGTTCTGGGTTTGGCGCAGCCCCAACCGATTTCAAGACAAGACCATGGGCACTTCCGAATGGGTGGACATCGAAGCCACCGACACCGACAACGACAGTGCAGACGCCAAACGCAGCCCGTTTTTGGTGGCCTTGGGCGAGCGGGTGCGCACCCTGCGCTCGCGCAAGGGCATGACGCGCCGGGCGGTGGCCGTGGCGGCCGAGGTCTCCGAACGCCACCTGGCCAACCTCGAATACGGCACCGGCAATGTCTCGGTGCTGGTGCTCTTGCAGGTGGCGCAGGCGCTGCAGTGCTCGCTGGCCGAATTGCTGGGCGACATCACCACCTCTTCGCCCGAGTGGCTGCTGATCCGCGAGTTGCTGGCCAAGCGCAGCGAGGCCGACCTGCGCCGCGCGCGCGTGCAACTCGTCGAGATGTTCGGCGAGGGCGGCAACGCCCAGCAGCGCCAGGCGCGCATCGCCCTGATCGGCCTGCGCGGTGCCGGCAAGACCTCGCTGGGCCAGCGACTGGCCAAGGACCTGGGCTACCCCTTCATCGAACTCAGCCGTGAGATCGAGCAGTTCGCCGGCTGCCAGATCAGCGAGATCCACAACCTCTATGGCGCCAACGCCTACCGCCGTTACGAGCGGCGTGCGCTCGAAGAGGCGATCCAGATCTACCCCGAGGTGGTGATCGCGACGCCCGGTGGCCTCGTGTCGGATTCGGCCAACTTCAACCTGCTGCTCTCGCACTGCACCACGGTGTGGTTGCAGGCCGATGCGCAGGACCACATGGGCCGCGTGGCCGCGCAAGGCGATATGCGGCCGATGGCCGCCAGCCGCGAGGCCATGGAAGACCTCAAGCGCATCCTCGAGGGGCGCTCGGCCTTTTATTCCAAGGCCGACCTCACGGTCAACACCAGCCTGGGCAACGAAGACCAGGCCTTTGCCCAGCTGCGCCAATCGGTTCGGCAGCACCTGGGGCTCAGTTCCTAGGGTAAATACTGATAATCTGCATTAAATTGCATATTGCACCCCGCCAAAACCTGCAATAAACTTCGTCCCAGCATGCAGTCGAGTGCATATTTTGACCCGAATCATTTTTGGAGACCTTCATGAGCGCAGCCCTGACCGTGGATTACCAAACGAATCCCGCCCACTACAAGCACATCAACCTGTCCTTTGACGGCGAAATCGCCACGCTGGGCATCAACATCAATGAAGACGCTGGCCTGCGTCCGGGCTACAAGCTCAAGCTCAACAGCTACGACCTGGGCGTGGACATCGAGCTGCACGACGCGCTGCAGCGCATCCGCTTCGAGCACCCCGAAGTGCGCACCGTGGTGGTGACCAGCCTGCGTGACCGCGTGTTCTGCTCGGGCGCCAACATCTTCATGCTGGGCGTCTCCAGCCACGGCTGGAAGGTCAACTTCTGCAAATTCACCAACGAGACCCGCAACGGCATCGAAGACTCGAGCAAGCACAACGGCCTGAAATTCGTGGCGGCCCTCAACGGCGCCTGCGCTGGCGGTGGCTATGAGCTGGCCCTGGCCTGCGACGAGATCGTGCTGGTCGATGACCGCTCCTCCTCCGTGTCGCTGCCCGAGGTGCCGCTCCTGGGCGTGCTGCCCGGCACTGGCGGTCTGACCCGCGTGACCGACAAGCGCCATGTGCGCCACGACCTGGCCGACATCTTCTGCACCAGCCAGGAAGGCGTGCGTGGCCAGAAGGCCGTGGACTGGCGCCTGGTCGACGCGATCGCCAAGCCCGCCGTGTTCAAGGACGCGGTCAAGGAGCGTGCCACGAAACTGGCCGCCAGCAGCAACCGTCCGCAAGGCGCCAAGGGCGTACAGCTGACCCCGCTGAACCGCACCATCGACGCCGACCGCCTGAGCTACACCTACGTGAGCGTGGCGATCGACCGCATCAAGCGCACCGCCACCTTCACCGTCAAGGCGCCCACCGGCCCCGTGGCCGCCGACAAGGCCGGCATCGAGGCCGCAGGCGCCCACTGGTACCCGCTGGCGATGACCCGCGAACTCGACGACGCCATCCTGCACATGCGCACCAACGAACTCGAGATCGGCACCTGGCTGCTCAAGACCGAGGGCGATGCCGCGGCTGTGCTGGCCTCTGACGCCGCCGTGCTGAACAACCAGGACCACTGGTTCGCCCGCGAGACGCTGGGCATGATGCGCCGCACCTTCGCCCGCATCGACGTGTCCTCGCGCAGCCTGTTCGCGCTGGTCGAGCCGGGCTCGTGCTTCGCCGGTTCGCTGGCCGAGCTGGCTTTTGCCGCCGACCGTGCCTACATGCTGGTCTTGCCTGACGACGCCGCCAAGGCCCCCAAGCTGACCCTGGGCGAGATGAACTTCGGCCACCTGCCGATGGTCAACGACCAGTCGCGCCTGCAGCGCCGCTTCTACGAAGAAACCGCACCGATGGAAGCCGCCCGCGGCGCCGTGGGCAAGGCCCTGGATGGCGACGCCGCCCTGGCCCTGGGCCTGGTGACCGCCGCCCCCGACGACATTGATTGGGACGACGAGCTGCGCCTGGCCATTGAAGAGCGCGCCGCCATGTCGCCCGACGCCCTGACCGGCCTGGAAGCCAACCTGCGTTTCGCGCAGAAAGAGAACATGCTGACCCGCATCTTCGGCCGCCTGACCGCTTGGCAGAACTGGATCTTCCAGCGCCCCAACGCCGTCGGCGAAAAAGGCGCGCTCAAGGTCTACGGCAAGGGCGAGAAAGTCCAGTTCGACCTCAACCGCGTTTGATTTTTGACGTTGTGCGGTGGGCTTCCCGGTGGGCCCGCCGCAACCGAATTTTTGAGCCCACCGCATCCTTCTGGAGACTCTCATGTCGATCAACTACAGCGAAAAGATCCCCAACAACGTCAACCTGGCCGAAGACCGCACGCTGCAGCGCGCGCTCGAGCACTGGCAGCCCAACTACCTGCAGTGGTGGCAGGACATGGGCCCGGACGGCTCGCAAAACTTCGACGTCTACCTGCGCACCGCCGTCAGCGTGGACCCGCAAGGCTGGGCCCAGTTCGGCCACGTCAAGATGCCCGACTACCGCTGGGGCATCTTCCTGAACCCCGCCGAACAAGACCGCAAGATCCACTTCGGTGACCACATCGGCGAAGCCGCCTGGCAAGACGTGCCTGGCGAGCACCGCGCCAACCTGCGCCGCATCATCGTCACGCAAGGCGACACCGAGCCCGCATCGGTCGAGCAGCAGCGCCACCTGGGCCTGACGGCCCCCAGCCAGTACGACCTGCGCAACCTGTTCCAGGTCAACGTCGAGGAAGGCCGCCACCTGTGGGCGATGGTCTACCTGCTGCACAAGTACTTCGGCAAGGATGGCCGTGAAGAAGCCGAAGCCCTGCTCGAGCGCAACAGCGGCAACGCCGACAACCCCCGCATCCTGGAAGCCTTCAACGAAAAGACGCCGGACTGGCTGTCGT
>JBDLTR010000119.1:0-4282 GCA_039805705.1 Pseudomonadota bacterium
GGCCAGCTCGCGCACCAAGGCGGTGATGGCCTCGCTCGCTTGCAGCTGGGCCACCACCTCGGCCCAGAAGTCGCCTTCGGGTGTCGGCTGCAAAGGGGTTTCGGGGCGCTTGAGCACCTCGGTGCGGCTGGCTGCGCTGGGGCCGGCCTCGCGCACGGGCAGGCTGCGCAGCTCAGGGCCCGGAGCCCCTTCGCCAACCGGGGGGGCGTCGGTCAAGGCCTCCCAGGGGGGCAGGTCGTCCATGACGGGCACATCGCCCCAATCGGGCGACGCCTCGGCCGTGGTCGCTTCGCGCACAGGGGGGGGTGCCACGGTGGGTGCAGCTGGCGGGCGTGGCAGTGCCACGGTGGGCGCAGGGGCTGCGGGCCGTGGCGACAGGCTTGGGGGGCGGTTCGTTGGAACAGCGGCCGGTGCAGCAGGGGGTGTCGCTGGCGGTCGCGGGCTCAGCTCAGGGCTTTTTTTTTCAGCCGCAGCGCCCGCGCCGGAGGGTTTGAAGGCCAAAAGGCGCAAGAGCACCATGGTCAGGGCCGCGTACTCGTCGGGGGCCAGCCCCAGCTCGGTGCGACCGTGCAGGCACAGGCTGTAAAGCAACTGGGTTTCTTCGGCCGACATCGCTTGCGCGAGTTCGGCGATGGCCGGGGCATCGGGGTCGTCACTGGGCTGATCGGCCAGGCCGGGCACGGCCTGCAGCACCGCCATGCGTTGCAGCACAGCCCCCATGTCCTCGAGGGTGGCGGCCGCTGAAATGCCTTGCAGACGCAGCGCGTCGACCCAACCGACCACGCTGGCACCATCGGCCTGCGCCAGCGCGCGGATCAGCTGCAGCACATGGCCGCGGTCGACGCTGCCCAGCATCTGGCGCACGCCCGCTTCGAGCAATTGGCCACTGCCAAAGGCAATGGCTTGATCGGTCAGGCTCAGCGCGTCGCGCATCGAGCCGCGCGCACCACGGGCCAGCAAGCGCAGGGCCTGCGGCTCGGCGGCGATGTTTTCTTGCGCCAGCACGCGGGTAAGGTGCTCGAACACGGTCTCGGGCGCCATCGGCCGCAGGTTGAACTGCAGGCAGCGCGAGAGCACGGTGACCGGCACTTTTTGCGGATCGGTCGTGGCCAGCACGAACTTCAGGTATTCCGGGGGCTCTTCGAGCGTCTTGAGCATCGCGTTGAACGCGGTGTTCGTGAGCATGTGCACTTCGTCGATCATGAAGACCTTGAAGCGGCCCTGCACCGGTTTGTAGACCGCCTGCTCGAGCAAGCTCTGGATTTCGTCGACGCCCCGGTTCGAGGCCGCGTCCAGTTCGGTGTAGTCGACAAAGCGGCCGGCATCGATGTCGCGGCAAGCCTGGCAAACGCCGCAGGGCTCAGCCGTGATGCCGCCCTGCCCGTCGGCGCCCTGGCAGTTGAGCGACTTGGCCAGAATGCGCGAAACCGTGGTCTTGCCCACGCCCCGCGTGCCGGTGAACAGGTAAGCATGGTGCAGACGCTGCTGGATCAAGGCGTTGCTCAGGGCCTGGACCACGTGCTCCTGGCCCACCATTTCGGTGAAGCTGCGCGGGCGGTACTTGCGGGCCAGGACGAGGTAAGACATGGTGGGATTCTATCGGGCGCTCTGACGCCCCTCAGGCGCTGTCCATGGCCAGTTGCAGGTGCGTGGATTTGTCAGCCATCGAACGGAAAACGCCCCGTGCTCGCCTACAATCGAGCTCGACGGGCCTTCCCGCATGGTGAAGCGGCCAACCGGGTCAGGGGGGGAACCCAGCAGCCCTAACCGTGAATCCAGTGCCGGGGTCAAGGCTCGTCACCTTTCCCTTCTTCTGACTTCGTTTCTGATTTTAGAAACGACAACGCCCTGCAAAGCAGGGCGTGATGGCGTTGCGGCGTTCGCCGCCAGTGGCAGCGGTATCAGGCCGCGCGGCGACGCAAGACCGGGAACGGGATGGTCTTGCCCTTGGTTGCCTGGGCCTTGCGCGGCACGGATTGGCCCGAGCGGATGAAGTCCGAGACCAGGCCATCGGCTTCGGGATGGGCGCCCGAGCGGGCTGCTTCGAAATGCAAGCGGGTTTGCTGTGCCATGTGGGCCACGAAATTCTGCGGGTAATCCCTGACGGCAAAACCCCGCAAGGCCATGACCTTCATGAAGGCATTGGCAGCCTCTTCCACGGCGGCTTGGTATTCGGCACTGGCAACTGGACTCATGTCATCCTCATTGGCTGTTGGTGTACGAGCCTCTAACGCAAGCCAGGGCCTGCCGGTAGACACGTTTTGTAGAAATTTGTTACCTGGCTGTCAAAATCCCTTGCGCCGCCCGCCAAGCGCTGGCCAAGCAGGCGGTCAAGAGGTAGCCGCCCGTGGGGGCCTCCCAATCCAACATCTCGCCCGCGCAGTAGACACCGGGGCAGGCTTTGAGCATCAAATCCGGGGTCATGGCTTCGCGGCAGACCCCGCCAGCGGTGCTGATGGCCTCGGCGATGGGCCGGGGGGCCTTGAGGCGAACAGGCAAAAAGCGCATGGCGCGGGCCAGACGGCCCGGGTCCGCCCAGTCCTCGGGGGGCAGCAATTCGTGCAGCAAGCCCAGCTTGGCACCGTGCAAACCCAAACGGCTTTTGAGGTGGCTGGCCAAGCTGCGGCTGCCGCGCGGACGCGCCAGCTCGGCCTGCAAACGCGGCAAGGCCCAGTCGGGCATGAGGTCGAAAGCCAGCCAGGCCTCACCCCTCGCGCGTAAGGCCTCGCGCAACCTGGCCGAAGCGGCATAGACCAAGCTGCCCTCCAGGCCCGTCTCGGTCACCACGCATTCGCCTTTGCGGCTCCAGTGCTCGGGGGCACCGGCTTGCCCCAGGTGCAGCACCACGGATTTGAGGGGCTGTCCCGCATGGCGCTGCACGAAATGGGGGGTCCAGCCCTCGCCGGCGCGGCCCCACACATCGAAGCCACAGTTGGCCGGCCGCAGCTCGGCCACGGGCACGCCGCGCTCGGCCAAGGCAGGCACCCAGCCCCCGTCCGAGCCCAGGCGGGGCCAGCTGGCGCCCCCCAGCGCCAGCAAGGTGGCCTTGGCGCGGACGCGGCGCTGCACGCCCTCGTGGCTGAACAGCAGGTCTTGGCCTTGCCAGCCCAGCCAGCGGTGACGCATGTGAAAGCGCACCGGCACGCCAGCGCTGGGGTGGCGCAAACGCTGCATCCAAGCGCGCAGCAAAGGGGCGGCCTTCATCTCGTGCGGAAAGACCCGACCCGATGTGCCGACAAAGGTCTTCGCGCCCAGGGCATCGGCCCATGCCCGCACACCCTGGCCATCCAGACCATCGAGCCATTCACCCACCCAAGCCTGCTGCTCGGCGTAGCGCTGGTCGAAGGCGGGTCGGGCCTCCGAGTGGGTGAGGTTGAGCCCGCCACGGCCAGCCAGCAAAAATTTACGCCCCACCGAGGGCATGGCGTCGAACAGGTCCACCTGCCGGCCTGCCGCTGACAAACACTCGGCGGCCATCAGCCCGGCAGGCCCACCGCCGACGATGGCGACATCGGTGTGCAGGACTTCCAAAGGGGGGGCAAGCGAGGACATGGGGTGACGGGATCCAGGGGCGGACATGGCATCCGCACGACAGCGAGGGATGCTGTCTTTCTGTCAAAATAAACGCCACTTTAGCCGCATCTTCATTCTTCACAAGGAACAGGCCATGGCCAGCGACCTCATCAAACACATCAGCGACGCCTCTTTCGAAGCCGACGTGCTGCAATCGGCCACCCCGGTGATGGTCGATTTCTGGGCCGAATGGTGCGGCCCCTGCAAGATGATCGCGCCCATCCTCGACGAAGTCGCCGGCGCCTACCAGGGCAAGCTGCAGGTGGCCAAAATGAACGTGGACGACAACCGCGACGTGCCGGCCAAGTTTGGCATCCGCGGCATCCCCACGCTGATGGTCTTCAAAAATGGCCAACTCGCCGCCACCAAAGTGGGCGCCGTGAGCAAGGCCCAGCTGACCGCCTTCATCGACCAGCAGCTGGCCTGACGCGCACGCTTCGCTTGCCAAAAAAGCCGGGGCACACCCGGCTTTTTTCATGGGGACAGGCCCACTCGGCGAAGCCGAAAAACCTGTCATAATTCTTTCAGCGCTGCCCACCCGGCCAGACGCTGAAAACCCCGGCCCTTCCCGCTCTGATCCGGAACCGGCCCACTCCCCTCCCCCCGTTTGTTGTGCACCAGGCCCCACCGGCCCCATCTCCACAGGTTCACCCCATGCATCTGAACGAACTCAAGGCACAGCATGTGTCCGAACTCCTCAAGCAAGCCG
>JBDLTR010000120.1:0-17564 GCA_039805705.1 Pseudomonadota bacterium
CGCCCAAAGGCCTGCCGCCCGCCGTGGCCCAAAAAATCCATGCGGCGGTGCTCAAGACCCTGGCCGATCCGGCGGTGGTCAAGCAGCTCGAAGGCACCGGCGGCGTGGCCAGCCCGACGGCCCAACCGGCCGACCTCAAGCGCTTTGTGCAGTCGCAGGTGGCCAAATGGAAAAGGTGGTGGCCGAGGCCAACATCCCTCAGCAATGAGGTCCTTGCTGAGCGCGTGCTGAGCCCGCCTCAGCACGGCGCGCCACCTTGAGGCGCGCTTGGGCACGCTTGGGCGCGTTTTCAGTGCGCCCTCACGCAGCGCCCAGCTCAGCACACAGCGTGCCCAGCAAGCGGCGCAGTGCCTCGGCATCGCGCGCGATGCCGTAAACGTATTTGTCCGGCCGCGCCAGCACCGCGACTGCGCCGTGCGCGTCCAGCCAGTCGCACAGCAGGCCATCGCGCTCTTGAAGCACCGGCAGCGCTGCAGCGTTCTGCGCAGGCGCAGCCTCGCGCTGCACCACCACGGCACAGCCCTCGAGGGCGCGCAGCCGCTGCCGCGTGGCCTCATCGAGCGTGTCGAAAAACGCCATGGACCGCGCCGCCAACACAAAGCGCGGGCCGGTCACATCGTCGAGCAGCGTCCAGGCGCCATCGCCCTGGCGCACCCAGGGCTGGATGAAGAGCTCACCCGCACCGGCCGCCAGCGTGCCCTCGCCCTCGGCCCCATCCTCGTGGGCCAGCAGGCCCATTTCCAAGCCCGGGATGAAGCGCTGGCGGATCGTCTCGGCGCGACCCGAGCGCAGCTCTTCTTCGAGCACACGGTCGCGTTCGCGCGCCTTCTCGATGTCCAGCTCGCCGATGATCAGGCCAAAGGATTTGGCGTGGCCCACCACCGTGCGCACATGCTTTTTGCGCTCGGTGGTGTAGGTGTCGAGCAGGCGCTCGTGCGCCCGACCGCGCAGCACGGCGTCGAGCTTCCAGGCCAGGTTGCTGGCGTCGCGCACGCCCGCGCACAGGCCTTGCCCCAGAAAGGGCGGCATCTGGTGCGCGGCGTCGCCGGCCAGGAACACGCGGCCCTGGCGCCACGCCTGCACCACCAGCGCATGGAAGCGGTAGACGGCGGTGCGGCAATGTTCGAGCGAGCGGGTGTCGGCGAATTCGCCCAGCATGCGCCAGACCGCCTCGTGGTGGTCGCGGTAGTAGGCCGGGTCTTCGTGCGGCAAAAGCTTGATTTCCCAGCGCCGCAGCGTCCCCGGACCGACGATGTAGGTGCCCGGGCGTGTGGGTCGGCAGTACTGCACGCAACGCTCGGGCAGGTCGATCGGGCCATTGATCCAGGCATCGACCACCACCCACCATTCGTCAAAAGCCAGGTCCTCGATGGGCGCGGCCAATTGCTTGCGCACCAGGCTGCTGGCGCCATCGGCGGCCACCAGGTAGCGCGCACGCACCTGGCGCTCTTGCCCGCTGTTCACATCCTGGATGCGCGCGTGCACGTGTTCGCTGTCTTGTTCAAACCCCACCAGCTGGTGCGACACCCAAGCGTCCACCTGGGGCAGCCGGTCCACAGCGCGGCGCAGCACCGCTTCCAGATCGGGCTGCACAAACATCCAAGAGGGCTCCCAGCCCAGGGCGTTGGGCGGTGGCGCCGGGTAAAAACGCTTGATGGTCTGGCCTTGCAGGCCCACGTAGTCGGTGCCCGGGTGCGCGGTGGTGGTCTCGGCCACTTCTTGGGCCACGCCACATTCCTGCAGGACACGGAAGACCTCGTGGTCGGCGGTGATGGCGCGCGGCTTGTCGTAAATGGTGGCGGCCTGGTCGATGACAAGCACGCGGTGGCCTCGGCGGCCCAGCAAGTTCGCCAGGGTGGCGCCGGTGGGGCCGTAGCCCGAGATCAGGACATCGACATCGTGCATGTCGGAGGGCTTGGCATTCATGGCAGTGTTCAAGGGAAAGAGTCTCAACAATGGCCCGCATTGTTGGCGCGCGCCAAGGGGTGCGTGCCATAATTTCCGCTCAATGAAAATAGAAGCGGGCACACCGAACAGCACCAGCGATTTGACGCACGAAGGCCCGATCCCGCGGGGCGTGGCCTTGCTGCGTTTGCTGGCCACCGCGGGGCGCAAAGGCGCGGCCTTGACGGTGTTGGCACAGCGCGCGGGCTTGCCCAACAGCACCGTGCACCGCCTGTTGGCGCAAATGGTCAAGCTGCGCTTGGTCATGCAGCTCGACGATCGCCAGGCCTATGTGCTGGGCCCGCTGGCCTACGAGCTGGGCCTGGTGGCGGCGCAGCAGTTCGACATCCGCCAGCTGTGCCGACCGGCGATGGAACGCCTGGCCACCGAATCGGCCGAGACGGTGTACCTGGTGCAACGCAGCGGCATGGAGGCGGTGTGCATCGACTTCGAACAAGGCCCGGGCACGCTGCGGGTGGTGACGCTGCAAATGGGCAGCCGCCGACCGCTGGGCCTGGGCGCGGGCGGCCTGGCGATCTTGGCCGCCATGCCACCCGACGAGATCGAGGAAGTCCTGGCGGTGGTGATGGGCCCCATCGAAAAAGAATGGCGCTTCACGCCACAAGAGCTGCGCGCATCCCTGCAGCAGGCCCAGGCGCAGGGCCATGCGGTGATCAAGAACCGCATCACGCCCGGTGTGACGGCGTTTGGCATGTCCTTCAAGGACAGCCTGGGCCAGGTGTTTGGTGCGGTCACCGTGGCCGGCCTGAACAACCGGCTCACGCCCGCGCGCATCACCACCTTGCGCCAAGGGCTGCACCAGGCCGTGCAGGGCATCGAGCGGGCCTTGCGTGGCCACCAGTGGGCCCGGCACTGAGGCCAGGCCCTCAGCGCTGCTTCAGGCCTTGGCGGGCAGCACCGTGCCCCAGCAATCCCCAAAGCCGATGCGGGCCGCGCCCGCCTTCTCGCACCAGCCGCGGATCACCACCGCATCGCCGTCTTGCAAAAAGGTGCGTTGCTCGCCGTTGGGCAGCGCGATCGGTTGCTTGCCGCCTTGGGTCAGCTCGATCAGCGCGCCCGCCTGGTCCGGTGTGGGGCCAGACAGGGTGCCGCTGCCCAGCAGGTCGCCCGGCTGCAGGTTGCAGCCGTTGACCGTGTGGTGCGTCACCATTTGCGCCACGGTCCAGTAGGCGTGGCGGTAGCTGGTGCGGCAAATGGTCGCGTCGCCGTCGCCGGCGCTGCGCATCTGGGCGGTCTGCAGGCCTACCTGCAGCTGGATGTCGAAGGCGCCGGCGCTGCGGTTGGTCGCGCTGTCCAGGTAGGGCAGGGGCTGCGGGTCGTCCGCTGCGCGCGTGAACGGCACGCGGTAGGGCGCCAGCGCTTCGAGCGTGACCACCCAGGGAGAGACGGTCGAGGCAAAGTTCTTGGCCAGGAAGGGCCCCAGCGGCTGGTATTCCCAGGCCTGGATGTCGCGCGCCGACCAGTCATTGAGCAGGCAGATGCCGAACACATGGTTCTCGGCCTCGGCCATGGTGATCGGCTCGCCCTGCGCGTTGCCGGGGCCGATGAAGATGCCGAGTTCGAGTTCGATGTCCAGGCGCTGGCTGGGCGCGAGCACCGGCGCCTGCGCTTCGGGCGCCTTGAGCTGGCCTTTGGGCCGCACAAAAGACTGGCCCGACACGCCGATGCTCGAGGCCCGGCCGTGGTAGCCGATTGGCACCCATTTGTAGTTGGGCAGCAAAGGGTTGTCGGGGCGGAACAGCTTGCCGATGTTGGTGGCGTGGTGCACCGAGGTGTAGAAGTCGGTGTAGTCGCCGATCTTGGCGGGCACGGTGTATGCCAGCTCGGCCTGCGGCCGCAGGCAGCCGCGCACGGCTTGCACCAGCGCGGCCGATGCGCCCTCTTGCAAGAGCGCAAACAGCGCGTGGCGCAGCGCCGACCAGGCGCTGGGCCCCATGCCCATGAGGCGGTTGAGCGCCGGCTCGGCGCCGGCTTGCGCCGCTTGCAGGGCCAGGCCTTCGAGGCAGCTGCGCTGGCTCAGCTGCGCCAGGTCGATGACCTGGTCACCGATGGCCACGCCGACGCGAAACGCCTCGTCCGAGACTTTCGTGCGGAACACCGCGAAGGGCAGGTTCTGGATCGGGAAATCGGTGCCGGCCTGGTTGGCCGCATCGAGCCAGCTGCGCGCGGCGGGGTTGTGGGTGTGGTTGAGCATGGCCGGGTTCATGCGGCCGTGCTGCCGTCGTGCGTCCAGGCCGCTTGGCGCGGGGCGCGCTTGGTTTGGCTCCACTCCTGCAGCATCTCCCACTTCACCTCGTCGAGCTTTTGCAGCATCTGTGGCGTGCCGCAATCCCAGGCCAGCTCCAGGCGGTGGCCGTTGGGGTCAAAGAAGTAGATGGATTTGAAGATGCCGTGGTCGGTCGGGCCCACCACCGGGATGCCGGCCGCTTCCAGGCGCTGTTTGCTGCTGACCAGATCGTCGTAAGAGGCGACCTTGAGGGCCAGGTGCTGCACCCAGTCGGGCGTGTTTTCGTCGCGGCCCATGGGTTTTTGGCTGGGCAGTTCAAAGAAAGCGAGCACGTTGCCGTTGCCCGCGTCCAGGAACACGTGCATGTAGGGGTCGGGCGCCTTGGTCGAGGGCACCTCGTTTTCGGCGAAGGCCAGCATGAATTTCATGTCCAGGTGCTTTTCGTACCACTCCACGGTTTCCTTGGCGTCTTTGCAGCGGTAAGCCACGTGGTGAACTTGTTGAACGAGCATGGGGGTCTCCTGACGGTCGGGTCACAAAGGATGGGATGTGCCGATTGAAGCCGAGTTTTATATATGATTCAATCATTTTTTATTGATAGGTTTATCGGTTAATCCTATGAATTTCACGCTTCGGCAGCTGCGCGCCTTTTTGGCGCTGGCGCGCACCGGCAGCTTCACGCTGGCCGCGCAAAGCCTCTACATCACGCAGTCGGCCCTGAGCGGTTTGATCAAGGAGCTCGAGCAAACCCTGGGCATCCGCCTGGTCGACCGCAGCACCCGCCGTGTGAGCCTGACGGATGCGGGCGAGCGCCTGTACCCCATGCTCGAAGCCGCCCTGCACGAGCTCGACGATGTGATGCAGCGCGCGGTCGACCCGATGCTCTTGCAAAGCGGCGTGGTGCGGGTGGCCGCCTCGCAGCTCTTGGCGTCCACGCTGTTGCCCGGCTTGATCGCCGACTACCAGCAGCAGTACCCCTCGCGCCGCGTCAAGCTGGTGGACACGCCGGTCGAAGACGTGATGTCGCGCGTGTTCTCGGGCGAGGTGGAGCTGGGCATCGGCCCCGAACGCCACCCGAATTCGGACATCGATTCGACGCGCCTTTTCGACGGCCCCTTCATGGCGGTGGTCCCGCCGGACCATCCGCTGGCCGCGCACAAGCGCCTGCGCTGGTCGCAGCTGCCGGCCTGGCCGGTCATCACGCTCATGGGGCAATTCACCGAATTGCTCGCCCAGGATTTGCGCAAGGCCGACCCCAGCCTGAACTTCAAACCCGTGACCGAAGTGGCCTACATGGCCACCGCCCTGTCGATGGTCAAGGCGGGTCTGGGCATTGCCCTGTGCATCCCCTACGCCGCCTCGCTGGTCGAGCTGTATGGCCTGAAGCTGGTGCCGATGGCGGCGCCGGTGGTGCGCCGCAATTTCGAGGTGTTCACGCGCCGCGGTCGTTCGCTCTCGCCCGCAGCGCAAAGTTTTCTGGATTTCATCGGGCCGCGCATCCGGGCCATGCCGCACCTGGGCTGAGCGCTGCCATCAGGCGCTGGGCGACAGCGCGCTCCACTTGGCGGCCAGCTCGCGAAAGCGCAGCGCCGCGGGGCTTTCGGTCTCGGGCATGTAGGCCAGGCCCAGCGAGATCGCGCCCGTCTGCGCGTCGAGCAAGGGCCGGTAGACCACCTTGTCGCTCACATGGCGCTGCATGATCGAGGGCACCAGGGCCACGCCCAGGCCGCTCTCCACCAGCGAGAGCACCGTCTGGATTTGCACGGCCTGCTGCGACACCTGCGGCACGAAGCCGGCTTGCTGGCAAGCCAGCATGGTGGCGCTGTGCAGACCCGCGGCGTTGCCGGCCGCGTACATGATGAAGTCCTCGCCCGCGAGCTGCGACAGCTGCAAGGGGCCTTGTTCGGCCAGCGCGTGGCCGCGCGGCAAGGCGGCGACGAACACATCGCGTTCGAGCTCGAGCACCTGTGCGTGGCTGGCGCTCAGCAGCGGCAAACGCACCAGCCCCACATCCAGCAAGCGGTCTTCGAGCTGCTGCAAGATGCTCACCGAGGTGGCTTCGCGCAGCACCAATTCCACGCCCGGGTATTCGGCCCGAAACCGGGGCAGCAGTTTTTGCAGCATGCCGTGCGTGGCCGAGCCGACAAAGCCCACCTGCAAGGTGCCGCCGGTGCCCTCGATCGCGTGCCGCGCTTTTTCGCCGAACTGCATGCTGTGAAAGAGCAGCTTGCGCGCGTCGGCCAGCACCGCCTTGCCGATCGGCGTGAGGCGAACGCCGGTGCTCTCGCGGATGAACAGGCGCGCACCCACCTCGGCCTCGAGCTTCTGGATCGACACCGACAAGGGCGGC
Organism: Pseudomonadota bacterium; assembly: GCA_039805705.1. Taxonomy (GTDB): domain Bacteria; phylum Pseudomonadota; class Gammaproteobacteria; order Burkholderiales; family Burkholderiaceae_C; genus Limnohabitans_A. The sequence goes on from JBDLTR010000120.1 coordinate 6,543, forward strand.
TGGGCCATGTGCAGGCGCTCGGCCGCACGGCGGAAGTTCAGCGTTTCGGCCAAGGCCACGAAGTGGCGGATGCGCCGCAGGTCCATGGTGCAAGCCCCGTGTTTGAAAGTATCACGCACATGCGCATCGATACTCTATCTGAATGCAAGCCCTCTGTGATCCATCCAGATAAACCCGGCCTGGCGATACTTTTTGAATATGAAAAACGGTTTCATAAATATTGGACACGCGGTTCCGGTCTGCCTAAGCTTTTGCCCCATCAACCCCGATGGAGACCCCATGCGGCCCCTGCACGGCATCCGCGTCCTGGATTTGTCCAGCGTCATCTTCGGCCCCCTGGCCAGCCAGATCCTGGCGGACTACGGGGCCGAGGTCATCAAGATCGAAGCGCCCGAGGGCGACTCGACCCGGCAAACCGGCCCGGCCACCGAGCCGGGCATGTCGGCGATCTTTTTGGGGGCCAACCACAGCAAGCACAGCGTGGTGCTCGACCTCAAGCGCGCCGACGCGCGCGAGGCCTTGCAAGCGCTGATCGCCAGCGCCGATGTGCTGATGCACAGCATGCGGCCGCAAAAACTGCCCGCGCTGGGCTTGGACCCTGCGCAAGTTCGCCAGCGCCATCCGCGCCTGGTGTTTGCCAACCTCCTGGGCTTTTTGGAAGGCCCTTACCAGGGGCGTCCGGCCTACGACGATGTGATCCAGGGCATGTCGGGCCTGGCCGACCTGATGGCGCGGCAAACCGGCGAGACCCGTTACCTGCCCACCATCGCTGCCGACAAAACCTGTGCGCATGTGGCGGCCCACGCCATCCTGGCCGCGCTGCTGCAACGCGAGCGTGGCGGGCAGGGCTGTGTGGTCGACATCCCGATGTTCGAGTCCATGGTGCACTTCAACCTGGTCGAGCACTTGTATGGCCAGCATTTCGAGCCGCCGCTGGCCGAGCCGGGCTACCCGCGGGTGCTGGCACCCTGGCGCCGCCCCTACCGCACGCGCGATGGCCATGTGGCCATGATGCCCTACACCAACACCCATTGGCGGCGCTTCTTCGACGCCGTGGGCGAGCCCGAGCGCGCCGATGACCCGCGCTTTGTCGACATGGCTGCGCGCACCCGGCACATCGCGGCGTTGCTGGAACTCGTCTCGGAATTCGTCGAGCAGCACGACACCGCGCACTGGCTGGCGCTGTGCGAGCGGCTGGAGATTCCGGCCGCCCCGGTGCGCCGGCTCGAGGATTTGCCGCAAGACCCGCACCTGCACGCCACCGGGTTTTTCGAAACCCTGCACGACCCCCAGATGGGCACCTTGCGCTTCACGGCCACGCCGGTGCGCTTCAACGGTCAGCGCCACCCGGTGTCGCTGCCCCCGCGCCTGGGCCAGCACACCCGCGCCCAGTTGCTGGCCGCCGGCCTGAGCACGGCGCAGATCGACGCGCTGCTGGCCAGCGGTGCCGCCCGAGAAGCTTCACCCCCCACCCTGAAAGCCCCCACATGAGCCTGGCGCCTGAAACACTGCTGCACACCCCCGCCGCCCCGCTGGACACTCGCGCGCCGCGCATGGGCCAGGGTTATGTCTGGCAAGACCTGCAGGTCGGCCAACGGCTGCGCACGTTCCGCCGCACCGTCACCGAGACCGATTTGGTCAACTTCATCGCGGTCACCGGCATGCTCGAAGCCATCTTCATCGACGCCGAGCACCAGGGCGGCGCCATGGCCGGGCGCCCGGTGCCGGGCGCGCTGACCTACACCCTGATCGAAGGCTTCATCCTGCAATCGATGATCCAGGGCACCGGTCTGGCCATGCTGGAGCTGCACCAAAAAATCCTCGCGCCGGTGCGTGTTGGCGACACCATCGAAGCCTGTGTCGAAGTGATCGACATCCGGCCCACCTCCCAGCACGGGCGTGCGGTGGTCACCTCGCGCATCGACGTTTACAACCAGCGCGGCACACCGGTCATGACCTACACCGCCACCCGACTCTTGGCCGGGCGCGACGCGCCTGCGGCCTGAACCCCTTTCAACACGTCCAGGAGACCCACCATGTCTGTTCACAGCCTTCGTTCCTTCAAGCGCCGCGCCTGGCTCGCCCTGCCGCTGGCCCTGGCCGCCTGGTCGGCCACGCCGCTGATGGCCCAGAGCTACCCCCAGAAACCGCTGGTCATGGTGGTGCCTTTCCCGCCCGGTGGACCGACCGACCTGGTGGCCCGTGTGCTGGCGCAAAAAATGTCGGAGCAAATGGGCCAGTCCATCGTCATCGACAACAAGCCCGGCGCCAATGGCAACATCGCGGCCGCCGCCGTGAGCAAGGCCGCTGCCGACGGCTACACGCTGCTCTACAACACCTCCTCGATCACCTTGAGCCCCGCGCTCTACAAGAGCCTGAGCTACGACGTGCAAAAACACCTGGCGCCGGTGGCCCTGACGGCGGTGGTGCCGCTGGCCCTGGTGGTCAACCCCTCGCTGCCGGTGAACAACGTGCGCGAGTTCGTGGCTTACGCCAAGGCCAATCCGGGCCGCTTGTCGTACGGCTCCGCCGGCAATGGCAACGTCACGCACCTGGCGGCCTACCAGCTGGTCAACAGCCAGGGCATCGACGCCACGCACGTGCCCTACCGCGGCAGTGCCCCGGCCGACGTGGACCTGGTCGCTGGTCAGATCCAGTTCATGACCGACACCATCAACTCGGTCATGCCTTTTGTGAAAGACAAAAAGCTCAAGCTGCTGGCGATGACCACCTCCAAGCGCGTGTCGCTGTTCCCCGACACGCCCACGCTGGCCGAGACCGTCATGCCCGGCTTTGAAGCCGGTGCCTGGCAAGGCCTGATGGTGCCCGCCGGCACCCCCGCCGCCGTCGTGCAGCGCCTGAACGCCGAAGTCGTCAAAGCGCTCAACAGCGCCGAAGTGCGCGAGAAGCTCGCCGTGCAAGGCGCCGAGCCCCTGGGTTCCACGCCCGAGGAATACGGCGCTTACATCCGCCGCGAACTCGCGCGTTGGGCCGGCGTCGTCAAAGCCACCGGCGTCACGCTGGACTGAGTCCCAGCGCCTTTTTCAGATTTTTTCGGAGCCACTTCATGAACATTCGCCGTCCTCTGATGAGCGCCTTGCTCTGTGCCACCCTGGGCGCTGCCCTGGGTGTGTTCGGCGGCGCTGTCCAAGCGCAGGAATTCCCATCGCGACCGATCCGCTTTGTCGTGCCCTTCCCGCCGGGCAGCGGCACAGACACCTCGGCGCGCTACTTCGCCAAAAAGCTCACCGAGGCGGTGGGCCAACCGGTGGTGGTCGACAACAAGCCCGGCGCCAACGGCTTCATCGCCGTGCGCGCCGTGCTGAGCGCACCGGCCGATGGCTACACCGTCTTCATCGGCAGCAACTCCACCCTGGCGGTGAACGCAGCGCTGTTCAAAACCCTGCCCTATGACCCGCAACACGACCTCGCGCCGCTGACCATGATGATGCGTTCGCCGGCGCTGCTGATCGTGCCGGGCCAGAACGGTGCCAAGACCCTCAGCGAGCTGATCGCCGAAGCCCGTCAAAAGCCCGGCCAGCTCAACTTCGGCGCTGGCTCGGCCGGCTACCAGCTGATGGCCGAGTCTTTCAACGACATGGCCAAGGTGCAGACCATGCACGTGCCCTTCAAGGGTGCGAGCGAGGCCGTCACCGCCGTGTCCTCGGGCACAGTGCATTTCGCCTTTGCCGAAATGACCAGCGCGCAAGAGCTCGTCAAGTCGGGCAAGTTGCGTGCCCTGGCGGTGGCGTCCGAGCGCCGTGTGCCCAGCTTGAACACCGTGCCCACGGCCACCGAGGCGGGCTTGCCCGGCTTCACCGCCTACACCTGGGTGGCGGCCATGGTGCCGGCCAAGACCCCCAAGGCCGAAACCGAAAAGCTGGCCAGCCTGATGACGGCCATCGAGCGTTTGCCCGAAACCCGCGAGTTCTACGAACGCATGGGCGCCGAAGTCATGAACGGGGGCCCTGAAGAGATGCGCAATTTCCAGGCCGCCGAAATCCAGCTGTGGAAACGCATCGTCACCAAGGCCAAAGTGGAGCAGCAATGACGCAGGCATCCCCTCGGCCCGGCGCGCTCGAAGGCGTGCGCGTGCTCGACCTCTCGCGCGTGCTGGCCGGCCCCTGGGCCAGCCAGACGCTGGGGGACCTGGGCGCCGACGTCATCAAGGTCGAGCGACCGGGTGCGGGCGACGACACCCGCGCCTGGGGGCCGCCCTACCTGCGCGACCGCGCGGGCGAACCGACCTCCGATGCAGCGTATTACCTGTGCACCAACCGCAACAAAAAATCCATCGCGGTGGACCTCGCGGCCCCGGCCGGCCAGGCCCTGGTGCGCGAGCTGGCCATGCAGTCGGATGTGCTGATCGAAAACTTCAAGGTCGGCAGCCTGAGCCAGTACGGCCTGGACTACGAACAGCTGAGCGCGCTCAACCCGCGCCTGATTTACTGCTCGATCACCGGCTTTGGCCAGACCGGGCCCTATGCGCAGCGCGCCGGCTACGACTTCCTGATCCAGGGCATGGGCGGCCTGATGAGCATCACCGGCCAGCCCGACGACGCGGCGGGCGCCGGCCCCATGAAAGTCGGCGTGGCCCTGACCGACATCCTGACCGGCCTGTACGCCAGCACCAGCATCCTGGCGGCCTTGCAGGCGCGCCACCACACCGGGCGCGGCCAGCACATCGACCTGGCCCTGCTCGATGTGGGCGTGGCCTGCCTGGCCAACCAGTCGATGAACTACCTGCACAGCGGGCAGACGCCGCGCCGCATGGGCAATGCCCACCCGAACACGGTGCCCTACCAGGACTTCCCCACCGCCGATGGCCACATGATCCTGGCGATCGGCAACGACGGCCAGTTCGCGCGCTTTTGCGCCGCCGCAGGGCAGCCCGACTGGGCGCGCGATCCGCGCTACGCGACCAACGCCGCGCGCCTGGCCCACCGCGGCGAGCTGATCGCCCGCCTGCGCGAGCTCACGCGCACGCGCAGCACCAGCGAATGGGTGGCGCTGCTGGAATCGGTGGCGGTGCCGTGCGGCCCGATCAACACCATCGCCGACGTGTTTGCCGATCCGCAGGTGCAGGCCCGCGGCCTGCAGATGCAGATGGACCACCCGAGCGCCGGCCCGATCCCGCTGGTGGCCAGCCCGATCCGACTGTCCGACACGCCGGTGCAGTACCACCAGGCGCCACCCGTGCTCGGCCAGCACACCCGTGAAGTGATGAAAGACCGTTTGAAGATGAACGAAGAGACCCTGAAGACCTTGTTTGAACAGGGGGTGTTGGCATGAGCCAGCTCGACTCCTTGGCACCCCAGTGCATCCCCGCCGAAGACGAAGCCCTGCGCAGCGAGGTGCGGGCCTTTTTGGCCAAAGCGCTGCAAGGCGTGCCCGCGCACATCCGCGCACGCTCCTGGTCGGGCTACGACCCCGCGTTCAGCCGCCAACTCGGCGAGCGTGGCTGGCTGGGCATCACCTTGCCCACGGCCTATGGCGGCGGCGGCCGCAGCGCCTATGCGCGCTATGTCCTGGTGGAAGAGTTCCTCAACGCCGGTGCCCCCGTCGGCTCGCACTGGATCGCCGACCGGCAAAGCGGTCCCCTCATCCTCAAATACGGCACCGAGGCGCAAAAGCAGCGCTACCTGCCCGCCATCTGCAAAGGCCAAGCGTTTTTCTGCATCGGCATGAGCGAGCCGGGCTCGGGCTCGGACCTGGCCAGCGTGCGCACCCGCGCGGTGCGCAATGCCTCGGGCTGGCTCTTGAACGGGCAAAAAATCTGGACCACCAACGCCCACCATTGCCAATACATGATCGCGCTGGTGCGCACCAGCGGTGAAGCCTCCGACCGCCACCAGGGCCTGTCGCAGCTGATCGTCGACCTGTCTTTGCCGGGCGTGACGGTGCGCCCCATCACCGACCTGTCGGGCGACAGCCATTTCTGCGAGGTGTTCTTCGACAACGTGCAACTGGCCGAAGACGCGCTGATCGGTGCCGAGGGCGCGGGTTGGGAGCAGGTCACTGCCGAGCTGGCCTTTGAGCGCAGCGGCCCCGAGCGCTTGTATTCGAGCATCGTGCTGTTCGACCAATGGCTGGCCTATGTGCGCACCCCCGCGGGCCACACGCCGCAGGCCCAGCGCCTGGCCGGCAAGATCGTCAGCCAGCTCGCGCCCCTGCGTGCCCTGTCGATCTCGATCACCGAAAAACTCACACGCGGCGAAAGCCCCGTGGTCGAAGCCGCCCTGGTCAAAGACCTGGGCACCGGCGTGGAGCAACTCATCCCCAACGCGATCGCCGATGACCTGGCCTCGCGCGAAGGTGCCGACATCCCGCTGGAATTGCTGCACACCCTCAACTACGTGACGCTGGTCGCGCCCAGTTTCTCGTTGCGCGGGGGCACCCGCGACATTCTGCGCGGCATGATCGCGCGCGGCCTCGGCTTGCGCTGAGCCCCCTTGGAGACCCCCATGGACAACCTGTTTGCCGATGCCCTGGGCGCTGTGCTGGCCGACCAGTGCACCCCCGAAGCCATCCGTGCGCTCGAAGCGCAACCCCAAGCCAACCACGCCTTGTGGGTCGAGTTGCAAGCCTCCGGCTTTGCCGACGCCCTGGTGCCCGAAGCGCAGGGCGGTGCCGGCCTCACGCTGGCCGAGGCCTACCCCCTGATCGAGCTGTGTGGGCAGCACGCGCTGCCTTTCCCGTTTGCCGAAACCTTGTTGGGCCGAGCGGCCCTCGCTCAGGCGGGCGTGCCCAGCCCGTCCGGTGCGCTGGTGCTGGCGCAGGCCAGCGCCGATGGCGACAGCCTGCGCACCGCCGGCGTGCGCGGCGCCCGCCTGGCCGAGGCGGCCCTGGTGGCTTTCGGGCAAGAGGTGCGGCTTTTGCCGCTGGCCTCGGCCCGGCTCGAAGCCGATGTGTTCGCGCTCGACGCGCGGCTGCACTGGCCGCGCGCCGAGTGGGACCGTGCGCCGCGTGTGCCCGGCCTGAGCGACCTGCGCCTGGCGCAAGCGGCCCTGTACGCCGCGCTGACGGCCGGCGCGCTCTTGCACGTGTTCAACCGCACGCTGCAATACGCCAATGAGCGCCAGCAGTTTGGCAAGCCGATTGGCAAATTCCAGGCGATCCAGCACCAGCTGAGCGTCATGTCGGAGCACGTGTTCGCGGCCCGCATGTCGGCGCAGCTGGCCTTCACCGCCTCGGGTGTGCAGTTCGGCACCTTGCGCACCGCGATCGCCAAGGCCCGCACCAGCGAAGCCGCGCTCGAAGTGGCGGCGCTGAGCCACTCGGTGCATGGCGCCATCGGCTTCACCGCCGAATACGACCTGCAGCTGTACACCCGGCGCCTGAACCTGTGGCGTCAGACGGCCGGTGCCGAATCCCACTGGCATGACCAGGTGGGCGCCGCGACCCTGGCCCAGACGGGCCTGTCGCTCGACGTCATCCGCGAAGCCACCGACCTGGCCACCGCCTGAACCCCCCAGAAAGCGACCATGAGCACATTCCTGCAAAGCCGGCGCGAAGGCGCCATCCTGATCCTGACCATGAGCCAGCCCGAAACCCGCAACGCCCTGACGGGCAACAGCGCGGTCGAAGAGTTCGTGCAGGCCTGCGAAGCGATCCGTCGCGACAGCTCGGTGCGTGCCGTCATCCTGACCGCCGAAGGGCCGGTGTTCAGCTCGGGCGGCAACGTCAAAGACATGCTGCGCTACCAGACCGAGCGCCTGATGCCCGAAGCCATCCGCGAGGAATACCGCAACGGCATCCAGCGCCTGCCCAAAGCCCTCTACAACCTGGACGTGCCGGTGATCGCCGCCATCAACGGCCCTGCGATCGGCGCCGGGCTGGACCTGACCTGCATGTGCGACATCCGCATCGCCTCGGACAAGGCCACGTTCGCCGAGAGCTTCGTCAAGGTGGGCATCGTGCCGGGCGACGGCGGTGCCTGGCTCCTGCCCCGCGCGGTCGGGGCGTCCAAGGCCGCCGAAATGGCCTTCACCGGCGATGCGCTCAATGCCGAGCAGGCGCTGGCGTGTGGCCTGGTCTCGCGCGTGGTGCCGCACGCGCAGCTGCTCGACGAGGCGCTGGCGCTGGCGCGCCGCATCGCCGCCAACCCGGGCGGTGTCTTGCGCATGACCAAGCGCCTGCTGCGCGAAGGCGAGCGCAGCACGCTCGAGTCGCTGCTGGAACTTTCCGCCGGCTACCAGGCGATCGCCCACATGAGCGATGACCACCACGAGGCCGTGCGCGCCTTCATCGACAAGCGCCCGCCGCAGTTCAAAAGCTGAGCCGGCCAGGCTGCACCGGCGCGGTGCAGCCATCTCGAAAAGGATTCGAAGCGGTCTCAGGACCGCTTTTTTTTGACGGAAATCAGGGTAAACCCTTTGTTGGCATCTCGTTTTGAGATGGCTTCGATCTCTTCTTCGGTCTTTCTCGATCCTGGCGTGCCCGGTTTAATCGCCCCCTGAAATAAGCCCAACACGCTGCGCCGCTGCAGGCGCGGCCTGGCGTTGCCGCCAAGCGGCGGCGCGCGAACACCCAGAAAGGTCCCAGCAATGCAAACAGAACTCGTGAACGATTTCCTGCGTGGAGATTTCAGCAAATCGGTCTATGTCCAGCGTGCCCGCGAGATGGTGCCGCGCCTGAAAGAGCGTTCGGAAAAGCAGTGGCACCACCCGCGCGTGCTCGATGAAACCATCGCCGAAATGCTCGACGCCGGTTTCTTCCAGATGCTGCAGCCCAAGCGCTGGGGCGGCGGCGAGACCACGCCGATCGAATCGTTTGAGGTGGCTTCGGTGTTGGCCGAGGGCGAGCCTTCGGTGGGTTGGGTGCTGGGTGTCGTGGGCATCCACTCTTACCACCTGGCGTTCTTCAGCGAGCAGGCCCAGGAAGAGGTCTGGGGCGAGAACACCAAGACCATCATCAGCTCGCCCTACGCGCCTGGCCGTGCCAAGCGCGTCGACGGCGGCTACATCCTGAACGGCCGCTGGGGTTTCTCGAGCGGCGGTGACCATTGCCAGTGGACCTTCCTGGGCGGCAATGTGGAGGGCGAGCCTTTGGGCGCCGGCCCGGCCACCTACACCTTCTTGCTGCCGCGCTCGGACTACGAGATCGTGCACAACTGGAACGTCACCGGCCTGCGCTCGACCGGCAGCAACGACGTCATCGTCAAAGACGCCTTCATCCCCGAGCACCGTGCGCTGCGTTGGGACCAGATCACCAGTGGCCAAGCGCCGGGCATGGTCAAGAACACCGGGGCGCTCTACAAGATCCCGTTCTTCCAGATCTTCTCGCGCGCCACGCAACCGCCGGCCGCGCTGGGCGCCCTCAAGGGCATGGCCGATGCGTTCATCGATTTCAACGCCGGCAAAGTCTCGCGCCACGGCATCCACATCGGCCAAAACCCCGAAGCCACCAAGGTCCTGGCCGAATCCCTGTGTCACGTCGAAGAGATGAAGAGCCAGGTCTACAAAAACTACGCACGGCTGATCGCCGAGATGGAAGGCGGCCCCGTCGTGTCGATGGACGACCGCCGCAAGTTCCGCTACCAGGCCGCCAAGATCGGGCCGCGCTGTGCCGAGTTCGCCAACGAGTTCTTCCGCGTCTCGGGCGGCCACGCGATCTACGAGAGCAACGCCTTTGGCCGTTACCTCAACGACCTGATGGCGATCCAGACCCACCAGCTGTGCAACTACCAGCTCAACGCCAACGCCTGGGCCGGCCCCCTGCTGGGCTACGCAGAGGCCGCACAGAACTACGCGGCTTGAGCCCAGCCGCCCGCGCCCGAACCACGACACCGAAGAAAGCCTGTTTCCCTGCATGAACACGATGAAACGCCGATGGGCCCTGCTGCTGGCCGCCCTGTGCCTGAGCCCCCTGACCTTTGCCCAGGACACGGCCAAAAACTACCCCTCACGCCCCATCCGTCTGGTGGTGCCGTACGCCGCCGGTGGCGGCACCGACATCTTGGCCCGGCACCTGGCCAAGCACGCGTCGGAATCGCTGGGGCAGCAGATCGTGGTCGACAACAAGCCCGGCGCCGGCACGGTGCTGGGCGCCAACGAAGTGGCCAAGGCGGCCCCGGATGGTTACACCCTGCTGTGGGGCGACAGCGCCACTTTTGCCGTCAACCCGCACGTCTACAAAAAAATCGCCTACGACCCGCTCACCAGCTTCACCCCGGTGACGCAGACCATCAAGGGCGCGTTGGTGCTGGTGGTCTCGCCCAAGTTGGGCGTGAAAAGTGTGAGCGAGCTGATCGCCTATGCCAAAAACAACCCCGGCAAGCTCTCGTACGGCACCCCGGGCAACGCCACACCGCACCACCTGGCCATGGAAGCCTTCAAGCTGCAGGCCGGGGGCCTGGCGATCCAGCACGCGCCCTACAAGGGCGAAGCACCGGCCCTGCAAGACCTGGTGGGTGGCACCATCGATGTGATGTTTGTCGGCGGCCGCATCGCCAAGCCGCAGATCCTGGCGGGCAAGGTGCTGCCTCTGGCCGTGGCCGGCAGCAGCCGCAACGTCACCCTGCCCGAAGTGCCAACCGTGAGCGACGCCGGTCTCAAAGGCTATGTCTCGGAGTATTGGCACGGCATCGTGGTGCCGGCGGGCACACCGGCCCCCGTGGTACAAAAGCTCAACGCCGCCTTCGTTAAATCCATGCGTTCACCCGAGCTGGTGGCCTGGCTCAAGGAGTCGGGTGCGGGCACCGAGTGGACGGACAGCACCCCCGCCGGGATGCGGGCCCACATGCAGCGCGAAATCAAGAGCGCCGGCGTTTTGGTCAAGGCCATTGGCCTGACCATGGATTGACACTTTTCTGAGCCGTGAACCGAGAGGACACCCCATGAGCCAAAAAACACGCGGTGGTTTCACCGCCAAGTTCTACGCCGACGCCCCCACTGTGCAAGACGCCGACGGCACCCGCCACTGGGTCACGCGCGGCGCCAACTTCGTGGTGGTCGCCACACAAGCGCTCGCCGGTGCACGCCTGTCCCGCACCTCGGCCCAGCAAAGCGACGAATACATGCT
>JBDLTR010000121.1:0-8573 GCA_039805705.1 Pseudomonadota bacterium
CCCCCAAGCTCGCGCACCGCTTCTACCATGTGCCCGCCAGCAACACGGCGGTGGGCCACGCCATTCTTGAAAACACCTGATTTTTGTCTGCTAACCCCGCGATCTTTTCTGTCATTCCCGCGAAAGCGGGAATCCATGGATCCCGGGTCAAGCCCGGGATGACAGGCCAATACCCGCATCATTCACTGGAGAAACCATGACCATCAAAGTAGCCCTGGCCGGCGCCGGCGCCTTCGGCATCAAGCACCTGGACGGCATCCAAAACATCGCCGATGTCGAAGTCATCTCCGTCATTGGCCGTGACCTGGCCAAGACCCAGGAGGTGGCCGACAAGTACGGCATCCAGCATGTCACCAACGACCTGGCCGAGAGCCTGAAGATCAAGGAACTCGACGCGGTGATCCTGTGCACGCCCACGCAGATGCACGCCAGCCAGACCAAGGCCTGTCTGGAGGCCGGCAAACACGTGCAGGTCGAGATCCCGCTGTGCGATGTGCTGAAAGAAGGCGAAGAAGCCCTGGCCCTGCAAAAGCAGACTGGCCTGGTCGCCATGTGCGGCCACACCCGCCGCTTCAACCCCAGCCACCAGTGGGTGCACAAGAAGATTGGCGCCGGCGAGTTCAACATCCAGCAAATGGATGTGCAGACCTATTTCTTCCGCCGCACCAACATGAACGCGCTGGGCCAACCCCGCAGCTGGACCGACCACCTGCTGTGGCACCACGCCGCCCACACGGTGGACCTGTTCGCCTACCAGGCCGGCAGCCCTATCGTCAAAGCCAATGCCATCCAGGGCCCGATCCACCCGAGCCTGGGCATCGCCATGGACATGAGCATCCAGCTCAAAGCCGCCAACGGCGCGATCTGCACGCTGAGCCTGTCGTTCAACAACGACGGTCCGCTGGGCACTTTCTTCCGCTACATCGGTGACACCGGCACCTACATCGCGCGCTACGACGACTTGTTCAACGGCAAGGAAGAGAAGATCGACGTCTCCAAGGTCGATGTGTCGATGAACGGCATCGAACTGCAAGACCGCGAATTCTTCGCCGCCATCCGCGAAGGCCGCGAGCCCAACGCCAGCCTGGCCCAGGTGCTGCCCTGCTACCAGGTGCTGCACCAGCTGGAGCAGCAGCTGAACGGCTGATCACGGCTGCTCCACAGCAAAGGCCGCTGCCTGCAAGGGCAGCGGCCTTTTTTTGCGCCTAGAATAAATACAAAATGTATAAAAAATTTTCTACTTGAGACGACCCCTGAAGCCTGCGCCCGACAAAACATTGACGCCCTGCTGGAGCAGGCAGGGTGGCGGGTGGACTGGAAGGATGCGCAGGGGCAGGCGCTGAAGGTGTTGCAAGGCTAAGAGTAGGCATAATTACTGTACTTTAATCCAGCATTCAATTTATTCCTCACAAGAGAAATTACCATAATGGTAAGTTTTTTGGTCGTTTCAGAGTACAGTGGAGGCCCGGCTCCTGGGGATCGGGTCAAGATTGGCGTCGAGCCCCTTTATCCGTTGGAGAGGGTCAGGGCTTTGGCGAATGACCCCAAACAAGTACGGTTGTGGACAAAAAAAGCGGCGAAGGATGTCCTGAATTTGATTTGGAGTGAGGTTGACGTCGCCGAGCGTTTGACCGAGCTGCAGCCCCACCAATACATCGATTCTGAGTGGTGTACGAATGGTTTGGGTGCGTGGGCTGCATGCGATGCCTATGCCGTACGGCGCCGTGAGTGGGTGAGCGCGGTCAAAAAAGAAATGAACATGGAGTATTTCGTCAAGTTTGCGATTGGCAAAACCGGTGCCTTGGTGCTGGTGGTCTCTTGCCATCTCTGATCAAGACGGGAGTTGCATATGAGCGAAAAAGAAATTTGTCCGATTTGCGGTGAAGGGCACTTGACTGATCATGTGGATCAGGTGGAGGCTGAATACAACGGTCACACGGGCAAGGTGCCTTTGCACTACCAACTGTGCGATGTGTGCATGTCTGACTCGGCAGGGGCAGTGCAAATGCGCGCAAACAAGCGAGGCATGATCGCGTTTCGCAAACAAGTAGATGGCCTGCTGGCGGGCGCAGAGATTTTGGCTTTGCGCAAGTGCTACGGGCTCACACAGCCGCAGGCGGCCCGTCTGTTTGGCGGCGGCCCGGTGGCATTCAGCAAGTACGAGAACGACGATGTTGCACACTCAGAGGCGATGGACAAGTTGCTGCGTTTGGCGCTCCGCAGCGAAGCGGCTTTCTGGGAGTTGGTGGAGCAAGAAGGCATGACCGCTGAGTTGCGCCGGACGAAGCCGACCATGGAGCCCAGCTTCTCGACCTCGAATGTGATCACGGTGAACTTTGCCCGAGACGGTTATCAACCGTCTAAGCGTGTGGAGATGCATGCTTATGAACCGGAGGCGAAACAATGGAAGTGAGAGCACAACGTCCACGTCTGGTGTCGATGCGCGTGGTTCAATTTCATGGTGACAACCAAGTGCTGGCCAATCCTCCGCAGGTGATGCAGTTGTCGCTTGAGCAAGACATTCAAGTGGGCTTGGGCGTATCCAACGATGAGCATCAGCGCTTGCTTGCACTGGTGGACATTCGCCTCACGGCCAAGGCTGTGCCTCAGGTGGAGGGAGTGGCCAATCCTGAGTTTTTTGGCACCTATGAAGGTAAGTTTGAATTTCCCGAGGGCATGCAGGAGTTGGATGTCGTCACCCGGTTCGACACAGAGCCCTACCAGTATGTGTTGGTCGCGCAGGTTGTGCCACTGGCCATGACGCACTTCCGTCGAGAGCTGCAAGCCATGGGTGTGGATGCCCGTGAATTGCCTTTGGGCATTTGAGATGGGGAAATCCAAATGGCACCCACACTTTACGACTTGCGCACCAACAAGCATTTCACGCTCAAGACCAACCCGCTGCGCCGGGACGATCTGGACGAATTTGTGGGTCTGTACAAAGTGGGCAAACGCCACGAACGGGTCGAGACCTGGAGCGCCGACAACCCCGATGGCCGTTGGCGCGCTTATGGCTACGACGAGCTGGTGGCCCGCGACAAAACGAGTCTGGACATTTTTTGGCTCAAAGACGACAGCCTGGCCGACAGCGACAATCTGCCCGAGCCCGCCGTGATTGCGCAGGAAATTGTGGAAGACCTGCAAGCGGCGCTGGAGCAGTTCAAGCTGATTGCAAGTGATCTGGGTGCCGAAACGACAGAAGCCAATTGAAGCAGCCTTCAGCACCTGTACACGCGCATACTGACCGAAATTTCAAGAGATTCCATGACAGACCGCTACGCCGTGATCGGCAACCCCATCGAGCAAAGCAAGTCGCCGTTCATCCACACCGCGTTTGCACAGGTGACGGGGCAGGACATGGCGTACACCAAAGTGCTGGGGCCGCTGGGTGGTTTTGCGCAGGCGGTGGACGCGTTTCGCGCGGCTGGCGGCAAGGGCATGAATGTGACCGCACCTTTCAAGCTCGACGCTTTTGCCTACGCCACCGACCTCGCGCCGAGCGCGCAGATCGCGGGCGCCGTCAACGCGATGAAGTTCGAGGGCGAGCGCGTTTATGCCGAAAACTTCGACGGCGTGGGCCTGGTGCGCGACGTGGTGCACAACCTGGGCTGCCCACTCCAAGGCCAGCGTGTGCTGGTGTTGGGCGCAGGTGGCGCCACGCGGGGCGCGCTCTTGCCCATCCTGGCTGAGCAACCGGCCGAGCTGGTCATTGTCAACCGCACCGTGGCCAAAGCGGAGGAACTGGCCGCGCTGGGTCGCCAGCACCAAAGCGGCCAGGTGCCGGTGCTGGCGCTGGGCTATGAAGGGCTGCAGGGCTGCCCCTTTGACGTGGTCTTCAACGCCACCTCGGCCAGCCTGACGGCCGAGCTGCCGCCCTTGCCTGGCGGCGTGTACGCGCCCGACGTGCTGGCCTATGACCTGAGCTATGGCAAGGGGCTGACCCCCTTCCTGCGGCACGCCCAAGCTGCCGGTGTGCAGCGCTTGCACGACGGTGTGGGCATGCTGGCCGAGCAGGCGGCCGAGGCCTTTGCCTGGTGGCGTGGCGTGCGGCCCGACACCCGCGCCGTCATCGCGCAGCTCACGGTGCCGCTGGTCTGAGCGCCTTGCGCGCAGGGCTCACAGCGCCAGCATCTCCACGCTTTGCGTGAGGATGGGGCGCACCAGAATCTTGTAGCCATCGGCATCGAAGCCGGCCGCCTGGCGGCTCAGTGGCCGCGCGGCTTCGACCGTGCCTGCGCTGCCCAGGTAGCACCAGTGCCGCACCACATGGATTTGGCAGAAATCACCATCGCGCTCGACCAGGCCGATGGCGCCCGCATACGGCCAGCACTGCACCTGCATTGCCAGCAGCCCCGTGAACAGGCGCTCGCGGTGCGCCTGGGGCGTTTCGTCGCCCCGGCACACACCCGCGCATTGCCGGATCGCCGCGCGAAAGCAGGCCTTGCCCGGCGGCAGTTTCTCCAGGCCCAGCGCGCCGTAGCACAGGCGGTGCTGGTCGGCCAGGTCGCGCAGGCTTTGCAAAGCCGCATGGCGGCTGGCGAACAGCCCGTAGAGCTCGGGCGTGGTCGCAAAGTCCAGGTCTTTCGAATACACCACCTCGGGCCGCCCGCCTTGCAGTTGCAGGCTGCACAGCTGGCGGTGGCGGCGCAGCTTTTGGTTGAACAGGGGGTGCAGCTGCTTGACCATCTGGGCTTCGAGCAGCAGCGCGCCGATTTCGCCAGCGGTGCGGATGTGGCTGATGCGCCGGGTCTGGCGCAGCATGCGCGCTTCGTCGGCATTGCGCAGGTGCGAGAGCAGCCGCGCGCGGATGTTCACGCTCTTGCCGATGTACAGCGGCAGATCGTCGGCCTCGCCATGGAACACGTACACGCCCGCGCCCGTGGGCGCGTCTTCGATGGCCGCGCGCAGGTGCTGCGGGTATTCGTAGATGCGCTGGGCTTCAAAATCGTCGCGACGACGGCGGGGCAGGGGCATGCGGGTCAAGGCGGAAGAAACGGCGCGCCGATTGTCCATCTTTTGCAGATGCGCTGTGCAGAGAGAGCTTGGCATGCGGTCAGCCACAATGCGGCCATGCTGCTGCCCCAGATCGACACCGCGCGCTGCACCGGCTGTGGCTGGTGCGTGGCGGCGTGCCCGCCGCATGTGCTGAGCCTGCAGCCTCAGGGTTGGCACAAGCGTGTGGTGCTGCACGACCTGCCGGGCTGCACCGGTTGTTCCAAATGCGAACGTCGGTGTCCGTTTGGCGTGATCACGATGGTGCGCACCCCAACTGCCCCCAAGCCTTAGGCATGGGGGCAGCGGGCATCTGAATGCAGACAGCCGCCGCAGCTAAGGTCACGCGCCCCCGTGCGCCGCAAAGTGCCGGTACAGGCTGATGCCCACCGGCCCCAGCATCACCGCCAGCAGCGCCGGGAAGATGCAAAACACCAGCGGGATCAGCAGCTTGACGGGCAGTTGCGCAGCGGCTTCTTCGGCCTTGAGGCGGCGCTGCGTGCGCAGCGCGTCGGCGTGCACCTGCAGGGCTTCGGACATGCGCGTGCCAAAGCGGTCGGCCTGGACCAGCATGGTCACCAGGGCATCGACCTCGCTCAAACCCACGCGCTCGGCCAGGTGGCGCAGCGCCTGGCTGCGCGCCGCACCAGCGCGCAGTTCCAGGCTGGTCAATTGCCATTCCTCGGCCAACAGCGGGCTGGCCAGGCGCATTTCCCGGCCGACGCGGTCGATCGCCGCGTCCAGCCCCAGGCCCGCTTGCACGCACACGCGCAGCAGGTCCATGGCGTCGGGGAAGGCGCGAAACAGCGCGCGCTGTCGTCGCGCCAGCTGCCAGCGCAGCGCCAGGTCGGGCAGCAGGTAAGCGCCTGCTGCGCTGGCCAGCAAGATCGCCCACCAGCGCAGTTCGCCGCTGTGCAGGCCCACCGTCCAGGCCAGCGAGGCCCACAGCAGCGGCGCCAGCACCAGCAAGCTGGTTTTGGCCCCGCCGTACAGGCCGATGGCGTGGCGCGAACGCCAGCCCGCTTGCAAGAGGCGCAAGCGCAAAGGCTTTTCGACCGAAGCCGCGTCAGCCGTGCCGCGTTCGTCAGTGCTGTCCTTGCGTGGCAAGCTCCACTGGCTCAGCCAGCCCAGGGCCTGCAGCACGCGCCGGGGCAGACGCTCGGCGCCGCGCTGGGGCATGGCCGCGCGCTGCGCGTCGGCCGCTGTGGCCAGGCGTTGCTCACCCGCGTCGGGCCACCAGCGTTGCAGCGCCACCCAGGCGGCGGCGCTGAACACCGCAAACACCACCGCCCCCATCACCATCAAGCCCCATCCCATGGTCATCGCCCTCACACCGACAGGCGCACCAGGCGCCACATCCACAACATGCCCACGGCCATGAGCGCCCCCATGAGGGCGCTCAGGCGCAGCCCGATCGGGTCGTTCCAGAGCAAGCCCATGAAGCCCGGGTTGATGGCCGAGAGCAGGCCGGCCAGACCAAAGGGCAGGGCGGTCAGGATCAGCGCCGACAAGCGCCCTTCGGCCGAGAGCACGCGCACCACACCGCGCAGTTTTTGCCGATCACGGATCAGGTGGGCGGTTTGGTGCAGCAGTTCGGCCAGGTTGCCGCCGGTCTCACTCTGGATGCGCACCGCCACCACAAAGATGCGCATATCGCCCCCGGCCACCCGCTCGGCCCAGTGGCTCAGGGCCTCGGTCGGGGCCTCGCCGTACTGGATTTCGCTGAACACGCCGCGCAATTCGCGGCCCATGGGCTGGGGGCTTTCTTGCGCTGCAATTTGCAGCGCACTGGCAAAGCCGTGGCCGGCCTGCATCGAGCGCGCCATCAGCGACAGCGCATCGGGCAGTTGCTGCTCCAGCCGCTGCAAGCGCCGTTGGCGTTGGCCCAGCAACACGGCCTGCACCAGCAGCACCGTGCCCAGGCCCAGCAGCAGGCTCAGACCGAGCGGCCAGCGCATCAGCCCCCCCAGCAGCGTGGCCAGCACCGCCAAGCCCAGGCTGCCAAACAGCGCCTCGGCGCTGCTCAGCGGCCAGCCGGTCTGGCGCAGCCAGCGGTCGTAGTGCGCGATGCCCGGCACTTGCGCGAGCCAACGGTCCAGACGCGGGCTGGCGCTGAGCCAGTGGCGGTTGGCTTTGAGGCCGCTGCGCGGGCTGGCCGCGCCTGCGTTGCCCAGACGTGGCGAGTGGCGCACGCGCGTTCGCCACCACAAGGCCAGTGCGCCCATCAGCAGCAGCAGCGAGAGCAAGCCCAGCACAAAAAAGCCCCAGAGGCGGTAGTCCATGGCGGGCATCAGCGGCTCCTGTGTCCGGGCACAAACAGGTCTTCGGGCAGCGCGATGCCACGCTGCTGCAAGCGCTGCGCAAAGCGCGGCCGTATGCCGGTGGCCGTGAAATGGCCGAGCACGCGGCCTTCGGCGTCCAGACCGGTTTGCTCGAATCGGAAAATTTCTTGCATGCTGACCACCTCGCCCTCGGTGCCGGTGATCTCTTGCACGCTCATGAGCTTGCGCTGCCCGTCGGACAGGCGCGAGACCTGCACCACCACCGACAGCGCCGAGCCGATTTGCTGGCGCAGCGAACGTGGGTCCAGCTGCAGACCGGCCATGCCCAGCATGTGTTCGAGCCGCGTGAGCGCATCGCGTGGCGAGTTGGCGTGCAACGTGGTCATCGAGCCGTCGTGGCCGGTGTTCATGGCCTGCAGCATGTCCAGCACCTCGGCACCGCGCACCTCGCCCAGGATGATGCGGTCGGGCCGCATGCGCAGGCTGTTGCGCAGCAGCGCGCGTTGCGAAATCTCGCCTTCACCCTCGATGTTGGGTGGGCGCGATTCGAGCCGCACCACATGCGGCTGTTGCAGTTGCAACTCGGCCGCGTCCTCGATGGTGACGATGCGCTCGTGCGCGGGGATGCTGGCCGACAGCACATTGAGCAAGGTGGTCTTGCCGCTGCCGGTACCGCCCGAAATCAGCACGTTCAGCCGCGCTTGCACCAGGCCTTGCAGCAGCTGGGCCATGGGGGCGCTGAGGGCCTGCATGCGCAGCAGATCGGCCAGGGTGAAAGGGTCCACGGCAAAGCGCCGGATCGACAACGCCGAGCCGTCGATGGCCAGCGGCGGGATCACCGCGTTCACGCGCGAGCCATCGGGCAATCGCGCATCGACCATGGGGCTGAGCTCGTCGATGCGCCGCCCGATGCGCGAGACGATGCGGTCGATCACGCGGCGCAGGTGCGCCTCGTCGTCGAAATGCACGCTGCTGCGTTCCAGCCGGCCACGCCGCTCCAGCCACACCTGCTCGGGCCCGTTGACCAGGATGTCGGAAATGCTGGGATCGGCCAGCAGCGGCTGCAGCGGCCCCAGGCCCAGCATCTCGTCCTGGATGCCCTGCACGATCTGGCGCCGTTCGCGTTCGTTGAGCGCCAGCTGCAGCTCGTCCATGATCTGCGCGGCCAGCCATTGCAGCTCGGCGCGCAAGGTCTCAGCGGGCAGTTGTTCAAGCTGTCGCAGGTCCAGGCGCGAGAGCATCTCGCGGTGGATGCGGGTGCGCACCGGCTCCAGCGGTGCGCGCGGGGTGGTGGAGGGG
>JBDLTR010000122.1:0-11153 GCA_039805705.1 Pseudomonadota bacterium
ATCGGAAGGGCCCACCCAACCCTCAGGGGGGACAGTCAGCCCGCACGAACCTCTGCCCGGCGCACCCGCCAGCAGCCTTGACCAGGCCAAAGGCTTGAGGGACATGTTCGCGCCCTCCCCCTCGGAGACCAGCAAGACCGCGCCGTCTGCGGCCATGGCCCGCGCCGCCAATACCTCGACGCCACAGCCCGACAGGGCAGAACCCGCGTCCCCAAGCACTCGGGCCGAGACGGCTTCATCCAGTCAAGGACCTGCCCCCTCGGTGTCCAATTTGGTGGCCGCCGACTTGAAAGAAATAGAACAAACATTGGCGCAAGCGCGCCAAGACTTCATGCGCCCCGTCAACATCACGTGATGGGTGCGCTGCTCGCACTCGCAGCCGAGGCGCTCAAGCGCTGTGGGAAAGAAAAAAGGGAACACGGCCGAGGCCCTGTTCCCTTTTGAATGTGGTGGGTGATGCAGGGTTTGAACCTGCGACCCCTGCCGTGTGAAGGCAGTGCTCTACCGCTGAGCTAATCACCCCTCGCTGCTGCCAGCGAAGTCCGCGATTATGCCACAAAAATCAGCCTTGCACGGGCTCTGGCTGGCGCCAGACCGTGTTGCCACCGCTGGCCTTGTCCATCTGGGTCAGCACGTCCTCGTGCGCTGCCAGCTCCTGCTCGTTGGCCGATAGCACCGGCAAGGTGTAACGGCTGAGGTCGATGCGCTCGACGGCGCCACGGCTGTCACGGCGTTCTTCGCTCACATCCACCAGCAGCGCCTCTTGGCCGCGGGTCATGTTGATGTAGACGTCGGCCAAGAGCTCGGCATCGAGCAAAGCGCCGTGCAGGGTTCGGCCTGAGTTGTCGACCTCCAGGCGGTCGCACAGCGCGTCCAGGCTGTTGCGCTTGCCAGGGAACATTTCTTTGGCCATCACCAGGGTGTCGGTGACGCCAGTGACAAAGCTCTTGAAGTGCGGCTTGCCCAGGAGCTCAAGCTCTTTGTTCAAGAAGCCCAGATCGAAGGGCGCGTTGTGGATGATGACTTCGGCACCCTCCACATAGGCCAGGATCTCATCGACCAGATCGGCGAACTTGGGTTTGTCGCGCAGGAACTCATTGCTGATGCCGTGCACCTTGAGCGCATCTTCATGGCTGTCGCGCCCCGGGTTGAAATAAAAGTGCAGATTGTTGCCGGTGAGCTTGCGGGCCAACAACTCGACGCAACCGAGCTCGATGATGCGGTCACCGTTCTCGGCCGACAGGCCGGTGGTTTCGGTGTCGAGGACGATTTGACGCATGGCTCAGTGGTTTTCTTTGGCGTGGTTGATCGTGTATTTGGGAATTTCAACCACCAGGTCAGACCGGCCAACGATGGCCTGGCAGCTCAGGCGCGAGTCGGGCTCCAGGCCCCAAGCGCGGTCGAGCAGGTCTTCTTCGGTTTCTTCCATCTCGTTGAGGCTGCGAAAGCCTTCGCGCACGATCACATGGCAGGTGGTGCAGGCGCAGCTCATGTCGCAGGCGTGCTCGATCTGGATGTGGTTCTCGAGCAAGGCTTCGCAAATGCTGGTGCCGGCGGCCGCGGTGATCTTGGCGCCTTGCGGGCAGAGTTCGGCGTGGGGAAGGATCTGAATGGTCGGCATGGTTCAAACGTTCTGGATGCTTTGCCCGGCCAGGGCCTTCTGGATGCTTTGGTTCATGCGCTGGGCTGCAAAAGCCTCGGTGCCTTTGGCCAAAGCCTGGGTCTGGTCTTCGAGCGCCTTGGCGTCCGTCTCTGTGGCGATGGCGCGCTGCAGCGCTTCCATCAAAGCATCGATGGCGGCGCGCTCAGCGGGCGACAGCAGCTGCCCATCGGCCTGCAAGGCGCTGCGCGTGGCCAGCAGCATGCGGTCTGCATCGACCCGGGCCTCCACCAGAGCGCGCGCCTGCATGTCTTGTTGGGCGGTGGCAAAACTGTCTTGCAGCATGGTGGCGATCTGCGCGTCGCTCAGGCCATACGAGGGTTTGACGTCGATGCGCGCTTCGACACCGCTGAGCTGTTCCTTGGCCGAGACCTGCAAGAGGCCATCGGCATCGACGGTGAACGTCACGCGGATGCGCGCAGCGCCCGCCGCCATGGGTGGGATGCCGCGCAAGGTGAAGCGCGCCAGGCTGCGGCAGTCCTGCACCAGGTCACGCTCACCCTGCACCACGTGCAGCGCCAGTGCGGTCTGCCCATCTTGGTAAGTGGTGAAGTCCTGCGCCATCGCCGTGGGAATGGTTTGGTTGCGCGGCACGATGCGCTCGACCAGCCCACCCATGGTCTCGATGCCCAGCGACAGCGGGATCACATCGAGCAAGAGCAGATCGCCAGCGCTGTCGTTGCCCGCGAGCTGGTTGGCCTGAATGGCGGCGCCCAGCGCCACCACCTCGTCGGGGTTGAGGTTGGTCAGCGGCTCTTGGCCGAAAAAATCGCCCACCGCGCGCTGGATCTGCGGCATGCGGGTGGAACCGCCCACCATGACCACGCCTTTGACCTCGTCTTTGGACAGGCCTGCGTCGCGCAAGGCTTTGCGCACGGCCGACAGGCAGCGCTGCGTCAAGGCGGCGCTCACGCCATCGAAGTCTTCGCGTCGCACCTGCACCTGGAGCGTGCCCGACGACAAGGCCACACTCAGGGTGGTCTGCCCGCTGGCCGTGAGGGCCTCTTTGGCGGCACGCGCGGCGGCCTTCAGCCGGGTTTTGTCCTCGGCGGTGTCGGCCGTGACGCCCGGCACCTGGGAAAGTGCCCAATCGGCCAGGGCACGGTCGTAGTCGTCGCCGCCCAGGGCCGAGTCACCGCCGGTGGCCATGACCTCGAACACACCGCGCGTCAAGCGCAGGATGGAGATGTCAAACGTGCCACCGCCTAGGTCGAACACCGCGTAAATGCCTTCGGCCGCATTGTCCAGGCCGTAGGCGATGGCTGCGGCTGTGGGCTCGTTGATCAGGCGCAGCACGTTCAGGCCCGCCAGCTGCGCCGCGTCCTTGGTGGCCTGGCGCTGCGCGTCATCGAAATAGGCGGGCACGGTGATGACCGCGCCATAGAGGTCGTCGTTGAAGCTGTCTTCGGCCCGGTAGCGCAGCGTGGCCAAAATTTCGGCGCTCACCTCAACCGGCGACTTCAGGCCCTGCACCGTTTCGATGCCCAGCATGCCGGGCTGATCGACAAAGCGGTAAGGCAGCTTGTCGGCGTGGGCGATGTCTTGCAAGCCACGGCCCATGAAACGCTTGACCGAAGCGATGGTGTTGGCCGGGTCTTGCGCGGCATGCTGCTGCGCCTCATGGCCGATCTGCCGGCCCTGGCCAGCCAGGTAACGCACCACCGAGGGCAGGATCACACGGCCTTGGTCATCGGGCAGGCACTCGGCGACGCCGTGGCGCACAGCGGCCACCAAGGAATGGGTGGTGCCCAGGTCAATGCCGACGGCGATGCGCCGCTGGTGGGGGTCCGGCGATTGGCCCGGCTCGGAAATCTGCAAAAGCGCCATGGTTCAACAACAAAAAGCGTCCCAGGACGCGTCAGGCCGACAACTTATCAAGTTTAGCGTCGACCTCGGCGGCGAAGCGTTCGATGAACATCAGCGCCCTCACCTGGCCCACCGCCGCCTGGGCATCGCCCGCGGCATCGAGCAGCTGGCCCAGGGACTGCTGCACGCGCTTTTTCTCGGCCGCCACTTCGTCCGCCAAGTTCTCCAAGGCATTCGCGTCTTGCGTGTCTTCGAGCGCCTCGCGCCATGCCATCTGCTGCATCAAGAAAGCCGCTGGCATGGCCGTGTTGCTCTCGGCATTCACGGGCGCGCCGCGCAGCTCGCACAGGTAGGCCGCACGCTTCAAAGGGTCTTTCAGACGCTGATAAGCCTCGTTGATGCGCACCGACCACTGCATGGCCACGCGCTGCGCGGCCGCGCCTTCGGCCGCAAAGCGGTCGGGGTGCGCCTCGCGCTGCAGCGCTTTCCAGCGTTCATCGAGCTGCGCGCGGTCCAGCGCGAACTGCTGCGGCAGCTCGAACAGCGCGAAATCATTGGCCTGCAGCGAGATCACACGCGGAACGATTCGCCGCAACCACAGCGGTCGCGTTCATTGGGGTTGTTGAAGCGAAAGCCTTCGTTCAGGCCTTCGCGCACAAAGTCGAGTTCGGTGCCATCGATGTAGGCCAGGCTTTTGGGATCGACCAGCACCTTCACGCCATGCGCCTCGAAGATCACGTCTTCGGGCTCGGCCTCGTCCACGTACTCGAGCTTGTAGGCCAGGCCCGAGCACCCGGTGGTTTTGACGCCCAGGCGCACACCCAGGCCTTTGCCACGCTTGCTCAGGTAACGGTTGACGTGCCGGGCAGCGGCTTCACTGACGGTGATGGCCATTTCAGTTCGCGTGCTTTTTCTTGTAGTCGTCCACCGCCGCCTTGATGGCGTCTTCGGCCAGGATCGAGCAGTGGATCTTCACGGGCGGCAACGCCAGCTCTTCGGCGATCTCGCTGTTTTTGAGTGCGGCGGCTTCGTCGAGCGTCTTGCCCTTGACCCACTCGGTCACGAGCGAGCTGGACGCGATGGCCGAGCCACAGCCATAGGTCTTGAAGCGCGCGTCTTCGATGATGCCGGTTTGCGGGTTCACCTTGATCTGCAGCTTCATCACGTCGCCGCAGGCGGGCGCGCCCACCATGCCGGTGCCCACATCTTCGTCGCCCTTGTCGAAAGAGCCAACGTTGCGGGGGTTTTCGTAGTGGTCAACGACTTTTTCAGAATAGGCCATTTGAGTTCTCCTGTTGCACAGCCGCAGCCATCAATGCGCGGCCCACTGAATGGTGTTGAGGTCGATGCCGTCCTGGTACATCTCCCACAAGGGCGAGAGCTCGCGCAGCTTGGCGACGTTCTCGCGGATGGTTTGGACGGCAAAGTCGATGTCTTCTTCGGTGGTCCAGCGGCCGATCGTCATGCGCAGGCTGCTGTGGGCCAGCTCGTCGCTGCGGCCCAGGGCGCGCAGCACGTAGCTGGGCTCCAGGCTGGCCGAGGTGCAGGCCGAGCCGGACGACACCGCCAGGCCCTTGATGCCCATGATCAGCGACTCGCCCTCGACGAAGTTGAAACTCATGTTGATGTTCTGCGCCACGCGCTGGGTGGGGTGGCCGTTGAGGAACACCTGCTCCAGATCGGCCAGGCCGTCGATCAGGCGCTTGTGCAGCGCGGCGGCCTTGGCGTTGTCCTGCGCCATCTCGAGCTTGGCGATGCGGAAGGCCTCACCCATGCCCACACACTGGTGCGTGGGCAGCGTGCCCGAGCGCATGCCGCGCTCATGGCCGCCGCCGTGCATCTGCGCTTCCAGGCGCACACGCGGCTTGCGGCGCACGTACAGCGCGCCAATGCCCTTGGGGCCATAGGTTTTGTGCGAAGCCAGGCTCATCAGGCCGACCGGCAGCGTGGCCAGGTCGATCTCGACCTTGCCCGTGGCCTGAGCGGCATCCACGTGGAACACAATGCCCTTTTCGCGGCACAGCGCGCCGATGCCGGCGATGTCTTGCACCACGCCGATCTCGTTGTTCACGAACATCACGCTGATCAAGATGGTGTCGGGGCGGATGGCGGCCTTCAGGGCGTCCATGTCCAGCAGGCCATCGGCCTGCACGTCCATGTAGGTCACGTCAAAGCCCTGGCGCTCAAGCTCGCGCATGGTGTCGAGCACGGCTTTGTGTTCGGTCCTGACGGTGATCAGGTGCTTGCCGCGCGACTTGTAAAACTGGGCAGCGCCCTTGATCGCCAGGTTGTTGGACTCGGTGGCGCCACTGGTCCAGACGATCTCGCGCGGGTCGGCGCCGATCAGGTCAGCGACTTGCTGGCGCGCTTTTTCCACGGCCTCTTCGGCCTCCCAGCCCCAGGCGTGGCTGCGCGAGGCGGGGTTGCCGAAATGCTCGCGCAACCAGGGGATCATGGCGTCGACCACGCGCGGGTCGACCGGCGTGGTGGCGCCGTAGTCCATGTAAATCGGGAAATGCGGGGTGCTGCTCATGGCTCAGGACTTCTTGAGGTGGGCGGATCAGGACTTGGCAAACACGTTGCCAAGGTCGAAAACAGAGTTGGGGCCCGTCACGCGGATCGGCTTGACCACCGGCGTGGCCGAAATCGCGCGTTTGAGGGTGGGCTTGTGTTCGATCACCACCCCCTTGGCCAGCTGGTCCTCGACCAGCTTTTGCAGGGACACCGAATCCAGAAATTCGACCATCTTGGCGTTCAGCGAGGCCCACAAGTCGTGCGTCATGCAGCGGCTGTCGCCCTGGCAGTTTTCCTTGCCGCCGCAGTGGGTGGCGTCCAAGGGCTCGTCGACCGACAAGATGATGTCGGCCACGGTGATGTCATCGGCCTTGCGCCCCAGGGTGTAGCCGCCGCCCGGACCGCGGGTGGATTCGACCAGGCTGTGGCGGCGCAGCTTGCCAAACAGCTGCTCCAGATAAGACAGCGAGATCTGCTGGCGTTGGCTGATGGCGGCCAGGGTCACAGGCCCCGACTGCTGGCGCAAGGCCAAATCGATCATGGCGGTGACGGCGAATCGGCCTTTGGTGGTCAGACGCATGGCAAGCTCCTAGGTTTGGGCTGGACCGCGTCGGGCGGGGAATGTCCCGAGTTCCCGACTAAGGAACTCAAGTATAGCGGATTCCCGATCAAATTGCTCGGATATGCCATGACCCCGCTCGAACGGGGGCCATGCCCGATGTGGGTCCGCTTCAGGCGCCCTGGTCCAGGCCCAAGAGGCGCACCGCATTGCCCTTGAGGATGCCCGGCATGACTTCGGGCTTGAAGCCGGCCACCTCGAAATCCTTCATCCAGCGCTCGGGGGTGATCAGCGGGTAATCGCTGCCAAACAGCACGCGGTCCTTGAGCAAGGTGTTGGCGTACTGCACCAGCTGTTTGGGGAAGTACTTGGGACTCCAGCCCGACAGGTCGATCCAGACATTGGGCTTGTGTGTGGCCAGGCTGAGCGCCTCGTCTTGCCACGGGAAGCTCGGGTGGGCCATGACGATCTGCATGTCGGGCCAATCGATCGCCACGTCTTCGAGCAGCATGGGGTTGCTGTTTTGCAGGCGCAGGCCGCCACCGCAGCGCATGCCCGAGCCGATGCCGCTGTGGCCGGTGTGGAAGATCGCCGGCAGCTTGTGCGCATTGATCACTTCATAGATCGGCCAGGCCATGCGGTCGTAAGGCAAAAAGCCCTGCACCGTGGGGTGAAACTTGAAGCCCTTGACGCCTTCTTCGGTGATCAGGCGCTCGGCCTCGCGCGCGCCCATCTTGCCCTTGTGCGGGTCGATGCTGGCAAAGGCCATCATCATGTCGCTGTTCTCGCGCGCGGCCTGCGCGATCTCTTCGTTGGGGATGCGGCGGCGACCCAGTTGCGCCTCACTGTCCACGGTGAACATCACCAGGCCGATTTTGTGCTCGCGGTAGTAAGCGATGGTTTCGGCGATGGTGGGGCGGCGGTTGCTGCCAAAGTATTTGTCCGCCGCGCGGTCGTACTCCTCGCCGTAGTTGTCAAAGGGGTTCCAGCAACTCACTTCGGCGTGGGTGTGGATGTCGATGGCGATCAGGTCTTGGTGTTGCATGCGCTGTTGTCTCCTGGCTGAAAGCTTGGTGCAAGCATTTTGCTGCCCCGCCTAGGGAAAGCCCTAGGAATAAAAGTGCAGTCCGCCTTCAAAATATGGTTATTGATCATAACCTTATTGACGCCCCGGTCAAGCATTTTCAAAGGACCTTCCGATGAGCAACCCGATCCTCGAACGCGCCGCCCGCCAGGGTGTGACCCTGGAGATGCGCGGCGCCGTGGCCGTCGTCACGCTGCGCCGCCCGGCCAAGCGCAACGCCTTGTCCGACGCGCTGATCGAAGCCATCCGCGACACCTTCCAAAACCTGCCGGACGCCGCCAAAGCCGCCGTGATCGACGGCGAGGGCGAGCACTTTTGCGCCGGCTTGGACCTGTCGGAACTGAAAGAGCGTGACGCTGGCGAAGGCGTGCACCACTCGCGCGGCTGGCACGTGGCGCTGGACGCGGTGCAATTTGGCCGTGTGCCCGTGATCGCGGCGCTGCACGGCGCGGTGGTCGGTGGCGGCCTGGAACTGGCGAGCGCCTCGCACATCCGCGTGGCCGACGAAAGCACCTTCTATGCGCTGCCCGAAGGCACACGCGGCATCTTTGTGGGCGGCGGCGGCTCGGTGCGCGTCCCCAAACTGATCGGCGTGGCCCGCATGACCGACATGATGCTCACGGGCCGCGTCTACAACGCCACCGACGGCGAACGCCTGGGCTTTGCACAGTACCTGGTGCCCCAGGGCTCGGCCCTGGACAAAGCGGTGGAGCTGGCCACGCGCATCGCCACCAACGCACCGCTGACCAACTACGCGCTGATGCACGCGCTGCCACGCATCGCCGAGCAGCCGGCCGACCACGGCTTCCTGACCGAGGCGCTGATGTCCTCGATCGCCCAGTCCGCGCCCGAGGCCAAAGCCCGCGTGCGCGCCTTCCTCGAAGGCAAGGCGGCCAAGGTGCAAAAAGCCGACTGAACAAAAAAACGGAGGAGACCAGCATGAGCGCCCCGAAATTCCGCCCCCTCAAATTCGGCGTCACCCGCGTCGCCTTGCGCGACGGCGCACCGGGCACCCATTACCTGCGGGCCGAGCAAGACCTGCAGGCCTACCCCGAGCGCCTGACCGACCGTTTGCAGCACTGGGCGCAAACCAAACCAGCGCACACCTTCATGGCCCGCCGCGTCAAGACAGCGGATGGCCGCCTGGGCGACTGGCAACATGTGTCCTACGGCGAGGCCTGGACCACTGCACGCAGCATCGCCCAGGGCCTGATCAACCGCGGCCTGAGCGCCGAGCGGCCGGTCGCCATCCTCAGCGAAAACAGCCTCGAGCACGCCCTGCTCGCGCTGGGTTGCCTGATCGCCGGCGTGCCTTTCACCCCGGTCTCACCGCCCTACTCGCTGATCAGCGTCGACTACGACAAACTCAAGCATGTGCTGCGCACCGTCACGCCAGGCCTGGTCTTCGCGCAAGACGCGCGCTACGCCAAAGCCATCGCCGCCACCGTGGGCGATGGCATGGCCATCGTCATGGCCGAGGGCCAGGTGGAGGGCCGCCCCAGCACCACCTTTGCCGAACTGTGCGCCACCCCGGTGACCGGGGCGGTGGACCAGGCCATGGCCGCCACCGGTCCGGACACCATCGTCAAGTTCCTCTTCACCAGCGGCTCGACCAAGCTGCCCAAGGCCGTCATCAACACCAACCGCATGTGGTGCGCCAACCAGCAGCAGATGGCCCAGTCCATGCCGGTGCTGGCCGAGCAAGAGCTGGTGCTGGTCGACTGGCTGCCCTGGAACCACACCTTCGGCGGCAACCACAACTTCGGCATGGTCGTCTTCCACGGCGGCACCCTGTACATCGACGACGGCAAACCCACGCCCGCCTTGATGCACGAGACCCTGCGCAACCTGCGCGAGATCGCGCCCACGGTGTACTTCAACGTGCCCACCGGCTTCGAGGCGATCGCCAACGCCATGAAAACCGATGACGCCCTGCGCAAGACCCTGCTCTCGCGCGTGCAGATGTTCTTCTACGCCGGCGCCGCGCTGGCCCAGCCGGTCTGGGACAGCCTGTACGAAAGCGAAGAACGCGAGATCGGCGAGCGCATCGTCATGACCACCGGCCTCGGCATGACCGAGTCCGGACCGTTCGGCATCTTCGTGACCAACCCGAACGTGCGCGCGGGCGATCTGGGCGTGCCCACACCGGGCCTGGAGCTCAAGCTGGTGGACATGGATGGCAAAACCGAGGTGCGCTACCGCGGCCCCAACATCACCCCAGGCTACTGGCGTGCGCCCAAGGAAACGCAAGAGGCGTTTGACGAAGAAGGCTTCTTCAAGACCGGCGACGCGGTCAAATGGATCGACGAGACCGATGTGCACCTGGGCCTCAAATTCGACGGCCGCATCGCCGAAGACTTCAAGCTGGCCACCGGCACCTTCGTGAGCGTCGGTCCGCTGCGCGGCAAGATCATCGCCGCCGGCGCGCCCTACATCCAGGACGTGGTGCTGACCGGTCTGAACATGAAAGAAGTCGGCGCCATGGTGTTTCCCACGCCCAAGGTGCGCGAACTCGCGGGCCTGCCCGACAACGCCCCCCTGTCCGATGTGCTGGCCAGCGCGCCGGTGCTCGCCCAGTTCCAGAAGATCGTCGATGAACTGGCCGCCTCCAGCACCGGCAGCGCCAACCGCATCGCGCGCCTGTGTTTGCTGTCTGAACCGCCCACCATCGACAAGGGCGAGATCACCGACAAGGGCTCGATCAACCAGCGCTCGGTGCTCACCCACCGCGCCGACACGGTGGTCGCGCTGCACGAAGACCGTCTGCACTACATCCTCAAACCCAACCCGTAAGCTTTTCTGTCATTCCCGCGAAAGCGGGCATCCATGGATGCCCGATCGGGTCGGGCATGACAGCCTGTTCAAGGAACACCGATGACTGCCAAAGGATTTTTCAACGCGTTTGCCGATGTGTGGATGCACGAGGGCGTGCGCACGCCCATGGTGGACTACTGCGGTGCGCTGGGCCACATCTCGCCGACCGACCTGGGCATCAAGGCCGCGCGCGAAGCCTTGAAGCGCGCGGGCATTGCCGGCACCGAGATCGGCTCGGTCATCACCGGCAACATGGCCCCTGGCGACTTCGACCAGTTCTTCCTGCCACGCCACATCGGCCTGTACGCGGGGGTGCCGCAAG
Source organism: Pseudomonadota bacterium (assembly GCA_039805705.1). Classification (GTDB taxonomy): domain Bacteria; phylum Pseudomonadota; class Gammaproteobacteria; order Burkholderiales; family Burkholderiaceae_C; genus Limnohabitans_A. Next base: position 10,760 of record JBDLTR010000122.1, read on the forward strand.
AGGTGCCCGCCATCATGGCGCAGCGCATCTGCGGCACCGGCTTTGAACTTTTCAGGCAGGCGGGCGAGCAGATCGAAGCGGGCGTGTGCGAGGCCGCGCTGGTGGTCGGCACCGAGAGCATGACGCGCAACCCGATTGCCGCCTTTGACCACCGCACCGGCTTCAAGCTGGGCGCGCCCGTGGGCTTCAAGGACTACATGTGGGAAGCCCTCAAGGACCCGGCCGCTGGCATCAACATGATCCAGACCGCCGAGAACCTGGCCAAGAAATACGGCATCAGCCGCGAAGAGGTCGACCAGTTCGCGTCCGATTCGTTTGCCAAGGCCGTGGCCGCGCAGCAAGCGGGCTTTCACGCCGGTGAGATCGTGCCCGTGATCACCGAGAAGTTCGAGCT
>JBDLTR010000123.1:0-43846 GCA_039805705.1 Pseudomonadota bacterium
AATCCCCCGTCCACACGCCAGTCGGGCAGCACCCGCACCAGCTGGCCTTTGCGCAGGGCTTCTTGGGCGCTGAAGTCGGGCAAGAGGGCGATGCCCGCGCCCACCAAGGCGGCTTCGCGCAGCGCCTCGCTGTTGTTGGCGGCCAGCGTGCCACGCACCGGCACATTGACGGTCTCGCGCCCGGCCGCGCGCGCCGCGGGTGTGAAGCTCCAGACCGGCATGTCTTGTGAACGCGGGTAGTGCAAGCAGTTGTGCTGCTGCAAATCGGCCGGCGTCTGCGGGGTACCGGCGCGCCGCAGGTAGCCGCGCGTGGCGACCAGGACTGAAGCGGTGTCGCACAGCGTCCAGGCCACGTGGGTGTCGGGGGCGCGCTCGGTGTGGCGGATCGCCAGGTCGAAGCCTTCGGTGGCCAGCGAGCGCAGGCGGTCGGCCATGTCCAATTCGATGCGCACCTGGGGATGCAGGTCCAGAAACGCGGTCAGCAAGGGCATGAGCTGCTGACGCGCCAAGGCCACCGGCGCGGTCACGCGCAGCAGGCCGCTGGGCTGCTCGGCCAGATCACGCACCTGGGCAAAGCTTTGCGCGATCTGCTCGAAGGACGCGCGCGTGTCATCGACCAAGCGCTGACCGGCCTCGGTCAGGCGCACGCTGCGCGTGGTGCGCTGCACCAGCGGCACACGCGCGGCGCGCTCGAGCTCGGCGATGCGCTGGCTCACCGCCGCCTTGCTCACCCCCAGGCGTGCAGCCGCCGCGGTGTAACTGCCTTGCTGGGCCAACACGCTGAGCCAATGCAAGTGACCCCAGAGGGGTGCAATTTTTTGGGATTCCATGGCGCTATTGTTCATGAAATTGAACAATCATTTCAAGCTGTCTGCCTTGTTCCTGGGTCCAGCTCTGCATAGACTGCACCGACATTTGCCAAACCCGCTGCCCAAACCCATGGCCTTTGGGCCGCCACACCAGGACACGTTCATGACGACCCCTTCGATTGACCACCACGTCGCCGGCCAACGCCTTGCCGGCACCTCGGGCCGCGCCCAGGACGTCACCAACCCCGCCACCGGCGCCGTCACCGGCCGCGTGGCCCTGGCCAACCGCGCCGAAGTCGACAAGGCCGTGGCCGCCGCCCAGGCCGTCTTCCCGGCCTGGGCCGACACCTCGCCGCTGCGCCGCGCGCGGGTGATGTTCAAGTTCCTCGAGCTGCTCAACCAACACCGCGACACGCTGGCGCACATGATCACCGCCGAACACGGCAAGGTGTTCACCGACGCGCAGGGCGAGGTCACGCGCGGCATCGAGATCGTCGAGTTCGCCACCGGCATCCCGCAGCTGCTCAAGGGCGACTACACCGAACAGGTGTCCACCGGCATCGACAACTGGACGATGCGCCAGCCCCTGGGCGTGGTGGCCGGCATCACGCCCTTCAACTTCCCGGTGATGGTGCCGATGTGGATGTTCCCGGTGGCCATTGCGGCGGGCAACACCTTTGTGCTCAAGCCCAGCCCGCTCGACCCCTCGCCCTCGCTCTTCATCGCTGACCTGCTCCAGCAGGCGGGCTTGCCCAATGGCGTGTTCAACGTGGTGCAGGGCGACAAGGAAGCGGTCGACGCGCTGCTGGTGCACCCCGATGTGAAGGCCATCAGCTTCGTCGGCTCCACGCCCATCGCCAATTACATCTACGAAACCGGCGCCCACCACGGCAAGCGCGTGCAGGCCCTGGGCGGCGCCAAGAACCACATGGTGGTGATGCCTGACGCCGACATCGACCAGGCCGTGGACGCGTTGATCGGCGCGGCCTACGGCTCGGCCGGCGAGCGCTGCATGGCGATTTCGGTGGCGGTGCTGGTCGGCGATGTGGGCGAGAAGATCATGCCCAAGCTGATCGAGCGCACCAAAGCGCTCAAGGTGCTCGACGGCGAAAACCTCGCGGCCGAGATGGGCCCGATCGTGACCGAGGCGGCGCGACAGCGCATCCGCGGCTACATCGACGCGGGCGTGGCCGAAGGCGCCCAGCTGCTGGTGGACGGTCGCCAGTTCGACGGCGCGAAAGCCGGTCAGGGTTGCGAGAAGGGCTTCTGGCTGGGCGGCACGCTGTTCGACCATGTGACCACCGACATGAAGATTTACAAGGAAGAGATCTTCGGCCCGGTGCTGTCCTGCGTGCGCGTGCCGGACTTTGCCCAGGCGGTGCAGATCATCAACGACCATGAGTTCGGCAACGGCGTGAGCTGCTTCACGCGCGACGGCAATGTGGCCCGCGAGTTTGCGCGCCGCATCCAGGTCGGCATGGTGGGCATCAATGTGCCGATCCCGGTGCCGATGGCCTGGCACGGCTTTGGCGGCTGGAAGCGTTCGCTGTTCGGCGACATGCATGCCTACGGTGAAGAGGGTGTGCGCTTCTACACCAAGCAAAAGAGCGTGATGCAACGCTGGCCCGAGAGCATCGGCAAGGGCGCCGAGTTCGTGATGCCGACCTCCAAGTGATCTTTACGAGCCGGTGACGATGGTCCGCCCCCGGTGTGGGGGTGGGTGGCCCGGCCTCATCAGTCGCTGCGCGCCAGCAAATCGGCCAAACCACCCACCCCCACACCGGGGGCCGCGTTGGTGACCCGCTGCCGAACAGGTTCGCTGCACAATCGCCGCCAGAGGAGACACGCGCGATGAGCGACCACACCTTCGACTACATCATCGTTGGCGGCGGCACCGCCGGCAGCCTGTTGGCCAACCGGCTGAGCGCCGACGCGCGCCGGCGCGTGCTGCTGATCGAGGCCGGCAAAAAGGACGATTACCACTGGGTACACATCCCGGTGGGTTACCTGTATTGCATCGGCAACCCGCGCACCGACTGGCTTTACCAGACCGAGCCGGCCGCCGGCCTGAACGGCCGCACGCTGCGCTACCCGCGCGGCAAGGTGCTGGGCGGCTGCAGCAGCATCAACGGCATGATCTACATGCGCGGGCAGTCGCGCGACTACGACCATTGGGCGCAGCTCACCGGTGACGACCGCTGGCGCTGGGAGCACAGCCTGCCCTACTTCCAGCTGCATGAGGACCACCACAAGGGCGCGGATGCGTTGCACGGTGCCAAGGGCGCGAAGACGCCCCTGCTCGACACCGAACTGCCCGAGGGCAGCTACCTGCACACGCTGCGTGGGCGCGGCGCGGGCGGCGAATGGCGGGTGGACAAACAGCGCCTGCGTTGGGAGGTGCTCGACGCCTTCGCCCAGGCCGCTCAGCAGGCGGGCATCCCCGCCACCGAAGATTTCAACCGTGGCAACAACGAGGGCGTGAGCTACTTCGAGGTCAACCAGAAAGAGGGCTGGCGCTGGAACACGGCCAAGGCCTTCCTGCGCCCCACCTGCTACGGTCGCCCCAATTTCGAGCTCTGGACCAAGGCCCAGGTCAGCCAGCTGCTGATGGAGAAACAGGCGGATGGCCAGCTGCGCTGCACCGGCGTGCAGGTGTGGTCGGGCACCGAGATGGTTGAGGTCAAAGCCACGCGAGAAGTCATCCTGAGCGCGGGCAGCGTCGGCTCGGTGCAGATCCTCGAACTCTCGGGCATTGGCGATGCCGAATTGCTGCGCCAGCGTGGCATCACGCCGGTGCACCACCTGCCGGGTGTCGGTGCCAACCTGCAAGACCATCTGCAGATCCGCACGGTCTACAAAGTCAACAACGCGCGCACGCTGAACACCCTGGCCAACAGCCTGTGGGGCAAGGCCCTGATTGGCGCGGAATACTTGCTCAAGCGCACAGGACCGATGAGCATGGCGCCCAGCCAGCTCGGCGCCTTCACCAAAAGCGACCCTTCTCGGCCCTGGCCCAACATCCAGTACCACGTGCAACCGCTGAGCCTGGACGCCTTTGGCGAGCCGCTGCACCGCTTCCCGGCCATCACCGCCAGCGTGTGCAACCTCAACCCCACCAGCCGAGGCAGTGTGCACATCAAGACGCCAAATTTCGAGGACGCGCCTGCGATTGCGCCCAACTACCTGTCGACCGACGAGGACCGCCAGGTCGCCGCCGACAGCCTGCGCGTGACGCGCCGCATCCTGCAGCAACCGGCCATGGCCAAGTACCAACCGGAGGAATTCAAGCCCGGGCCGCAGTACCAGACCGATGAAGAGCTGGCACGACTGGCCGGCGACATCGCCAGCACCATCTTCCACCCGGTGGGCACCACCCGCATGGGGCGTGATGACGACGAGATGGCGGTGGTCAACGCGCGCCTGCAGGTGCGCGGCGTGGCCGGCTTGCGCGTGGTCGATGCCGGCGTGATGCCGACCATCACCAGCGGCAACACCAACAGCCCCACCCTGATGATCGCCGAGCGCGCGGCACAGTGGATCGCCGAAGCCCATTTGTGAACACTTTCGCCCTGCAAACAGGCGCCTGGTACCCCGGGGAATACCCCCGAACCGGGAAATCCCTGAGCTGGGCAGGGCCACGGCCCCGCTACAGTGCACCCACTCGATGACAGGCCACGCCTGCATCCCGAGGGCCGAGGAGACAACCCGACCCATAACTCGAACAAGACACGAACATCCGACACGAGATGTGATGACTTCCCCCAGCGCCGCTCCTGCGGCGCTTTTTTTTTCGCCCGCACCCCCATGGGACAATGCCTGCCATGGAATGGCTGATGGTGTCGCTGGCCTCGTTGCTGGCCGGGCTGGTGGATGCGATCGTGGGCGGCGGAGGCCTGGTCTTGCTGCCCGCGCTGTTCGCAACCTTTCCGCAAGCCGCACCCGCCACCCTGTTTGGCACCAACAAAAGCGCCTCGATCTGGGGCACCGCTTGGGCCACGTTCCAATACAGCCGCCGCGTGGTGCTGCCCTGGCACGCCTTGTTGCCCGCGGCCGGGACCGGCTTGGTCGGCAGCTTCGCCGGTGCTTGGGCGGTGCAAGGGATCGACCCCAGCCTGTTTCGCCGAGCCTTGCCCGTGCTGCTGAGCGCACTGCTGCTGTACACACTGGCGCGCAAAGACCTCGGGCGCGCCCACGCGCCGCGCTTTGCCGGCCGGCGCGAGGCGATGGTGGCCAGCGCGGTGGGGCTGGTGATCGGGTTTTACGATGGTTTTTTTGGTCCGGGCACCGGCAGCTTTCTGGTGTTCGCCTGGGTGCGCCTGCTGGGCTATGACTTTTTGCACGCCTCGGCCTCGGCCAAGCTCATCAACACCGCGACCAACCTGTCGGCGCTGTCGCTGTTCGCCTGGCAAGGCCATGTCTGGTGGCACTTGGCCTTGACGATGGCCATCGCCAACATCGTGGGCAGCCTGATCGGCACCCGGCTGGCACTGCGCCACGGCGCGGGCTTTGTGCGCCAGGTGTTCATCGTGGTGGTGCTCGCCTTGATCGTCAAAACCGCACACGACAGCGGGCTCTGGCCCTGAGCCCGCGCGGCGCCTTCGCGCGCCAGGAGTGGAAAAATCCCCGCGGGCCATCTGGCCAAAGCGGTGGACCTGACCGCACAGCCACCGCACGCACGACAATCGCCGACAGGAGAACCCCGATGTCCGTCCACCATGCACTGATCCCCATCTCTGCCCTGCTGGTGCTGGGCGGTGCCGGCACCATCGCGCAGGTGCTGCCTTCGGCGGCGGTGTGGGTGCTGGGCCTGATGCTGATGCTGGCCGTGCTGTCGGCGGTGCACCACGCGGAAGTGGTGGCCCACCGCACGGGCGAGCCCCTGGGCACGCTGGTGCTGGCGCTCGCGGTCACCGTGATCGAGGTGGCGCTGATCCTCTCGTTCATGCTGGTGGGCGATGCCAGCAAGAGCAGCCTGGCGCGAGACACCTTGTTCGCCGCCATCATGATCATCTGCAATGGCGTGGTCGGCCTGTGCCTGCTGGTGGGCGGCTGGCACCATTCGGAACAGGTGTTTCGCGTGCAGGGTGTGGGGCCGGCACTGGCCGCCTTGCTGGCGCTGAGCACGCTGTCCCTGGTGTTGCCCACCTTCACCACCAGCTCGGCCGAAGGCACTTACACCGCCTCGCAGCTGCTGTTCGTCGCCATCAGCTCGCTGGCTTTGTGGTGTGCCTTCACTTTTTTCCAGACCGTTCGCCACCGCGACTATTTCTTGCCCGAAGACGCCAGCGAAAACGCGAAAGCGCACGCGGCGCCGCCCAGCGGCTTGCAGGCCTTGGGCAGCCTGTTGGCGCTGCTGGCGTGCCTGGTCAGCGTGGTGGGCCTGGCCAAACAGCTCTCGCCCCAGATCGAATCGGCGGTGCGCGCCTGGGGCGCGCCGCAAACCCTGGTGGGCATCGTGATCGCTTTGCTGGTGCTGATGCCCGAGACCCTGGCCGCCTTGCGCGCCGCCCGGGCCAACCGGCTGCAAACCAGCCTGAACCTGGCCTTGGGCTCGGCCCTGGCCAGCATCGGCCTGACGATCCCGGTGGTGGCCATCGCCGCCGTGGTGTGGAACCTGCCGCTGACGCTGGGGCTGGACAGCAAAGACCTGGTGCTGCTGGCCCTGACTTTCATGGTGGGCAGCATCACGCTGGCCCACGGCCGCACCAGCATGATGCAAGGTGCGGTGCACCTGGTGATTTTTGCGGCCTTCCTGTTCCTGGCCTTGGTCCCCTGAGGGCCCCGCCTCAGGCGCGCACGCGCACCGGCACGCGCGGCGACAAGGCGCACATGAGTTCGTAGGCCAGGGTGCCGGCGCTGGCGGCCACCTCGTCGATGGACAGGCACTGGCCGTTGTCGGCCAAGCCCCAGAGCGTGGCGGTGCTGCCATAGCCCGCCTGCGGCAGATCGCTGAGGTCGACCGTCAGCATGTCCATGCTCACGCGCCCCAGGGTGCGGCTGCGCACGCCGTCGACCAGCACCGGCGTGCCGGTGGGGCACACGCGCGGGTAGCCATCGGCATAACCACAGGCCACCACGCCCACACGCATGGGCCGCTCGGCCACGAACAGGCTGCCATAGCCCACCGCATCGCCCGTTTGCAGGTGTTGCACGGCGATCACTTGGGCGCTGAGCGTCATGGCAGGCTGCAGCTGCCATTCGGGCGCGCTGTGCGCGGGGTGGTCGGGCGAGCTGCCGTACAGCGCGATGCCGGGGCGCACCCAGTCGGCACGGACACCCGTGTCCTGCGCGTGGCGCAAGATGGCGGCGCTGTTGGCCAGCGAACGCTCGCCCGGCAAGTCGCGTGTGGCCTGTGCGAAACGCGCCACCTGCACCGCCACGCCCTGCGGGCCATCGGCGTCGCTGAAATGGCTGGCCAGTGAAACCTCATCGACCTGCGGCAGCGCGCTCAGCCGGGTCCAGGCCGCGCGGTAACGCTCGGGGGTGAAGCCCAGGCGGTTCATGCCCGAATTCATTTTGAGGAACACCCGGTGCGGCTCGTGCGTTTTGTGCATGGCCAGCATGTCGATCTGCTCGTCGCAGTGCACCGTGTGCCACAGCCCCAGGCGGGAACACAGTTCCAGATCGCGCGGCTCGAACACGCCTTCGAGCAGCAGGATCGGCCCCCGCCAGCCCAGCGCGCGCACCCGCGCCGCTTCGTCCAGGTCGAGCAAGGCAAAACCATCGGCTGCGCGCAAACCCTCGTATACGTGCTCGATCCCATGGCCGTAGGCATTGGCCTTGACCACCGCCCAGACTTTGGCGTCGGCTGCGGCCGCGCGCAGGCGTTGCAGGTTGTGGCGCAGGGCGGCGGGATCGATGGTGGCCGAAATGGGGCGTGGCATGGGCAAACAGCGGTCAGGGCAAATGCACACGCGAGTGTGCCAGCAAAAGCGCAGACCGCCCTGGAATTGATCCCGATCAGCCCTGGGGAAGTCCCTCGAGAACCCGCGTCAGCAGGGCCTTTCAAATGCTTTACACTGGCGCGCCGGCCCGTCCCCTGGGGCGACTTTTGGCCCCTTTTGCATGGATGTTTTTCAGTTCCTGATGCCCATCTTCACCGAATACGGTTACCTGGCCGTGTTCGTGATGCTGCTGATCTGCGGCTTTGGCGTGCCCGTGCCCGAGGACGTCACGCTGGTCACCGGCGGCGTCATTGCCGGCCTGGGCCACGCCGATGTGCACACCATGTTCGCCGTCGGCATGGCCGGTGTGTTGGTCGGTGATGGCCTGATGTTCACGCTGGGCCGGGTGTACGGCCAGCGCATCCAGCGGCTGCCCGGTTTTCGCAAGATCCTCACCCCCGAGCGCTTTGCCAGTGCGCAGGACGCCTTCCACAAATACGGCAAGTGGGTGATGTTCGTGGCCCGCTTCCTGCCGGGCCTGCGCACGCCGGTGTTCTTTTCGGCCGGCATGAGCCACCGCGTGAGCTTTGGCACCTGGTTCTTCATGGACGGCTTTGCCGCACTGATCAGCGTGCCGATCTGGGTCTACCTGGGTTACTTCGGCGCGCAAAACTGGGACTGGATGTTCGGCGTGCTGCGGCAGTTCCAACACGCCATCTTCGCGCTGCTCGCCATCGGCGGTGGCTGGTTGCTGTGGCGCTGGTGGAAAAAGCGCCACGCCGCCGTCGGCCCCAACGACTGAGCGCCGTGCACGCCGCCTCTCCCCGCGCGGCCTGGGCCGTGTCCGGCCTGCTGCTCAATGCCCTGGTCTGGGGCCTGTCGTGGTGGCCCTTCAAACGCCTCGAATCCCAGGGCTTGCACCCTTTGTGGGCCACCGCCCTGGTGTTTGGCCTGGCCTGCGTGGCCCTGGTGCTGTGGCGCAAGCCGGCGGGCCACCACCGACAAGCCTGGCGCACGCACTCAGGCTTGTGGTGGCTGATGGTCGCCTCGGGCCTGACCAATGTGGGCTTCAACTGGGCGGTCACCGTGGGCGATGTGGTGCGCGTGGTGCTGCTGTTCTACCTGATGCCCGCTTGGTCGGTGCTGGTGGCCTGGGCCTTGCTGGGCGAGCGCCCCACCGCGGGGGCGCTGGCGCGCCTGTTGCTGGCCATGGCGGGCATGGCCACCGTGCTGCACCAGCCCGGCCAGCCCTGGCCCTGGCCCGAGACACTGGCCGACGGGCTGGCGCTCATGAGCGGTCTGGCGTTTGCCGTGACCAACGCCTTGCTGCTCAAACTCAAAGACGTGCCCGAGCGGGCGCGGATGCAGGCCATGTTTGGCGGCGGGGCCTTGATGGGGGTGCTGGCCGCGGTGCTGGCCACGGCCAACGGGCTCGCGCACTGGCCCAGCGCCTGGCAAAGCGGCTGGCTGGGGCCGGTGCTCGCCCTGAGCCTGGCCTTTGTGGTGGGCAACCTGGCCCTGCAATACGGGGCGGCGCGGCTGCCTGCCCACACCACCGCCCTGGTCATGTTGTCCGAGCTGGTGTTCGCTTCGCTGTCTTCCGTGATACTGGGCGCCTCGACCTGGGACAACCGGACCTTGCTGGGCGGCGCGCTGATTTTGCTGGCGGCCCTGCTGGCGATCCGGATACCTGGTCGTTCATCTTCTTGAGACCGGAGCCCCCATGAGCGTGTACGACTTTGAAGCGCAAAGCATCGACGGCCAGAACGTGTCCCTCTCGCGTTACCGCGGCCAAGCCCTGTTGATCGTGAACACCGCCAGCGCCTGCGGCTTCACGCCCCAGTTCGCGGGGCTGGAGCAGCTGCACCAGCACTACGGGCCACAAGGCCTGGTGGTGCTGGGTTTTCCGTGCAACCAGTTCGGCGCGCAAGATCCCGGCAGCAACGCCGAGATCGGCGCCTTCTGCCAGAAGAACTACGGCGTGAGCTTTCCGATGATGGCCAAGATCGAGGTCAACGGGACAGGCGCGCACCCCCTGTACCAGTGGCTCAAGCAAGAAGCCCCTGGGCTGTTGGGCAGTGAGGGCATCAAGTGGAACTTCACCAAGTTCCTGGTCGGGCGCGATGGCCGGGTCATCAAGCGCTATGCCCCGCAGGACGCGCCGGCCAAGCTTGGAAAAGACATCGAGGCGGCGCTGGCCAGCTGAGGCCACAGGGCCAGCCCGACGCGGCCGTGCTCAGTGCGTCGCTTGCAGCGCCTGGTCCAGCAGTTCCACCCAATGCCGTACTGAGGTGCTGCAACCGCTTTGCAGGTGGGTGATGCAGCCGATGTTGGCGCTGAGGATGCCCTGGGGCTGCAGCGCCTGCAGGTGGCCCAGCTTGCGGTCGCGCAGTTGCTTGGACAGATCGGGGTTGAGCACGCTGTAGGTGCCGGCCGAGCCGCAGCACAGGTGCGCTTCGTTCGTGGCGGTCTTCACCGTGAACCCCAGTTGTATGAGCAGGGCTTCGACACCGCCCTTGAGCTGCTGGCCATGCTGCAGCGTGCAGGGCGGGTGGTAAGCCTGCAGGCCGGCGTTTTGCAGCACCTCGGTGTTGATCTTGGCCTTGAGTTCGGGCAAGAGCGCGGGCATCAGCTCGCTGAGGTCTTTCGTCAGCGCGCTGATGCGCGCGGCCTTGTCGGCGTAGGCGCTGTCGTGCTGCAGGATGTGCCCGTATTCCTTGACGGTGACGCCGCAGCCGGAGGCGTTCATGACGATGGCTTCGACCTCGCCGCTTTCCACCAGCGGCCACCAGGCGTCGATGTTGGCGCGCATCTGCGCGCTGCCGCCGTCCTGGTCATTGAGGTGGAACTTGACGGCGCCGCAACAACCGGCTTTGGGCGCGATCACGGTCTCGATGCCGCAGGCGTCGAGCACGCGCGCGGTGGCGCTGTTGATGTTGGGGCTCATCGCCGGCTGCACGCAGCCGGCCAGCATCAGCACCTTGCGCGCATGCGTGCGCGTGGGCCAGACGCCGGCGTCCTGCGGTGCCGGCACTTTGGCCTTGAGCGTTTCGGGCAAGAGATCGCGCACCAGCTGGCCCATTTTCATGGCCGGGCCAAACACCGGTGAAGGCAAGCCCTCCTTGAGGGCCCAGCGCACCGCCTTCTCGCCCAAGGGACGCGGCACTTTCGCATCGACCAGCTTGCGCCCGATGTCGACCAGGTGGCCGTACTGCACGCCGCTCGGGCAGGTGCTTTCGCAGTTGCGGCAGGTCAGGCAGCGGTCCAGGTGTTGCTGGGTCTTGCGCGTGGGTTCGGCGCCCTCGAGCACCTGCTTCATCAAATAGATGCGCCCGCGTGGGCCATCGAGCTCGTCGCCGAGCAATTGGTAGGTCGGGCAGGTGGCGGTGCAAAAACCGCAGTGCACGCACTTGCGCAAAATCGCTTCGGCCTCGCGGCCTTCGGGCGTGTTCTGGTATTCGGGGGCCAGGTGGGTTTGCATGTCGCGGTCCTCAAATGCCCATGCGGTCCGTGGCGAACACGCCCTGCGGGTCGAATTCTTGTTGCAGCGCGCGCTGGATGCGTTGCTGCACCGCATCCAGCGGTGGGTTCACGCCAACCGCCTTGTCGCTGGCGCCGCCGAGTACGCTGGCGCGGAACAAGGTGGCTTGCCCACCCACGCGCTGCGCGGCTTCGCGCAAGGCCTGGGCGGCGGTGGCCGGTGCCCACAACCAGCGTTGCGCGCCTTGCCACTCGATGTATTGGGCGTAGGGCAGATCGATCACGGGCGCCGTCTGTGGCACCGACAGGCGCCACAGGCAAAGTTCGCCACTGGGCGGTTCGAAGAATTGCAGGGTGTGCTCCGCGCTGGCGCGCCAGTCTTGCGCCGCTTCGGCCGCATCCATCACCTGCACCTGCGCGCCCTGGGCCTGGGCATCGGCGCCCATTTTGGCGAGCGCCGATTGCACCGCCGCCACCGCCCCGCGCAAACGCACGAACAGATAGTCGGCCGCGACCTCGGCGGTGGTGTCGCGCACCCAGGCGCTGGCGTTCAGCGGCAAGGGCTGGCCCCCCCAACGGTGCAGCACATCGAGTGCCGCGTGCTGCGGGATGCCCGCGCACATCAGCGTGGCCTCGGCCGGCGCGACCGGCAAGACCTTGAGGCTGACTTCGGTGACCACGCCCAGCGTGCCCCAGCTGCCCGCCAGCAAGCGGCTGACGTCATACCCGGCCACGTTCTTCATGACCTGGCCGCCGAAGGTCAAGTCCTCGCCCTTGCCGTTGACCATGCGCACGCCAAGCACAAAGTCGCGCACCGCACCCACGCTGGCGCGGGCCGGACCACTCAGGCCAGCGGCCAGCATGCCACCGACGGTGGCCGCAGCGCCAAAATGCGGCGGCTCAAACGCCAGGCACTGGCCTTTTTCGGCCAGCGCGGCTTCGAGCTCGGCCAAGGGTGTGCCACAACGCGCCGTGACCACCAGCTCGCTGGGCTCGTAGCTGACGATGCCCGCGTGCGCGCGGGTGTCGAGCACATCGCCACGGTGGGGGGCACCCCAGAAGTCTTTGGTCCCGCCGCCGCGCAGGCGCAAGGTGCGGCCGTCGGCAGCGGCGGCGCGCACGGCTTCGGTGAATGGGGCTGCATGGGTGTCCATGGCCCGCATGGTAAACCGCGCGCCGCGCCCCCAGCTTGAATTTTTTGAACGGGCCCTGTGTGGGAAATTGCCCGCGCGCCTCAAGGCCGCCAAAAGTTCACGGGCAAGCCCGCCACAGCCACCCGCGTGGCGAACACACAGCCCGCATCCGGGTGCTGGGCCAGTTCCTGCGCGCTGCGCCCTTGGCGCGCGGTGGTGATGAAGAGGGTTTTCAGGTCAGGCCCGCCGAAACAGGGCATGGTGGGGCAGGGCACCGGGGTGGGCACCACGGCCAGCACCTCGCCGCTGGGCGAGAGGCGCAGCAGGCGTTGGCCCTCGTATTGGGCGGACCAGTAAGCGCCCTCGCTGTCGACCGCCGCGCCATCCGGGCGACCACCGTAAGGCAGGCCACACCCCCAGGTCCAGGCGGCGGGTTTGGGCGTGGCCTGATGCAACACGCGCGCGCCCGAGAGCTGGCCGCTGGCGGGGTCCCCGTCAAAAGCGCGCACCTGGTGCGCGGCCGTATCGGCCCAGTAGAGCGTGCGGCCATCGGGCGACCAGGCCAGGCCGTTGGCGGTGGTCACCCCGCGCGCCATGGGGTGCAGGCCCTGGGCATCGCGCATGTAGAGCACGCCCAGCGCCTGGTCTTTGGGCTCGTAGAGAGAGCCCACCCACAAACGGCCCTGCGGGTCGCACTTGCCGTCGTTGAAACGCAGCCGGGCGGTGTCGTAGGGCGCAGCGTTGAGCAGCTCCAGCGGACCGCCCCAAGTGCGGGCCCGATGAATGCCGCTGCGCAGCGCGAGCCCCCAACCGCCACCCTGGGCAGGGGCGATGCAAGCGGGTTCTTCACCGAGCAGCCAGTGCTCGACAACTCCGACGGCCTGCAGGCCATCGACCGCCAGACGAGCCAGGCGCCGGCCCGCGATGTCGACCCAATAGAGGCGCTGCTCCTGCGGGTGCCAAAACGGCGACTCGCCCAGCGCGTCGGGCGAATCGGTGATGCGGGTCCATACGGCGTCCATGTGGGCATTGTGCCGTCAGGCACCTGCACACCCACAGGATCTGCCGCAGCAAAGAGCGACCGCAGCCGAGGGTGAGGCGGTGTGGGGCGGGGTGACGATTTCTGCTCGCAGCATGAGGCACTCCGCCCCACACCGCCTCACCCTCGGCCCCACCGCGCACCCGGCTTCGCGAACTGCCGTTAAAAAGTTGCGATCACTTCTTGCGCGCAGCGATCGCGGCTTCGGCTTCTTTGACCAGGGCCGGGCCAACGGTGTTGGTCCACTTCTGGTAGACCGGGCGCGTGGCCTTGATGAAGACTTCGCGCTCCGCCGGCGTCAGGAAAGTCACGTTCACGCCCATGGCCGCGATGTCCTTGAAGGCGGGCTTGTCGGCCTCGGTCAGGCCCTTGCGCGCGATCGCGATTTCCTGCTTGCCGGCATCCAGCGCCGCCTGGCGCACGATGTCCTGGTCGGCCTTGGTCCAGGAGTTCCAAATGTCCTTGTTGACCACGAAGATCAGCGGGTCGGCGACATAGCCCCAGGCGGTGACGAACTTCTGGCCCACGTTCTGCATCTTGAGCACGTTGAACAAGAAGAGCGGATTCTCCTGGCCGTCCACGGCGCCGCTGGAGAGCGCCGGCTGTGCGTCGGCCCAGCTCATCTGGGTGGGGTTGGCGCCCAGGGCCGAAAAGATGTCGGAGTAGATCGGCGAGCCGACCACGCGGATCTTCATGCCCTTGAGGTCCTCGGGCGAGCGGATCGCGCGCTTGGAGTTGGTGACCTCGCGGTAACCGTTCTCACCCCAGGCCAGCGGCACCACGCCGCCTTGCTCCAGGCGCCGGAAGATCTTCTGGCCCACGCTGCCTTGCGTGAGCGCGTCGATGGCCGCGTAGTCGGGCATCAGGAAGGGCAGCGAGAACAGGTTGAGTTCCTTGATCTGCGGCGACCAGTTGATGGTCGAGCCCACGGCCATGTCGATCACGCCCTGGCGCAGCGCGCTGAACTCGCGCGTCTGGTCGCCCTGGATCAGCGAGACGCCGGGGTAGAGCTTGATGTTGATGCGGCCCTGGGTGCGCTCCTTGACGAGGTCGGACCAGATCTTGGCGGCCTGGCCCCAGGGCGTCGGCGGTGCCAGCACGATGGACAGGCGGTACTCGGACTTGTACTCGGCGGCGGCAGCGGGCAAGGCCAGGCCACACACCGCGGCGGCTGCGGCCACCAGGCCCAGCAAACGATGACGCATTTTCATGAGGAGTTCTCCTTGGGTTGAAAAAAGAAAATCAGTAACCGAGGTGGCGCGGCAGCCACAGCGCCAACTCGGGCCAGGCGATGACCGCCACCATGACCAGGAACATCGACAAGAGCATCCAGCCGACCCAGCGCACCGTGTCCTCCATGCGCACACCGGCGATGCGGCAAGACACCATCAGGTTCACCGCCAGCGGCGGCGTGAACTGGCCCAAGGCCACCTTGAGCGTGAGGATCACACCGAACCACACCGGGTCCCATTGGTAGTGCTGCACGATGGGCCAGAGCAGGGGCACGAAGATCAGGAAGATCGACACGCCGTCGAGGAACATGCCCACGGTGATCAGCAGCAGGATCAGGAGCGCGAGCACGCCGTACTCGCCCAGGCCCGAATTCACGATGGCATGGGTCACCGGGTCGATCACGCCCAGCGTGGAGAGCGAATACGCGAAGATGCCCGCCAGCGAAACCACCAGCAAGATCACGGCCGAGAGCTCGCCCGATTCGCGCAGGATCACGAACAGGTCGCGCACCTGGATCGTGCGGTGGATGGCCATGCCCACAAACAGGCCGTAGAACACCGCGACCACCGCGGCCTCGGTCGGCGTGAACCAGCCGGCGCGCATGCCCCCCAAAATCAGCACCGGCGCGGCCAGGCCCCAGGAGGCCTCGCGCAGGCTTTGCCAAAACGGCGGACGCGGCAGACTCGACTCCAAAGCGCCCATCTTGTGCTTGCGCGCCATCCACACCGCAGGCACGATCAGCGCAATGCCGGCCAACACGCCGGGCACCATGCCGGCCGCGAACAGCGCGGGCACCGAAGCGCCCGGCACCAGCACCGAATAGACAATAAAGGCCACCGAGGGCGGGATCAGGATATCGGTGGCCGCCGCCGCACCCACCACACTGGCCGAGAACGCCGCCGGGTAACCCGCGCGCGACATGGCCGCGATCATCACCGCGCCCACGGCCGCGGCGTTGGCCGGCCCCGAACCCGAGATGCCCCCCAAGAACATGGCCACCAAAATCGCCACCATGGGCAGCATGCCGGGGCCACGGCCGACGATGGCGATGGCGAAATTCACCAGGCGTTGCGCCACGCCCGAACGGTCAAAGATCGAGCCCACCAGCACGAACATCGGGATCGCCAGCAGCGGGTACTTGCCCAGGCCGGCGTAGAAGTTTTGCGGCACGGCCAGCAGGCCAAACCACTGCGCCTCGGGGTTGGCCAGCGCGATGCAGGCAGCACCCGCCAGGCCCAGGGCCGCGCCGATCGGCACGCCCAGCAGCATCATGACCAGGAAGGCGACGAACAGCAGAGTCGGGATCATGGCCGACGCCCCCGGCGGATGAACAGGCCGAGCGCGCGGCCCGCGATCGCGGTCGACAGCACCGGCAACCAGACCGTGTACCACCACTGCGGCACGCCAATGCCGGGCGAGGTCTCGCCGAAGCGGTAGTCGTCCCAGACCACGCGCGCGCTGAGCACCGCGATCAGTGCGAACAGCACAAATACCATGAGCGCGCCGAAACGCGCGAGCGCGCGCTGGCGCGACTCGGGGCCGCTGTCGGCGAAGTACTCGATGCGGATCTGGCGGTTGCGCGCCACCGAGGCGGACCCCGCCACCAGCGCCAGCACGATCATCAGGAACACCGAGAACTCTTCGGTCCAGGCGAAGGACTGGTCGGTGAAGTAGCGGACGATCACATTGGCGAAAGTGATCAGGGCCAAGAGGCCCATCACGAGCACGGTGAGCCAGTCTTCGATCTTCAGGGGAATGCGGGTGGGTTCGTCCGTCTCATCGGCTTCGAACACGGGCGTGTTCAGGGCCTGCGGATCTTCGTGCTGGGACATCGCGGCGGGTCAAATCATCAAACGATTCACTGTACCACGCGGTCTTTCAAGCGCCCGCCTCGGCGCGGCCCGCTGCGTCAGGGGCGCGCCTGGGCGGCACGGGCCCGCGCCACGGCGGCGGGCAAATCGGTCCATTCGGGCTGTTGCGGCGCGAAGCGCTGGCGCATGTAGCGGGCCAGCTCGACCAGCTGCCGGTCGTCCAGCGCGTCCTTGAAGGCCGGCATGAAGCCCAGCTCGCGACTGGCGGGCGCCTGCACCCCTTCGAGGATGCTGCGCAGCAGGTTGTCGGGGCGCGCGCTGTGCAGGTTGCTGTTGAGCGCCAGGGGCACGTTGGTGCCGAGCAAGCGCGGTCCATCGCCGTCGTGGTGGCAAGCGCCACAGGCCTGCGCAAACAGGCGCTGGGCCGGGCCCAGCAGGGCGGGCTCGGTGCGCGCGGCCTGGGCGATGGCCTCGCGCGCCATCTGCTGGGCCTGCTCGGTCGGGGTGGGCTGGCCAAAAGACGCCAGGTAGTGCGCCATCGCGCGCAGGTCGGCATCGGGCACGTCGTGCAGATTGCGCACCACCTCGGCCATCGGGCCACCGGCCACGCCATGCTGCGGGCTGTGGCCACGGCGCAGGTAATCAAAGAAAGCGGTTTCGGTCCAGGGCACGGGCGAGGGGTGGCGCGCGGTCAGCGAGGGCGCTTCCCAGCCCTTGACCATGGCCCCACCCAAAAACGCCGGGCCGTCACGCTCGGCGCCCAGGGCATTGCGTTCGGTGTGGCAGGCACCGCAGTGGCCGACCGCGTTCACCAGGTATTCGCCGCGCCGCCACAGCGCGGTGCGCGTGGTTTCGGTGTGCGGACGCGGCCCGGGCTCCAGGTACAACGCGTTCCAGCCGGCCAGCAAGGGGCGCGCGCTGAAAGGGAATTTCAGTTGCGTCTCGGGCGCCTGGGCGCGCACCGGCTGTTGGCGCATCAGGTAGGCGTAGAGCGCGGTGAGGTCGTCGTCGCTCATGCGGGTGTAGGCGGTGTAGGGGAAGGCCGGGTACAGGTGCCGGCCATCGCGCGAAATGCCTTCGCGCATGGCGCGCTGGAACGCGCTGAAAGACCAGGCGCCGATGCCGGTCTCGACATCGGGCGTGATGTTGGTGCTGTAGACGGTGCCAAACGGCGTGTCCATGGCCACGCCGCCGGCCAAGGGTGCGCCCCCGTCGACGGTGTGGCACTGGGCGCAGTTGCCCAGGGCGGCCAGCTGGCGGCCTTTCTCGATGGTTTCGGCGGTGTAGACCGCGGCGGTGCTGGGCGTGACCGGCGCGATGGCGCTGCGCCCGCCCAGCAGGCCCCACAGCACACCGCCCGCACCGAGCAGCAAAGCGCCGAGCTGGCGCCAGGCCGGGCGGCGCCACGGCCAGGGCGCATCGGCCGGGGCCTCGCGCAGCGGCGGCGCAGTGGCAGCCGCGTCGGGTGGCGAAGCCAAGGGCTGCGGGTTGAGCGCGGCGCGCACCACCTCGGGCGTGAAGGGCGGCTGGCGAAAACGCACGCCGGTGGCGTCGAAGATGGCATTGGCGATCGCGGCGGTGCCCGGCACCGACGACGATTCGCCCGAGCCCATCGGTGGCTGGTCGGGGCGCGGCATCTGCATGACCTCGATCACCGGCACCTCGCGGAAGCTCAGGATCGGGTAGCTGCCCCATTCGCGGCTGGCCACCACACCGGTGTCGGGGTCGACACGCACCTGCTCCTTGAGGGAGCGGCTGGTGGTTTGCAGCACATTGCCGTGGATCTGGTGCGCCACGCCCGCGGGGTTGATGGTCAGGCCCGCATCGTGCCCGACCACCACGCGCTTGACGTGCACCTCGCCGGTCTTGCGGTTGACGTCGACATCGGCCACCCACGCCGCCCAGGCGGCGCCGAAACCGGGCCACTTGCTGTGGATGTAGCGCGCATAGGCCACGCCCTGGCCGTGCAGCCAGTCGCCGGTGGCGCCCTGGCCTTGCGGCTCGGTGTGCGGGACCCAGCCCGCGCGTTCGGCGGTGGCCTGCAGCAGCTCGCTGGCGCGCGGGTCTTGCAGGTAGCGCAGGCGGTAGGCCACCGGGTCCACGCCCGCGGCCGTGGCCAATTCGTCGATGTAGGACTCGTGCGCAAACGAGTTGGGCATGGCCGAGACGCCGCGCAGCCACGAGGCGCGCAGCATCGGCGGCATGTCGTTGACGGTGACGCGCAGGTCGGCGATGTCGTAGGGCGGACGGGCGGTGCGGTCGCCCATCTCGAACATCTGGGCTTGCGGCTCGACGGTGCGCGTGAGCAGCAAGGCCAGGGTGGGCGCGGCGTTCGAAGGGTAGGAGGTGGCAAAGTCGTAGGCCGCGATGCCGCCGTCGGCGCGCAGCCCGCCGCGCACCTGCATCAGCTGGGCCGCGCCCTTGGGCTCCCACAGGTGTTCCTGCTCGCGCGTGAGCTGCACCCGCACCGGCGCACCGACCGCGCGCGAGAGCAGGGCCGCGTCGGCGGCCACATCGTCGGCGCAGTTGCGCCCGTAGCAACCGGCCGCCTCCATGCGCACCACATCGACCACCACGTCCTGCACGCCCATCAGGCGCGCCAAGTCCAGGCGCAGCACATGCGGGTTCTGTGTGCCGGCGTAGACACGCAGCGCGGGCGCACCCGCCTCACCGCGCCAGTCGGCCACCGCGCACGAAGGGCCGATCGAGGCGTGCATCTGGTAGGGCCAGACATAGCTGCGCTCCATGACCTGGCTGGCGCCGGACAAGGCCTGATCGACATCGCCTTCGTCCACCAGCTGGCGCGGCCGTGCGGGGTTGTCGCGCAGGGCCTGGGCCAGGTCGTCCAGCGGACGCATGCCCGGCCAGGGTTTCCAGCGCACCTGCAGGCTGGCGCAAGCGGCCTCGGCCTGTTCCTCGCGTTCAGCGACGATGCCGACAAAGTCGCGGATCACCACCACCGCGCGGATGCCCGGGATGTGCGCGATCGAGCGCTCGTCGACCGATTCGAGGGTGTTGCCAATGAAGTCGCCGTGGTCGGCGCCGGCATAGGGCGGCCGCACCACGCGGCCGTGCAGCATGCCGGGCACACGCATGTCGTGCACAAAAACCGCTTCGCCAAACGCCTTAGCCGGGATGTCCACGCGCGGCTGGCTTTGGCCCACCACGCGGTAGTCGGCCACCGCTTTGACCGGGCTGTCCAAATCGAGCCGCAGCTCGATGCGGCGGCCTTGCAGCAGATCGCCGTAGCGCACGCCGCGCTCGGCCTCGCCGGCCACCTGCACGAGGCCGGCGTTGACGGTCAGCCCTTCCACAGGCACGCCCAGCTGCCGGGCGGCTTCGGCCAGCAGCCAGGCGCGCGCCTGCGCGGCGGCCTTGCGCAAGGGCACCGCATGGATCTGGATGGAGGCGCTGGCGATGGTCGGGCCCTGGTTGGGCGCACGCGCGGTGTCGCCCAGCACCATGTCGACCTGGTCCATGCCCAGGTCCAGTTCGTCGGCCACGATCTGACCGAGCGCGGTGCGGATGCCCGTGCCCAGGTCCACATGCCCGTGCAGGCCCAGCGCGGTGCCGTCGTCCCACACCGCGAGCAGCACCTCCACGCCCTCGGCCGGATTGCCCGCGACGATGGGCGGCTGGCCGGGCGCGGGCGGCGGCGCGGGCGGCGGCTCGCGCGTGATGAGCAGCACGCCATCGGCGCTCAAAAAATCGGCGCGGGTGCGCAGCCGGGTCAGGCGCTCGCTCCGATTCATCGCGGCTCCCCCGCCGCTGGCGCGGCCATGGCCGCCACGGCCTCGGTCACCGCGGCCAAAATCTCCACATGCGCACCACAGCGGCACAGGTTGCCCGACAAAGCGTCGCGCACCGCTTGCGGACTCGGCCGCGGCTCATGCGCCAGCAAGGCGGCCACCGTCATGACCATGCCGTTGAGGCAGTAACCGCATTGCGCCGCCTGCGCCGAAATGAAAGCGCTTTGCACCGGGTGCGGCCGCTCGCGCTGGCCCAGGCCTTCGAGCGTGGTGATCACGCGGGCCTGCACCTGCGCGGCCGGGATCACGCAGGCGCGCGCGGCCACGCCGTCGATGTGCACCGTGCAGGCGCCGCACTGGCCCAGGCCGCAACCGTATTTGGGACCGTTGAGGCCGAGGTCGTTGCGCAGCACCTGCAGCAAGGTGGCGCTGCGGCCAACGGTCAGCGCATGCGTCTGCCCGTTGACGTTCAGGGCGATCGCTTGCTCTGTGTAAGGACTGGGGACCATGCGCGCGGGGCCTGGGGTGGGCGCGGAACGTCAGACGCTCAGGTAGGCGCGGCGGATGTCTTCGGCCCGCGCGAGTTCCTCGATGCTGCCTTCGAAGCGGATCTGGCCTTTTTCGAGCACATAGGCGCGGTCGGACACCAGCTCGGCGAAGTGCAGGTTTTGCTCGGACAGCAAGATGCTCACGCCCTTGGCCTTGAGCTCCAGGATCATGTGGGCCATCTGCTCGACGATCACCGGGGCCACGCCTTCGGAGGGCTCGTCGAGCAAAACCAGCAAGGGGTTGCCCATGAGGGTGCGGCCCACCGTCAGCATTTGTTGTTCACCACCGCTCATGCGGCCGCCCGGGCGGTCGGGCATCTCGCCCAGGTTGGGGAAGAGTTTGTAGAGCTCTTGCGGCGTCCAGCTCGGCGCGGCGCTGCCATCGGGCCAGCGGCGCGGCGGCTGGCGGCCCACCTCGAGGTTTTCGGTGACGGTCAGGTCGGTGAAGATGCGCCGGTCCTCGGGCACAAAGCCCATGCCCATGCGCGCGATCTGGTGCGGCTGGCTGTCCGAGATGTCGTGGTCCATGAAGCGCACCGTGCCCTGACGGCGGTCCATCAGGCCCATCAGGGTCTTGAGCGTGGTGGACTTGCCGGCACCGTTGCGGCCCATCAGGGCCACCACCTCGCCACGGCGCACCTGCAGCTGGATGTCGTACAGGATTTGCGCCGCACCGTACCAGGCGGCGAGGCCGTGTGCGTCCAGCAGGACGGGGTCATTGCCTGTCTGCGAAACCGCCGTCATGCCGCTTGCTCCTGTTGCGCCGCGCCTGGCGCTGCTGACTTTTCAAAGGTTTTGCCGCTGCCGAAATACACCTCTTGCACCTTGGGGTGGTCGCGGATGAGTTCGGGTGGGCCTTCGGCGATCAGGCGCCCGCGCGCCAGCACCACCATGCGGTCGGCATAGGCAAAGACCACGTCCATGCTGTGCTCGGTGAACAGCACGGCCACGCCGCGCTCGGTCACCAGCTTTTTGGTCAGCGCCATCAGCGCGTTGCGCTCCTTGGGCGCCATGCCGGCGGTGGGCTCGTCCATGAGCAGCAATTTGGGCCGGTTGGCCATGGCGATCGCCAGCTCCACGCGCTTGACATCGCCGTAGGCGAGCACGCTGCAGGGCCGGTCGGCCTGCGCGCTCATGCCCACCATGTCGAGCAAATCGAGCGCGTCGCTGCGGCGGTGGCGCGCGGCCGAAGACCACATGGAAAAGAGCTTGCGGTCTTGCGACATCAGCGCCATCTGCACGTTCTCGACCACCGTCAAGGACGAGAAGGTGGCCGCGATCTGGAAGGTGCGGCCCACGCCCAGGCGCCAGATCTCGCGCGGTTGCAGGCCCACCAGCTCGGTGCCATCCAGGCGGATCGAACCGCGGTCAGCGCGCAGCTGGCCATTGACCATGTTGAAGGTGGTGGACTTGCCCGCCCCGTTGGGGCCGATCAGGGCCAGCAGCTCGCCGGCCTTGAGCTCGAAGTGGATGCCATCGACGGCTTTCACGCCACCAAAGGACTTGCCGAGGTTTTCGACGGTCAACAAACTCATGGCGTCACCTCTTTGGCGCCGGCCCGCTGCGCCAGCACTTGCCGGAAAAAGCCGGCGATGCCCTGCGGGAACAGCAGCACCAAGATCAAGATCACCGCGCCCAGCAGGGCACGCCAGTATTCGGTGCTGCGCGCCATCACGTCGTGCAGCCAGGTGTAGCTGACCGCGCCCACCACCGGGCCGGCCAAGGTCTGCAGGCCGCCGAGCAGCACCATCACCAGGCCATCGACCGAGCGGCTGACGTTGAGGGTCTCCGGCGAAATGCTGCCCTTGGAGAACGCGAACAAGGCACCGGCCACGCCGGCGAAAGCGCCCGCGATGATGAAGGCCACCCATTGCATGGCCTTGACGTCCATGCCGATGGCGTCGGCGCGCAGCACCGAGTCGCGGCCCGCACGCAAGGCATAGCCAAAGGGCGAGAACAGCATGCGCCGCAAGGCCCACAGCGACAGCACCACCAGCACCAGGGTCAGGTAGTAATAGGCCGACTTGTTCGACAGCCACTCGGCTGGCCAGACCCCGGTCATGCCGTTGCTGCCGCCCGTGACCTCGTCCCACTGGTAGACCCCGGCCCAGACGATCTGGGCGAAGGCCAGCGTCAACATGGCCAGGTACACGCCCGACAGGCGCACGCTGAACCAGCCGACGATGAGCGCCCCCAGCGCCGCCACCAGCGGCGCCAGCAGCAGGGCCATTTCCATCGACAGGCCGAGCTTGCGCACCACCAGCGCGGCGGCGTAAGCCCCGAGGCCAAAGTAGGCCGCATGGCCAAACGAGTGCATGCCCGCCGGCCCCATGATGAAGTGCAGGCTGGCGGCGAACAGCGCGGCGATCAGCAGGTCGATGGCCAGCACCACCACATAGGGCGAACCGCTGCTCATCGACGGCAGCACCAGCAAGGCCAAGGCGAGCACGGCCACGGCCGTCAGGAAGAGCTTGTCGGCCGGGCGGATCGGCAACTCGGCTTCGCCGAGCGCGCGCGCGGCCGCTTGCGCCTTGCCCATCAGGCCCCAGGGACGCACCACCAGCACCACCGCCATGACCACGAACTCGGCCACCAGCGTGAGCTTGGAAAACGAAATCTCGATGCCGAAGACGTTGATCAGGCCCAGCCAGATGCACAAGGCCTTGATCTCCGAAATCAACAAGGCGGCGACGAAGGCGCCCGGGATCGAGCCCATGCCGCCGACCACCACCACCACAAAGGCCGAGCCGATGATGTGCAGGTCCATCTCCAGGTTGGCCGGTTCACGCGGCAGCTGCAGTGCGCCGCCCAGCCCCGCCAGCATCGCGCCCAGCGCGAACACCGCCGTGAACAACCAGGCCTGGTTGACGCCCAGCGCGCCGACCATTTCGCGGTCTTGCGTGGCGGCACGCACCAGCGTGCCCCAGCGCGTGCGGGTGAGCAGCAGCCACAGCAGGCCCAGCACGATGGGGCCCACCACGATCAAAAACAGGTCATACACCGGGAACTGTCGTCCCAGCACATCGACCGAGCCGGTCAGGCCAGGCGCCCGCGGGCCCAGCAATTCCTCGGGCCCAAACAGCCACAGCACGCCATCCTTGATGGCCAAGACCAAGGCAAAGGTGGCGAGCAATTGAAAGAGCTCGGGCGCGCGGTAGATGCGCCGCAGCAGCAGCATCTCCACCACCACGCCGAGCAAGCCCACCGCACAGGCGGCCACGGGAACAGCGAGCCAAAAGCCCATCCATTCCAGCCGCGCCACCAGGGCGTAAGCGAAGTAAACCCCCAGCATGTAAAAGGAGCCGTGGGCGAAATTCACAATCCGGGTGACACCGAAAATCAGTGACAACCCGGCTGCGACCAAAAACAGCGACGAAGCGCCGGCCAGGCCATTGAGCAACTGGACAACAAAGCCCGAAAAATTCATAGGGTGTGTGCAGATTTCAACAAGTCAGACATGGGGCGCTCGGTCGCTGTGGGTTTGCCACTCAGTTGGCCGGGCGCATTTTCTTGACCTCGTCGGCCGAGGGCAGGAACTTGGCACCGTCCATGTAGCGCGAGTTGACCATCACG
This sequence comes from Pseudomonadota bacterium, assembly GCA_039805705.1. Classification (GTDB taxonomy): domain Bacteria; phylum Pseudomonadota; class Gammaproteobacteria; order Burkholderiales; family Burkholderiaceae_C; genus Limnohabitans_A. The sequence goes on from JBDLTR010000123.1 coordinate 24,260, forward strand.
CCTTTGCCGCCTTCGTTCTTGGTGCGGCCCACATAAGCGCCCATGGTCGACTGGTGGTCTTCGGCGCGGTACACGACGGGACCAAACGGCGTCATGACGTTCAGGCCACGGAAGGCGTTGACCAGCTTTTCAGACTCGGTGGAGCCGGCTTTCTTGACGCCTTCGGCGATCGACTTGATGGCGGCATAACCCACCACCGAACCCAGGCGCGGGTACTCTTTGAACTTGGCCTCGTAGGCGTTGCGGAAGGCGTTGTGCTCGGGCGTGTTGATGGCGTACCAGGGGTAACCGGTCACCAGCCAGCCGTTGGGCGTCTCGTCCTTGAGCGGGTCCAGGTACTCGGGCTCGCCGGTCAGCAAGCTCGCCACCTCAACACCCTTGAACAGGCCGCGGGTGTTGCCCTCGCGCACGAACTTGGCCAGGTCGGCACCGAACAGCACGTTGAAGATCGCGTCGGGCTTGGCATCGGCCAGGGCCTGCACCACGCTGCCGGCCTCGACCTTGCCCAGTGGCGTGGCCTGCTCGGCGACGAACTCGACATCGGGCTGGGCCGCCTTGAGCAGCTTCTTGAAGCTGGCCACGGCGGACTGGCCGTATTCGTAGTTGGGGTAGACCAGGGCCCAGCGCTTTTTCTTCATCGCGGCCACATCGGGCATGAGCATGGCCACCTGCATGTAGGTGGAGGTGCGCAGGCGGAAGGTGTAGCGGTTGCCGTTGTCCCAAACGATCTTGTCGGTCAGCGGTTCACCGGCCAGGAAGAAGGTTTTCTTTTGCTTGGCGAAATCGGTCAGGGCCAAACCGATGTGCGAGAGGAAAGAGCCCATCAGCACATCGACCTGCTCGCGCGACATCAGCTCTTCGGCCGCGCGCACGGCATCGCCGGGGTTGGCGTTGTCGTCGCGGGTGATCAGCTCGATCTTGCGGCCCAGCACGCCACCGGCGGCGTTGACCTCGTCGACCGCGAGCTGCATGCCTTTTTTGTAGGGCTCCAAGAACGCCGGTTGCGCCTTGTAGCTGTTGATTTCACCGATCTTCAGCACGTTTTGCGCCAAAGCGCTCACGGCCAGGGTCATGCCAGCCGTCAGGGCCAACAACGGGCGCATCACGCCAGGCTTGTTCCATTTCAACATGGTGCTTCCTTTCAGGGGGTTAAGTTCACTCAAGCATCTTCACACACTGGTCTTTGCCATTTCACCTCAAACCGTCCTCACCTTTGATTTCATGGACCTGCAGCCCACCGATGCGCGGCAGGGGCCGCCCGCTGTCGGTGACCGCCACCGCGACCACGATCTCGTTGGCCCGCGGCGCATCGGCCACGCGCGCCTCGACCGCGTCAAAGTGGCTGCGCACAAAAGCCGCATCCTTGTGGCCCAGCGGCACATCGATGGCCGTGCCCATGCCGCCGCGCTTTTTGCTCGAAGGCACCAGGGCCGCGCCCTTTTCGACCGCCTGGCGCAAGGGCGCGCCCAGTTTGGGGTGCAGGATGGCGGCGGCGTGCTCGAGCTCGCCGGCCTCGCCCACGATGGCGGCCTTGCCATAGCTCTGCGCCTGGCCTGGGGCGATGCCCAGCGCGCTCACGCATTTTTGACCCAGCAGGGCACCGAGTTCTTCACCGATGGCGATCAACTCGTCGAGGGAGGACACATAACGCCCGGCACAGGGGTTCTCGATCACCGCCATGGCCACGGCGCGGCGCGTGGGCGGGTCAATGGCTTGGCCCATTTCGAGGCGGGTTTCGTCGACTTGCACCAGCAGTTTTCGGATCTTGGCTGACATAGGTTTCCTCGCAAGAATGAATGCACAAGAGCGCGCTTCAGCGCTGGCCGTCCCATTTGGCAATGTCGGCGGCTTTGAGCCCACCCACACGGGCATGCACGCGCGCACCGGTGGACATGGCCAGCACATAGACCAGCTCGTCGGGCAGCGGCGCACCGGGCACACGTGCTTCGATGGCATCGAAGTGGCTGCGCACATAGCTGGCGTTGATGTGGGTCAGCGGCACATCCAGGGTGCAGCCCGGTGGCCCGACCTTTTTGGTCGAGGGCACGATGGCCAGCGCATTGCCCGGCTGGCCGGTCTTGGCCTCGCCTTGGCCCTGGGTGTAGGCGGCGCGGTCGCCGCTCCAGCCCAGCAGCTCGCGCATGGCGTAGCCGCCCGGCACGTGCCACAGGGCGCCGTGCTCGAGCTCACCGGCGGCGCCGATGATGGCGCCCTTGCCGTAGCTCTGGATCTGTTCGCGCTCGACCGCCATCGCCGCCAGCAGGCGGTGCGCCATCTGGGTGCCAACGGCGTTGAGGGCCTCCATCATCGGCAGGATGTCAGGCTCGTAGCGGCCCGCGAAAGGGTTGCCCAGCACCGCCGCGACAAAGCCACGGCGCAAGGGCTGCGCGGCCACGGGCCCAAACTCGTGAAAGATGTCTTCGACGTGGGTGTGGATTCTGCGGATCTCAATCATCTAGGGTCTCCAGCGCGCACACCTGCGGGTGTGCGCGCACCGAGGGTGTCGCCGGTTTTGGCGCGGGCGACGCGGGCGTCGACACCGCCTGGCCTTGGCACGTCAGGACGCAGGCCGTGATGCGGCCCGCGCGCTGCAGGGCCAGGGCATGGTCCAGACCGGCTTGCAAAGCCTGCTGCACCCGCGATGGTGCCAGCGTCGGCACCGACACCGTCACCGGGATGGTACCGAGGTCGCTGTCGTCCTTGAGGGTGTTGGCGGGCGCACGCACGATGCCTGGCGCCTGCACATTGACGGCGTTGGCGATCAGGCTGGCGGCGGCATCCGCCTCGGCGGCCGTGGCCGCCAGCACCGTCACGCTGTCGGCGATGCCCAGCGAGAAACTGCGCCCCTTCCAACCACTCGTGGCCACGCCCCGCACGCCGCTCGCATGCGCGACATCGAACTGGCCATCGACCTGCAGACCGTCGCGCGCGCCCAGCCATCGCAAGCTTTCGGGGTCGGCACACAGCCCAATCCGCCACGAGGTGCCGGGCGTCAGGTGCAGGGCGATGTCACCGCCGTTGTTGACCCAGGCACGGGAAACGCCCGCAGCCGTGTAGGCCTGCACCAGCTCCTGCGCCACCGCGCCGGCGACCGCCACCATGGGCGTGACATAGGCCGGACGATGCGCCGCAGCAGCCGCCCACATGCGGCGTGCCACCGGCCCGCGCAGACGGCAGACCCCGTCCACCGCTGCGCGCAGCTGCGGCAATTCGGCCACCAGCTCTTGGAGCAAACCTTGGAAACGCGCCCAGGCCCGGGCATGCGCGGCCTGCACCGCACGCGGCTCGCCCTCGGCCCCGATGACGATGTCCATCGGGCCATGCTGGAAGTGCAAACGCCCGTCACCGAGCGAGCGGCATTGCGCGGACACCATCAGCCGATCAGCGGAGCTTGGCCCATCGGCCAGGGGTTGCTGGGGTCTTGGCGCAGCCACTGCCGGCGCGTGGGCGCGCCGTCGTTGTGCCAGGCGCCCGTGCGCAGCACATCCTGCAGGCTGCGCACCTCTTGCACATGGCCACCCATGGCGACGTAGTCGTCCATGCGCATGCTGAACTCGATCGGGGCGATGATGGCCGGCGTCGGCACCGTGCCAAAGCTGTTGTCGGGCATGCGCATCACATCCACCATGACCGTGATGCCACCGCCCGGCCACACATAGGCGGGTGCGCCACCGCAGGTCACATTGATCAGGGCGTCCTTGATGCCGCGCGTGAGCAGCACCGGGTTTTCGGTGGCGCCGGCACGCAAGCTACCGCCAGCGCCCGCCAGGAACAGCACGGTGGTCATGGACGGTTCGCAGTTTTCGCCGATGCGCTCGACCACCGCCCGCACCGGCGCCGGCATGGGCTGCTCCTGCGGCACCAGCTGCGCGTCGAGCACATACCAGGCGGCATGCTCACCGGTGGTGGAGGTCATGAGCAAGCGCAGGCCCGGCCAGGCCACTTCGGGGTCCCAGCCTTCGATCACCGACAACGGCTCCGAGATCGAGGTGCCGCCCCAGCCGGTGCCCGGATCGGCCACCTGGAAGTAGCGGCCCGGCGTGGATTTGCGCCCACGCACCTGGATGCCCGAAGGGCGCATGTCCAGGCAACGTCCGGCCTGGTGCTCGCTGAGCACGCCGGTGATGTGGTCATCGACCACCACCACCTCGTCCACATGCCCGAAGAGCTGTTTGGCAAAAATGCCCACGGTGGCCGAACCGCAGCCCACACGCATGCGCCGCTCTTCGACGCCGTTGACGATGGGGGCGCGACCGGCCTGGATGACGATTTGCGCGCCGTGGTCGATGGAGAGTTCGACCGCCTGCTTGTTGCCGAGCGCCTGCATCATCTCGACGGTGATGCGGCCTTCCTTTTTGCTGCCGCCCGTCAGGTGGTGCACGCCACCGAGCGAGAGCATTTGCGAGCCGTATTCGGCGGTGGTCACATGGCCCACCACCTCGCCCTTGCAGCGCACATTGGCCTGCTCGGGGCCGAGGTAGCGGTCGGTGTCGATCTTCACCTTGAAGCTGCAGTAGCTGAAGATGCCTTCGGTCACCACCGTCACCATGTCCACGCCCTGCGCCTTGGAACCCACGATGAAGGGCGCGGGCTTGTAGTCCGGGTAGGTCGTCGAAGAGCCCACGCCGGTCACAAACACCTCGTCGGACAGCAGCAGATCGCCGTCCCAATCGGGGGCGGCCGACACATCCTGGGCCGGGGGGGTGCCGTCTTGCACCACACGGCCACTGAACTGCACCAGCTTGGCATCGGCGTCGTTCAGGGTTTTGCGCAGCAGCACCACCGGATCGACACGGATCAGCACGCCGCCCTGGTTGGCGTAGCGGTCGCAGGCGCCGCTGCGGCCCTCGGTGATCTGGCACAGCACCGGGCACGCGTTGCATTCGATCTTGGTGTCGGCCATGCGCTCGCTGCGCGGGCGGGCGCGCTCGAGCACCTGAGGCCCGCCCTCTCCGGGCATTCCATCTGTTCGGGTGTGCTCTGTCATGCTTTGCCTGCCTCCAATCGCTGTCGTACCGTGTCGACGTGGCGTCAATTTAATGTAGCAATCTCTACATGCACATGGAGTAAACCCTAAACCAACAGCCTTGCAGTTCGTTTAGCATTCACTCCACCAACGTGTAGCAGCAGCTACATGAAGCCATGGGCCGACAGATCCGCTTGCGCCCCATGCGCTGCACCTGGAGTTGAAATGACCCATGTCGTGACCGATGCCTGTGTCCGCTGCAAGTACACCGATTGCGTGGACGTGTGCCCCGTCGATTGTTTCAAGGAAGGCCCCCACTTCCTGGTCATCGACCCCGACGAGTGCATCGATTGCGCGGTGTGCATCCCGGAATGCCCGGTCAATGCCATCTTTGCCGAGGAAGACGTGCCGCCCGATCAGCAGCACTTTGTCGCGCTCAACCGCGAGCGCGCCCCCGGCTGGCCCACCATCAGCAAACGCAAAAGCCCGCTGCCCGATGCCGAGCAGTGGAAAGACCAACGCCACAAGCTCGAGGGCTTGAACGATTGAGGATTGGCCAGGGAGACCACCATGAGCGCATTCATCGAAGAAAAAGTCTTGAGCGTCCGCCACTGGACCGACCGCCTGTTCAGCTTCACCACCACGCGCGACAGCGGCGTGCGGTTTTCCAACGGCCACTTCACCATGATCGGCCTGCGCGTGAATGACAAACCGCTGCTGCGCGCCTACAGCATCGCCTCGGCCAATTACGAGGAGTACCTGGAGTTTCTGAGCATCAAGGTCGAAGACGGTCCACTGACCTCGCGGCTGCAGCACATCCAGGTGGGCGACACCATCATCGTGGGCCGCAAACCCACCGGGACCCTGGTGATCGACTACCTGCTGCCCGGCAAGCGCCTGTACCTGCTCGCCACTGGCACTGGCCTGGCGCCTTTCATGAGCATCGTGCGCGACCCGGAAACCTATGAAAAATTCGAACAGGTGGTGCTGGTGCACGGCGTGCGCACCGTCGACGAGCTGGCCTACCGCGAGCTGCTCACCGACCATTTGCCGCAGCACGAATTCTTGGGCGAGATGATCGCGCGCCAGCTGCTGTACTACCCCACGGTCACGCGCGAGGCTTTCGACCACATGGGCCGCGTCACCGAACTGATGGCCTCGGGCAAGCTGTTCACCGACCTGAACTTGCCACCGTTGGACCCGGCCACCGACCGTGCGATGATCTGCGGCAGCCCTGCCATGCTCAAAGACCTCAAGCACCTGCTGGAGCAGCGGGGGTTCAACGAAGGCAACACCTCTCGACCCGGCGATTTCGTGATCGAGCGCGCCTTCGCCGAATCCTGATGCGGCCGAGGTCTACCGGTACGGCATGGCGCCCAGTGTTGATGTCACCCCTTTGCACGAGACCTCTATGAGCACCCCTGTCACGCGCACCCCCAAGCGCCGCTCGGCCACCCCCGGTCGCAAACCGGGTGTGCGCGAACAGGCCGCGCTGGACACACAGGACAGCATCTTGCGCGCGGCCACGCGGGTGTTTGCCAAGCACGGCTTCTCAGGCGGGCGCATCGAGCAGATTTCGAAGGCGGCGAAATCGCACGACCGGATGATCTACTACTACTTTGGCAACAAAGAAGGCCTGTTCATCGCGGTCATCGAAGACCTGTACCGCCGCTTCAACGAGGCCGAGACGGCGCTGAACCTCGATGTGGAGCAGCCCGAACAAGCCCTGGTCGATGTGGTGAGCTTCATCTGGGACTACTACCAAAAGAACCCCGAGTTCATCACCCTGCTCAACGACGAGAACCTGCACCGCGGCAAGCACATCGCCAAGTCCAGCCGCGCGCAAGACTACTCGTCGCCGGCCATCCAGATCCTGGAATCGGTGCTGGCCAGCGGCATGAAGAAGAAAGTGTTTCGCGAAGGCCTGTCGGGCCGCGACGTCTACCTGATGATCGCCAGCCTCAATTATTTTTACCTCTCCAACCGCTTCACGCTCTCGGCCTTTCTGGGCGAGAAGCTGGAGAGCCCGCCCGCGCTGGCCCACTGGCACCAGGTGGTGGTCGACACCGTGATGCGGGCCGTCAAACGCTGAATTTTTTCGAGGAGACACCCATGGCAGACGTGGCAAGCAGTGAAAAATCGGGCAAGGTGGTCATCAAGAACATCGGCCTCTTGCTCTCGGGCGACATCGACCAGCCGATCCTGGACGCCGACACCATCGTGGTGCAAGACGGCCTGATCGCTGCCGTGGGCAAGGAAGCCGATTGCGACACCGCGCACGCGCGGCAAACCATCGACGCGCGCCGCACCTGCGTAGCGCCCGGCCTGATCGACAGCCATGTGCACCCGGTGTTTGGCGACTGGACGCCGCGGCAAAACCAGATCGGCTGGATCGACTCGACCATGAACGGCGGCGTCACCACGATGGTCTCGGCCGGCGAGGTGCATCTGCCGGGCCGTCCCAAGGACATCGTCGGCCTCAAGGCCCTGGCCATCACGGCGCAGCGCGCCTTCGACAACTTCCGTCCCGGTGGCGTCAAGGTCATCGCGGGCGCGCCCGTGATCGAAAAAGGCATGACCGAGCAGGACTTCAAAGACCTGGCCGATGCCGGCGTCAAGCTGCTGGGCGAGGTGGGGCTCGGCTCGGTCAAAGCCGGTGAAGAGGCCCAGACCATGGTCGCCTGGGCGCGCAAGTACGGCATCCAGAGCACCATCCACACCGGTGGGCCGTCGATCCCCGGCTCCGGCCTGATCGACAAAGACGTGATCCTGGAGGCCGATGCCGACGTGATCGGCCACATCAACGGTGGCCACACGGCGCTGCCCTGGCGCCATGTGTGCGAGCTGTGCGAGAAATCCTCGCGTGCGATCGAGATCGTGCACAACGGCAACGAGAAAATCGCCATCGAGGCGGCACGCGCGGCGATCGAGCTCAAGTGCCCGCACCGCGTGATCCTGGGCACCGACGGCCCGGCCGGCTCGGGCGTGCAGCCGCTGGGCATGCTGCGCCTGATCGCCCTGATCTCCAGCTTCGCCAACATCCCAGCCGAGATCGTCTTCGGCTTCGCCACCGGCAACACGGCGCGCATCCGCGAGCTCAACTGCGGCCTGATCGAAGTCGGGCGCGCCGCCGACTTCGTCTTCATGGACAGGGCCCAACACACGGCGGGCAAAACCTTGCTCGAGAGCGTGCAGCTGGGTGACATCCCGGGCATCGGCATGGTCATGATCGACGGCCTGGTGCGCTGTGGCCGCAGCCGCAACACGCCACCGGCGACCGAAATCCCCGTCATCGTCTGACGCACCGCGCACGCGGGCGGACAAAAAAACACGGGCCCGAAGGCCCGTGTTTTTGCGTGAGCGCGGGGTGCTCAGCCGTGGTAAGCCGACTCGCCGTGGCTGCTGATGTCCAGGCCTTCGCGCTCTTCTTCCTCGCTGACACGCAGACCCACCGTGAGGTCAACGATCTTGTAGGCGATCACGGAGACCACGCCGGACCACAGCACCGTCAGGGCGACGGCCTTGGCCTGGGTCCAGACCTGGGCGCCGATCGAGAACTCGGTCGGTGTGACCATGGCGGCGGTGACCCAGTCGGCGACAAAGCCCGGGCCGCCCAAATTGGGCGAGTTGAACACGCCGGTGAGCAGGGCACCCAGGATGCCGCAGACACCGTGCACGCCGAACACGTCCAAGGAGTCGTCGGCACCCAGCAAACGCTTGAGGCCGTTGACGCCCCACAGGCCACCGAAGCCACCGATGAAGCCGATGACCACAGCACCACCGATGCCGACGTTGCCTGCGGCCGGGGTGATGGCGACCAAGCCGGCCACAGCGCCCGAAGCGGCACCCAGCATCGAGGCCTTGCCACGCATCAGCGCTTCGCCAATGCACCAGGCCAGGACAGCAGCCGCGGTGGCCACCATGGTGTTGATGAAGGCCAGGGCGGCGAAACCGTTGGCTTCCAGCGCAGAGCCGGCGTTGAAACCGAACCAGCCCACCCACAGCAGGGCCGCGCCCACCATGGTCAGCGTGAGGCTGTGCGGGGCCATCGATTCGCGGCCGTAACCGACGCGCTTGCCGACCATGAAGGCACCGACCAGACCGGCCACCGCGGCGTTGATGTGCACCACAGTGCCACCGGCGAAGTCCAGCGCGCCCCACTGCCAGATCAGGCCCGCTTTGGACGTCATCTCGTCGACGACGTCTTTCGAGGCGTAGGCGTCCGGCCCCATCCAGAACCAGACCATGTGGGCCACGGGGATGTAGCTGAAGGTGAACCACAGCACCATGAACAGCAGCACCGCCGAGAACTTCACGCGCTCAGCGAAGGCGCCCACGATCAGCGCACAGGTGATGCCCGCGAAAGTCGCCTGGAAAGCGGCAAACAGGATTTCGGGGATGTAGACACCCTTGCTGAAGGTGGCCGCGTTGGCGAAGGTGCCGGCGACGTTGTCCCAGATGCCCTTCATGAACAGGCGGTCGAAGCCGCCGATGTAGGCGTTGCCTTCGGTGAACGCGAGGCTGTAGCCATAGATGAACCACAGCACCACGATCAACGAGAAAGTGACCATCACCTGCATGAGCACCGACAGCATGTTCTTGCTGCGGACCAGGCCGCCGTAAAACAGCGCCAGGCCCGGCACGGCCATCATCAGCACCAAGAGGGTGGAGACCATCATCCAGGTGGTGTCGCCCTTGTTGGGCACGGGGGCGGCAGCGGCAGCCACTTCGGCCACCGCGGCTGCGGCTTCGGGGGCGGCGGTCTGGGCCCATGCCAGCGCGCCAGCACCGAGCAGGCCCAGGCCCAAGGCCAGGGGTTTGATGAGTTTGTTCATGTTCGACCTTCTTTCGTGGGGTTCACAGGGCAGCAGTGCCGGTTTCGCCGGTGCGGATGCGCACCACCTGCTGCAAGTCGTACACAAAGATCTTGCCGTCGCCGATCTTGCCGGTGCGCGCACCAGACTCGATCGCTTCGATCACGCGCTCCACGATGCCGTCGTCGACAGCGGCTTCGATCTTCACCTTGGGCAAAAAGTCCACGACGTATTCCGCGCCGCGGTACAGCTCGGTGTGGCCTTTTTGGCGCCCAAAGCCTTTGACCTCGGTCACCGTGATGCCTTGCACACCGATGCCGGAGAGGGCTTCACGCACCTCGTCGAGCTTGAAGGGTTTGATGATGGCGGTCACCAGTTTCATGATGGCTCCTTGGATGGGTCAGAAGGCGTACTTGAGGCCAACGACAAGGCTGGTCTTGCCGAGACCCTCGACACCGGCTCGGCCTGGCGTGTAGTAAAAGTCTTTGCTGGCATTGGTGCCCACCACTGCGCCCGTCACGGCCAGACCGCCGCCCAAATCTTTGGCCAAGGTCAGGGCGTAGTCGGTGTAAGAGCCATCGGTGTTTGCTGCGCCCTTGAGCTTCTGGTAGCCCACGTGCGGCACCAAGCTGTAACCATTGCCCAGGTCGAGCGTGGCGCTCAGGTCCAGGTAGTAGCTGTTCTTGCTGTCGGGGTTGCCAAACAGGTTGGAAATGGCGTGCGAGTATTTGGCCGTGAACAGACCGTAGGTCACCGCGCCATACACCTCGTTGGTGCTGGCGTTGGTGTAGGCACCCACACCAGCGAGCTTGTTGCCGGCGTACTCGTAGCGCAAAAAGCCCACGTCGTAAGCGACATCGCCAACCGCGCCTTTGTAGCCGCCGTACAGGTCCAGCTCCACAGAGCCCTTGCTGGCACCCAGGTCCTTGATCCATTTGATGGTGGAGCCCCAAGCGCCCACATAAAAACCGCTCTTGTCGGTGTAGTCCACACCGCCTTGCAGCGCGGGGTCAAAACGGGTCTGGCTCAAACCACGGTAACGGTAGTCCGAGACCACCCCCACGTTGAAAGCCAGGGTGCTCTCGGGTTCGGCCGCAGACGACACAGCAGGCAAAGCGCCTGCAACGCTGGCCAACAGGGCTGGGAAGAGGATCTTTTTCATGGGGAACTCCTTGGAAGGGATGGATGACAAGCCCGATTAGCAGGGACCGTGCCAAGCCACCGCAAACCCGGTGTTTACGAGGGCGCGTCTTGCTGCGATCATGATCCCACCACACGCGCACGCCCCAAGATGCGCGCCACAACACACACCATGCACCAGCATGGGGCAGGGAGATGAGATGGGACTCAGTTTGGTGCGCAGCCGTGCCCTGGTGGGCTTGCAAGCGCATGCGGTCACGGTGGAAGTGCACATGGCCAACGGCCTGCCCAGCTTCAGCCTGGTCGGCCTGGCCGATGTCGAAGTCAAGGAAGCCCGCGAGCGCGTGCGCTCGGCCATCCTCAACAGTGGCCTGAGCTTTCCCCACAACCAGCGCATCACCGTCAACCTGGCGCCGGCCGACCTGCCCAAAGATTCGGGTCGGCTGGACCTGCCGATCGCACTCGGCATCCTGGCCGCCAGCGGGCAAATCGATGGTCAGCGGCTGGACGGTTGTGAGTTTGCCGGGGAGCTCTCGCTGTCGGGCCAGTTGCGGCCGGTGCGCGGCGCACTCGCCATGAGCCTGGCCCTGCGCCAGCAGGCCCAGCCGCTGCGCCTGGTGCTGCCGCCGGACAGCGCCGAGGAAGCCGCGCTGGTGCCCGGTGCCGAGGTGTTCCGCGCCCGGCATCTGCTCGATGTGGTGCAACAGTTCTTGCCGCCCTCGGGCGAACCACCCCCCGAAGCTGGCGACGGCTGGGTGCGTTTGCAAGGCCAAGGGCCCAGCGCACCAGCCTCGCACCCGGATCTGTCGGAAGTGAAAGGCCAGGGCGCGGCCAAGCGCGCCCTCGAAATCGCGGCCGCCGGCGGCCACTCGGTGCTGATGGTCGGCCCGCCCGGGGCCGGCAAATCGATGCTGGCCCAACGCTTTGCCGGGCTGCTGCCCCCGATGTCGGTCGACGAAGCGCTGGAGACCGCCGCCATCGCCAGCCTGGCCGGGCGCTTTGACATCGGCCGCTGGGGCCAACGCCCAACCGCGCAGCCCCACCACACCGCCAGCGCGGTGGCGCTTGTGGGTGGGGGCTCGCCGCCGCGGCCCGGCGAAATTTCGCTGGCGCACCATGGCGTGTTGTTCCTCGACGAGTTCCCGCAATTCGCGCGCAGCGCGCTCGACGCCCTGCGCGAACCGCTGGAGACCGGCACCATCACCATCGTGCGGGCCGCGCGGCGGGCCGAGTTCCCGGCGCGCTTTCAGCTGATCGCCGCCATGAACCCCTGCCCTTGCGGCTACTTGGGCAGCACCGTGCGCAGCTGCCGCTGCACACCCGACCAGGTGGCGCGCTACCAGGGCAAACTCAGCGGGCCATTGCTCGACCGCATCGACCTGCACCTGGAAGTGAGCAGCCTGAGCGCCGAGGCCCTGCTCACGGCCGCCCCCGGAGAAAGCAGCGCCCGCATCGCCGCGCGCAGCCAGGCCGCGCGCGCACGCGCCTTGGCGCGGCAGGGGGTGCCCAATGCCCAGCTGCAAGGTCAGGACCTGGACACCCACATCGGGCTCGATGCCGATGCGCAGGCCCTGCTGACCACAGCCGCGGCCCGTCTGGCCTGGAGCGGGCGCGGCACCCACCGCACCTTGCGCCTGGCCCGCACCATCGCCGACCTGGCCGGCAGCGCAGCGGTGTCGGCCAGCCATGTCGCCGAAGCGATCCAGTACCGGCGCGTGCTGAAAGAAGCCTGAACACCCGCGCCGGATAATGGCCGCATGCCGCTGGCCCGTCCCGCCCCGCCCCAGTCCCTGCATGCGTTCAGCCTGTGGCTGTCGCTGCCGCAGCTCATCAGCTGGGGGGCGCTGTTCTACACCTTTTCCTTGCTGATGGCCCCGCTCGAAACCGAGCTGGGCATGACGCGTGCGCAGTCTTCGCTGGCCTACAGCCTGGCGCTGCTGGCCGAAGGCGCCGCCGCTTTTGCGGTGGGCCGCTGGATCGATGCGGGGCACGAACGCGCGGTCATGGCGCTGGGCTCGTTGTGGGTGGGGCTGGGCCTGCTGGCGCACAGCGCAATCGACTCGGTGGCGGGTTTTTACGCGGTCTGGGTCTGGCTGGGGCTGGGCATGGCCGCCGCCCTCTACAACCCGGCGTTTGCCATCGTCACCCGCCGCTTCGGTGCCGACTTTCGGCGCGCGGTCATCACCATCACCTTTCTGGGCGGGCTGGCCAGCACGGTCTTCATCCCGCTGGTGTCCTGGTGGATGGCGCTGTGGGGCTGGCGCACCAGCCTGTGGCTGTTGGCCGCGCTGCAACTGGGCCTGTGCCTGCCGCTGCATGCCTGGTTGCTGCAAGGCGCGCCGCGCATGCTGGCGCATGCCAGCCACGAAGACACCACCAGGCTGCCCTCGGTGCGCCGCTACCTGCAGCAGCCCACCTTCTGGCTGCTGGCCCTGTTCATGGTGCTGATCATGGCACTCACCTCGGCGCTGCCGGTGCACATGATCAACCTGCTGGGCGAAGCGGGGCTGGCGCCGCACTGGGTGGTGCTGATCCCGGCGGCCATCGGCGTGTTGCAGGTGCTGGGCCGCATGCTGCTGTTTGTCTTCGAGCGGCGCTGGGATGTGCACGCCGCCAACCGCTGGATTCCGGTGCTGCTGCCGGCCAGCCTGCTGGTGCTGGTGCTCGGCGGCTGGCACCCGGCGGTGGCGCTGGTGTTTGTGCTGCTCTACGGCCTGGGCAACGGCATGGTCACCATCGTCAAGGGCACCGCCATGGCGCAGTACGTGAGCGCTGCGCATGTGGGCCAGCTCAACGGCCTGCTGGGCGTGCCGATCGCGCTGTCCCGCGCCGCCGCCCCCTGGCTCGTGGGCCTGCTGTGGTCGCCCGCCGTGGGCTACCGCTGGGGCCTGTGGTGGATGCTCGCCGCCAGTCTGGCGGGGGTGGCCGCTTTGTGGATCGCCCAGACCCACGCCCTGCGGCGGGGTCATCGGCTTTGACCTGCAAGGGACACCCCCTTGCCACGGCCAAGCCGCCTCGGCCGGCGCGCTGGCCTCGGGTATAACCCGGCCCATGCGCCGTCCCCAGATCGTCATCGTCTGCCCCGCCACGCCGCAAGCGAACAACGGCAATTGGCGCACCGCAGCGCGCTGGCAAGGCCTGTTGCGCAGCACGGCCAAGGTGCGCATCGTGCAGCAGTGGCCGGATGCACTGGCGCCGCACGACCAGGCCATGCTGGCGCTGCACGCGCGCCGTTCGGCGCCTTCGATCGCCGCCTGGCATGCGCAGCGCGGCGCACGCGGTCTGGGTGTGGTGCTGACCGGCACCGACATTTACCCGGACATCACCCAAGATGCGTTGGCCATGGTCTCTTTGCAGCAGGCCGCCGGTCTGGTGGTGCTGCAGGCCGAAGCCTTGCTGGCCTTGCCTGCAGCGCAGCGCCACAAGGCGCGGGTGGTGTTTCAGTCTTGTGCCGAACGACAGCCTCTGGCCAAAACCAGCCGCCATCTGCGGGTGGTGATGGTGGGGCATCTGCGCGACGAAAAAAACCCAGCCATGCTGTGGCGGGCGGTGCGCCGGATACCCGCAGATGCGGGCATTCGGGTGGACCACATCGGTGAGGCGCTCGACCCCGGCTGGGCTGCACAAGCCCAAGCCACAGCGCGCGCATGCCCCCACTACCGCTGGCTGCAAGGCCTCTCGCACGCCGCCACCGTACAGCGCATCCAGCGCGCGCACCTGCTGGTGCACACCAGCCGCAGCGAAGGCGGAGCCCTGGTGATCAGCGAAGCGATCCGCAGCGGCACACCGGTGCTGGCCACGCGCATGGCCGGCAATGTGGGCCTGCTGGGCCCCACCTACAGCGGCTTGGTCGCACCCGACGACGACGCTGCCCTGGCGGCCCAGCTGCTGCAATGCCGCCATGAGCAAGCGCTAGGCCGCGCCGGCCTGCTGCAAGCCTGGCAGCAGCAGTGCCAAGCACGCGCTTCACTGTTCGAGCCCGAGGCCGAGCAGGCTGCGCTGCAGGCTTGGGTCCAGCACTTGCTCAGCTGAGTCGCGTGTGGTGGCATGCCCTGCAGCAGAGCGGCCGCTCAGACCGGCGGCTTGAGGCGCTGTTTGATCACTGCATCGAGCGACAAGCGTCCTGGCCCCATGAACACCAGCGGCAGCAGCATGGCGATGAAGAGGACCGGCAGCTTGAAGTTGCCGTGACCCTTGTCGGTCAGGGCATAGCCCTGGAGCAGCTCACCCACGCTCGACCAGGACGCAGGCCAATGCACGCTGAGCATGGCGACCACGGTGAGCACGATCAGCGAGGCCGAGAAAAACCGCGTGCCCAGGCCCATGAGCAATGCAAAGGCCCCCGCGATTTCGAAGCCGGTGGCCAATGCCCAGTTGATGTCGGCAGGCACGAGGCGAAAGGGCCAGGGAAACTGGTCCTGGATGTCGGCAAACCAGTTGCTGCCGTGCAGTTTTTCAAAACCGGCTTCACCAAACTCCCAGGCCATCAGCAGGCGCAGGCTCAGCAGGCCGCCCCACAGGCCCAGGTGGTCGAGGGTGTTCAAACCCTGTCGGGCCAGAACTGACGCAGGGTTCATGTTGCGGCTCCCAAAATGACGCCCTGCGCGCGCAGGTCGGTGAGCAAGGTGTGTCCGAAAGCCATCAGGGCTTGCGGGTCGGGGTGGTGCATCTCGCGCGCCAGCTGCGCCAAGGCCTGCTGGCCGGTTTGGCCTTCATCCAGCCAGACGAGCACGCGGGCCGTGACGGCGTTGAGCTCGGCGAACTGCACCGCATGCCGCGCATCACGAAACACCACCAGAAAGGTGGGCTCGGGGCGGCGCGGCCGCCAGGCCGGCCCGATGCGGTGCACCGGCCAGGGGCTGGCCACGTCGATGCGCGCGGGGTTCAGACACACGGGCCGGGCCATCAGGTCGCCTTGTGGGTCGTGGGCAGGCACGGCCACGTCGATCACATCGACCGCCAGCTCGGCCCATTCGTAATGGGCCAGATCGGCCAGCCAGCGCGGCAGGGGCTGGGCGATGTGCCCCTCTTGCAAATAGCGCACGAACTCGCGTGGGATCTCGCGGAACCAGGGGGTGTGCGAGGGCCAGTCGCGGTAGAAGGTGCGGCACAGGCGCCGCCAGCGGACTTCGCCCAGCAGTTCGCGGCTGACCGGAAAGCAGCTGTCGACAAAACCGCAAACGCTGTTGAACAGCAGCTCGTTGTAGAGCGCCATGCGCCGCACCGGCACGCCCGCAGGGCGGCGCGTGTGGTGCGGATCGCGCAGGTGCTGCGCCAAATCACGCTGAAACTGTTGAAACGCGCGCATCAGGCCACCTGCCTTTGCGGCGACGACGGTGCGCCCGAGGCTTGCTGCTGCAGGCGTGCGATCTGCGCCACCTCTGGCGTGAGCCTGGCCAGGTCAGGGATGTTGAAGTCACGCTCCAGGCAGGTGGGCACGGCATGGCCGATGCGGGCATAAGCCTCGCGCAGCAGCTGCCAGACCGGGTCGATCACCTCGCTGCCGTGGGTGTCCACCACCAGGCCGTCTTCTTCCACAAAGTGGCCCGCCACATGGACATAGCAGGTGCGCGCCAGCGGCAGCTGCGCCAGGCAAGCCAGTGGGTCAAAACCGAAGTTGCGGCTGTTGACGTAGAGGTTGTTCACATCCAGGTGCAGCAGGCAGTCGGCTTGCTCGACCACGGCGTTGATGAATTCGGGCTCGCCCATGTCCGAGCCTGGCGGCACCATGTACGTGGAGGCGTTCTCCACGCCGATGCGCCTACCCAGGATGTCCTGCGCGCGGGCGATGCGCTCGGCGGTCCAGCGCACCGCCGCTTCGGTCATGGGGATGGGCAAGAGGTCGTACAGGTGGCTGTCGTCGGCGCACCAGGACAGGTGTTCGGTGTAGAGCGAGATGCCATGCTGGCGCATGAAGTCTCGCGTGCAGCGCAACAGGGTCTCGTCGAGCGGACCCGGGCCGCCGAGCGAGAGCGACAGGCCATGGCAGACAAAGGGGTGGCGCTCGGTGAAGGCGCGCAAGGTGTGCGCCGACCGGCCGCCCATGCCGACCCAGTTTTCGGGCGCAATCTCAAAAAACTGGATGTCGGCGGGCACGCCTTGCTGCAACTCGGGGATCAGCTCGCGGCGAAACCCCAGGCCGGCCGCGTCATTGGGCAGGGCCATGGTGTGCATCACTTTTTCTTGTCGCTGCCGCACTTGCCTTCGCCGCATTTGCCGTCTTGGGCCTTGCTGCCGGACTTCTTGTCGGCGCCACACTTGGCCTCACCGCATTTGCCATCCTTGGTCTTGGTGTCGGCTTGGGCGATCTGGTAACCGGCATCCAAGGTCTTGGTGGCAAAGGGGTTGCCCGCGGCATGCGCGGGCAAGGCGGTGACCGCGGCGAATGCAGAGCCCAGTGCGATGCCGATGAGTTGTTGCTTGTTCATGAAAATCTCCTGAAAGTGCAGTGGTGGTGAATGACCCCTGGCTTCGCCCGGCGTGGGGGTCTGCATGGGGGTCATGGTGTAATCCGCTAAACATCCCCAATAAGTTACATCTCAGTGAAAATTTTGTTTTCTTTTGTTTGTGTAACTTTTTCAACGTCCGCAACGAACTCCCTTCATGAGCGAGAGCCTGCAAGCCATCGAAGCCCGACTGAACGCCTTGTGGCGCGCGTCACAGCAAGGCGACAGCGCGAGCTATGCGCAAGCCTTGACGCTGCTGGGCGCTCAACTTCGGCGCTATTTGCGCAAACGCCTGCCCGCCCAGAGCGGTGATGTCGAGGACCTTGTGCAAGAAACCCTGATCGCCATCCACCAGAAACGCCACACCTACCAGAGCAATCAACCGCTCACGGCCTGGGTGTTTGCGATCGCGCGCTACAAGTGGATCGACCATCTGCGCGCGCACGGTCGGCGCGAGCAGCTGCACGAGCCCATCGACGACTGGGTCGAGACCCTCACGGTGGAGGGCGAAGAGCACGCCAGCGACGCGCAGCGCGATCTGCCGCAGCTGCTGGCTGAGCTGCCCGCCAAACAACGTGTGGCCATCGAACACACGCGGCTGCAGGGCCTGTCGGTGGCCGAAACCGCCAAACTGACCGGCCAGAGCGAGGCCTCGGTCAAGGTCAATGTGCACCGGGGCCTCAAAGCCCTGGTGGCCAAATGGGGAGTCCAGAAATGAACACACAGGCGCTGATCGAGCGGCTCGCGAGCGACACCCGGCCCGCCCCGGCACCGGCACGCCTGCAACTGGCGCGGGCAGGTCTTTTGGGCGGGCTGGTCGGCATCCTCTTGCTGCTCACCTTGTGGGGCATCAACCCGCAGATGCGCGCCATGGCCGTGCACCCGGCTTTCCTCACCAAGATGGTCTGGCTCGCCGGCCTGATCGCCTTCAGTGTGCATGGTCTGCTGCGCCTGTCGCGCCCGGGCCTGTCGGCAGGTCAGACCTGGAAAGGGCTGGCCTTGTGCCTGCTGGCCATGTGGGGCCTGGGCGTGGCGCAGTCGTGGCAAGCCCAGGCCGATGCACGCCTGGCGCTGTGGCTGGGCGCGTCCTGGCCAGTGTGTTCGGTGAGCATTGCCGCCCTGGCCTTGCCGGTGCTGGCGGCCTTGTTCTGGGCACTGCGCCAGCTCGCGCCCACGAACCCCGCACTGGCCGGTGCGGTGGCCGGCGTGCTGGCCAGCAGCCTGGCCGCCTGCCTTTACTCGTTGCATTGCCCAGAAACCAGCTTCGGCTTTTTTGCGCTCTGGTATGTGGCCGGCATGGCCGCGGTGACCGCATTGGGTGCAGCGCTGGGCCAACGCCTGCTGCGCTGGTGAAGTCCGCTGCCCCTTGCGGGCCTCAGACCGTCTGGGCCAGTGGCAAATTGAGCAGCAGGTTTTGCGGCTTGAGCTTGAGCAAGCCCTGCGCGTCCATGGCCAGTCCCAGGTAGACCGGCTTGCCGCGCACATCGGCGCGCATGACTTGCGGGTCGTCAAAGCGCAGCGTGAACAGGCTGATGAGCTGCTGCTGGCGCGAGGCGTCGAGCGTGTGCCCCTGGTACAGGTCATTGAGCAAGGCGGTGGCCGTGGCGTCCAGCCCCACGTGCCAGCGCCAGCCCGGGTCGTCGACTTTTTGCACCGGGGTGATCTGCACCGCCACACCCAGAAAATGTTGCACCCAGCGGGTCAGCACCCCCGACAAGGCCTTGAGCCCGGAGCGCGCGTTGACCATGTTCAGCACCAGACCGTGCGGCAGCTCTTTCTGGATGTCGTGCGTCAGATCGAGCAAGAAAGCGTGGCGGCCCAAGCCCTCGCGCTGCGCCCAGTAGTCCGCAGCGTTGTCCGGGTGCAGCACCCGCACATCGACCGCCTTGAGCGGGGCTCCGGCCTCGCGCAACAGGCGGCCCATCTCGCCCAAGCCTGCGGTGGTTTGCAGGGTGTCCAGCGTCTCGCTGTCGCCCGCCAGCACACGGCCGTTCTGAACCGTGATGCGTTGGCGGCGGAACAGCAGCTCGGCCGCGCGCCAGGTCCAGGCGTCGTCGGTGCCATCGAGCACGTTGCAGACGATGGCCTGCACCACCAGATCCATGAAAAGCGGTGGCAGCTGGATTTGGCCGCTGTGCATCCAGGCCATGTAGGCCGATTCCAGCGAACCTGCGCTTTCCACCTCGTCGCGAAAGCGCAGGAACAGGGCGTGGTTCTCGCG
>JBDLTR010000124.1:0-35305 GCA_039805705.1 Pseudomonadota bacterium
CCCTGAACGGCCCCACCCTGCTCGAGGCCGGGCGCTTTGGTCCGGGCGTGGTCGATGCGCTCAAGGCGCGCGGGCACGAACTGCGCGAGATCGACATGAGCAGTGGCCTGCAGGCGATTGAACGCACCCGCCAAGGCTGGTTTGGCGGAGCCGATCCGCGCCGCGAAGGCGTGGTGCTCGGCGACTGAGGTCCCCCAGGTGACCCCTGGCCGGAAGGCGCCAGGGTTGGCCCCATTGCCGCAGCGCCCGGCTTTGTTTTGCAATGGCGGCATACGCACACCAGGAGAGCCCCATGAGCGACTTGCACCGCCAACGCCGACAGTTTTTACAAGCCAGCAGCGCCGCTGCCGCCAGCCTGGGTTGGCCGGCGCTGGCCCAACCGGCCTTTCCCGCGCGACCGATCAAGCTGATTTGCCCCTGGCCCGCAGGCGGCTCCAGCGACATGGTCATGCGCGCCCTGGCGGAAAGCGCCAGCAAGGTGCTGCGCCAGCAGGTGGTCATCGAGAACAAACCCGGCGCCAGCGGCATGCTGGGCCCCAACGAACTGCTCAAGGCCGCGCCCGATGGCTACACCCTGTCGCAGCTGACGATTGGCGTGGCGCGCCTGCCCCACATGCAGAAAATGCAGTTCGACCCCCTGCGCGACTTCACCTACATCGCTTGCCTGACGGGCTACACCTTCGGCATCGTCGTCAAGGCCGACTCTCCTTTCAAAACCATCAAGGACCTGGTGCAGTTTGCCAAGGCCAACCCCGGCAAATTCAGCTACGGCTCGACCGGGGCCGGCACCACACCGCACCTGGCGGTCGAAGAATTTGCCAGCAAGGCCGGCATCCAGCTCACCCACGTGCCCTTCAAGGGCAGCTCGGACGGCTTGCAAGCGCTGCTGGGCGGCCACATCGACGCCCACAGCGACGCCACCGGCTGGGCGCCCCATGTGGAAGCCGGCACCATGCGCCTCTTGGCCACCTACGGCAGCAAGCGCACCAAACGCTGGCCCCAGGTGCCCACGCTCAACGAGCTGGGCTACGACACGGTGTCGGACTCGCCCTTTGGCATTGGCGGCCCGCGCGGCATGGACCCCAAGGTGGTGCGTCTGCTGCAAGACGCGTTCAAGAAAACGCTCAGCGACCCGGCCGTGCTGGCCTCTTTCGAAAAGTACGACCAACCCGTGATCTACATGGACAGCGAGGCGTACACCAACTTCATCCTGGCCAGCTATGTGAAGGAAAAGCGCACCATCGAACGCCTGGGTCTGGGCATGAAATCCTGAGCTTGCTCAAACGCTGAAAGCAAAACGGCAGCCTCGGCTGCCGTTTTGCATGGATGGCCCGGTCAAGCCGGGCCAAGACAGGGTCTGGGTCACCCTCGGGCAAACGGGCCATGACACGGCTTTGTCATCCTCGGGCTTGACCCGAGGATCCACCGCAGCCTGGCCCCAAAGACCGATCAGTACGCCTGACCCAGCTGGCTCAGGATGTGCGGGTTCTCGAGCGTGGAGGTGTCCTGCGTGATCTCCTCGCCCTTGGCCAGCGAACGCAGCAGGCGGCGCATGATCTTGCCCGAGCGGGTCTTGGGCAGGTTCTCGCCGAAGCGGATGTCCTTGGGCTTGGCGATAGGGCCGATCTCTTTGGCGATGTGGTCGCGCAGCTGCTTGGCAATGGCTTTGCCTTCGTCACCCGAGGGCAAGGCACGCTTGAGCACCACGAAGGCGCAGATGGCTTCGCCGGTGGTGTCGTCAGGACGGCCCACCACGGCAGCTTCGGCCACCAGCTCGGTGCAGCTGACCAGGGCCGACTCGATTTCCATCGTGCCCATGCGGTGACCCGACACGTTCAGCACGTCGTCGATGCGGCCGGTGATGGTGAAGTAACCGGTCTTCTCGTCGCGGATGGCACCGTCGCCCGCCAGGTAGTACTTGCCCTTGAAGTCTTCGGGGTAGTAGGACTTCTTGAAGCGCTCGTCATCGCCCCAGATGGTGCGGATCATCGAGGGCCAGGGCTTCTTGCACACCAGGATACCGCCCTTGCCCCAGGGCATGTCGTTGCCGACCTCGTCCACGACGGCGAACTGGATGCCCGGGAAGGGCAGCGTGCAGGAGCCCGGCACCATGGGCGTGGCGCCCGGCAGCGGGGTGATCATGTGGCCACCGGTCTCGGTCTGCCAGAAGGTGTCGACGATCGGGCAGCGGCTGCCGCCCACGTGCTGGTAGTACCACTCCCAGGCCGCGGGGTTGATCGGCTCACCGACCGAGCCCAAGAGGCGCAGGCTCGAGAGGTTGTAGCTCTTGGGGTGCACGGCGTCGTTGGACTCGGCGGCCTTGATGAGCGAGCGGATGGCGGTGGGGGCCGTGTAGAAGATGGAGACCTTGTGGTCCTGGATCATCTTCCAGAAGCGGCCAGCATCGGGGTAGGTGGGCACGCCTTCGAACACGATCTCGGTGCCGCCCAGGGCCAAGGGGCCGTAGGTGATGTAGGTGTGGCCCGTGACCCAGCCGATGTCGGCCGTGCACCAGAAGACGTCGTTGTCCTTCAGGTCAAAGGTCCACTTGGTGGTCAGCGCCGCATGCAGCAGGTAGCCACCGGACGAGTGCTGAACGCCCTTGGGTTTGCCGGTGGAGCCCGAGGTGTAGAGCAGGAACAGCGGGTGCTCGGCCTCGACCCACTCGGGTTCGCAGGTGGTGGGCTGCTTGTCGGCCACATCCGCCATCCACAGGTCACGGCCGGCGGTCATGGCGATGTCCATGTTGCCGCGCTTGACGACCAGCACGTTCTTGAGGGCGCCGCAACCGCCCAGGGCGATGGCTTCGTCGACGATGGATTTGAGGGCCAGCTGCTTGCCGCCGCGCACCTGGCAGTCGGCGGTGATCAGCGCCACGGCACCGGTGTCCTCGAGGCGGTCACGCAGCGATTGGGCCGAGAAGCCGCCGAACACCACCGAGTGGGTGGCGCCGATGCGGGCGCAGGCCTGCATGGCGGCCACGCCGTCGATCGACATGGCGATGTAGATCATCACGCGGTCGCCCTTTTTCACGCCCAGGCTCTTGAGCGCGTTGGCGTATTGGCAGGTCTTGGCCAGCAGCTGCTTGTAGCTGACCTTGGTCACTTCGCCGCCATCGGCTTCGAAGATGATGGCGGTCTTGTCGCCCAGGCCTTTTTCGATGTTGCGGTCCAGGCAGTTGTAGGAGACGTTGAGCGTGCCGTCCTCGAACCACTTGAAAAACGGCGCGTTGGACTCGTTGAGCACCTTGGTGAAGGGCTTCTTCCAGGTGATCAGCTCTTTGGCCAGACGACCCCAGTAACCTTCGTAATCGGTCTCGGCTTCCTTGCACAGGGCCTGGTAAGCGGCCATGCCCGAGACATGGGCGTTTTTGACGAAAGCTTCGCTGGGTTGGTAGATGGCGTTGGCGCTCATGGGGGCTTGTCTCCTGGAACTGGACGAGAGGAAAGGATGGCCAAGACTGTCGGCTTTCGCTCTTACAACCTACTGACTGACGGTGGGCTTGCATGCCGCCCGGGGTATGGGCACATCGACGACACTAAAATCCGCGCAGTGGCTGTGCCGGCTGCAACAACCCGCTTGTTTGAACCCATGACCGACCCCAAACCCTCTGGCGCCTACCCCCTCAGACCCCTGCCCAACCTGATCTTTGCCAGCCGCTGGCTGCAGCTGCCGCTGTACCTGGGGCTGATCGCCGCGCAGGCCGTCTACGTCTACCATTTCTGGGTGGAGCTGGTGCACCTGCTGGAGGCGGCCTTTGGCAACCAGCAAGCGCTGCAGATCTTGGTTTCGAGCATCGGCTACAAGAGCGACGCGCCGCTGACTGCGCTCAATGAAACCGTGATCATGCTGGTGGTGCTGGGCCTGATCGACGTGGTCATGATCTCCAACCTGCTGATCATGGTGATCGTGGGTGGCTACGAAACCTTTGTCTCGCGCCTGAACCTGGAAGGCCACCCCGACCAGCCCGAATGGCTGGACCATGTGAACGCCTCGGTGCTCAAGGTCAAACTGGCCACCGCCATCATCGGCATCAGCTCGATCCACCTGCTCAAGACCTTCATCAACGCCGCCAACTACGACGAGAAGGTGCTGATCTGGCAAACCATCATCCACATCGCGTTTTTGTTCAGTGCGATCGCCATTGCCGTGGCCGATCGGCTGATGTCGCACGCGGGCGGCAAGCACTGAACCCTCTGTTTTCTTGAAAGCCTTTTTATGACCGTCATCCGACAAAACGACCTGATCGAATCCATCGCCGGCGCCCTGCAGTACATCAGCTACTACCACCCGGCCGACTACATCCAGCACCTGGCGCGCGCCTACGAGCGCGAGCAGAGCCCGGCCGCCAAAGACGCGATGGCGCAGATCCTGACCAACAGCAAGATGAGCGCGCTGGGCCACCGCCCGATCTGCCAGGACACCGGCATCGTCAACGTGTTCCTGAAAGTCGGTATGAACGTGCGCTGGGAAGGCTTCACCGGCAGCCTGGAAGACGCCATCAACGAAGGCGTGCGCCGCGGCTACAACCACCCCGACAACCAGCTGCGCGCCAGCGTGGTGGCCGACCCGCACTTCGCCCGCAAGAACACCAAGGACAACACCCCCGCCGTGATCTTCACCGAGATCGTGGCCGGCGACAAAGTCGACATCACCGTGGCGGCCAAGGGCGGCGGCTCCGAGAACAAGTCCAAGATGGTCATGATGAACCCCAGCGACAGCCTGGTCGACTGGGTGCTCAAGACCGTGCCGACCATGGGCGCCGGCTGGTGCCCGCCAGGCATGCTGGGCATCGGCATTGGCGGCACCGCCGAAAAGGCCGTTCTGCTGGCCAAGGAAAGCCTGATGGACGACCTGGACATGTACCAGCTGCAAGCCAAGAGCGCCCGTGGCGAAAAACTCGACCAGGTGGAGGAACTGCGCCTGGAGCTGTTCGAGAAGGTCAACGCCCTGGGCATCGGCGCCCAAGGCCTGGGCGGCCTGACCACGGTGCTGGACGTCAAGATCAAGATGTACCCCACGCACGCGGCCTCCAAGCCTGTGGCCATGATCCCCAACTGCGCCGCCACGCGCCACGCCCACTTCGTGATGGACGGCTCGGGCCCGGTGTACCTGGACGCGCCCAGCCTGGACCTGTGGCCCAGCGTCGACTGGCAGCCCGACACGCAAAAGAGCCAGCGCGTGGACCTGAACACGCTGACCAAGGAACAGGTCGCCAGCTGGAAGCCGGGCCAGACCCTGCTGCTCAACGGCAAGATGCTCACGGGCCGTGACGCCGCGCACAAGCGCATCCAGGACATGCTGGCCAAGGGCGAACAACTCCCCGTGGACTTCACCAACCGCGTGATTTACTACGTCGGCCCGGTCGATCCGGTGCGCGACGAGGTCGTCGGCCCCGCCGGCCCGACCACCGCCACCCGCATGGACAAGTTCACCGACATGATGCTGGCCCAAACCGGCCTGATCGCCATGGTCGGCAAGGCCGAGCGCGGTCCGACCGCCATCGAAGCCATCAAGAACCACAAGAGCGCCTACCTGATGGCCGTGGGCGGTGCGGCTTACCTGGTGTCCAAAGCCATCAAGGGCGCCAAGGTGGTCGGCTTTGCCGACCTGGGCATGGAAGCCATTTACGAATTCGACGTGGTCGACATGCCCGTGACCGTGGCGGTCGACGCCGGCGGCACCAGCGCCCACATCACCGGCCCGGCCGAGTGGGAAAAGCGCATCGCCAGCGGCGAGTTCAAAGGCATCAGCGTCAAGGCAGGCTGATGACCCAAGGGCAAAAGGCCGCGCAAGCGGCCTTTTTTTTGGAGGGCCGCTCGTGAATGCCACGCACAACGCCAAACCGATCGGTGTCTTCGACAGCGGCATCGGTGGCCTGAGCGTGCTGCAGGCACTGCAAACCGCGCTGCCGCATGAGCGCTTTGTCTACCTGGCCGACAACGCGCACGCGCCTTCTGGCGAAAAAACCGATGGGTATGTGCGCCAGCGCACACACGCGATCACACAGCACCTGATCGCCGAGCACGGCATCAAGGCGCTGGTGGTCGCTTGCAACACCGCCACTGCCGCCGCCATCCACGAACTGCGCGCGCAGCACCCGCAGCTGCCGCTGGTCGGTGTGGAGCCTGCGCTCAAGCCCGCCGCACAGCTCACGCGCACCGGCCGTGTGGGCGTGATGGCCACGCGCGGCACGGTGAGCAGCGACAAATTCGCCCGGCTGCTCGCCAGCGTGCAAGGCCCGGTCCAGTTCGAGGTCTGCGCCTGCAATGGTCTGGCCTTGGCGATCGAGCAAAGCACCCTGCCCGCCCACCAGGACACCGCAGCGGCCGAGGTCCACCGCTTGCTGCAGATCTACACCCAGGCCCTGGGGCGCTTTGGCACCGGCACAGGCGAGATCGACACCCTCGTGCTGGGCTGCACCCACTATGTGTTCGAGCAGGAAGCGCTGCAAAAGCTGGTAGGGCCCCAGGTGCAACTGGTGTCAACGGGTGAGGCCGTGGCGCGGCAAACCCGCCGCTTGCTCGAGGCCGAGGGCTTGCTGCACGCCGGCCCGGCGCCGCTCACGCCCAGTGCCCGCTTGCGGCTCTGGACCACGGGTGATCTGGCCGGCCTGCAAGCCGCCGCCCAGCGTTGGCTGGACCTGCCCGCCCAGGTCTGCCGGCGGGCACACATCGGCTGAAACCTCTCAGGCTGCGCCTGGCCAACTTCCTGTCATGGCCCGGCTTGATTGACTGTCATGGCCCGGCTTGACCGGGCAATCCATGGGTCCTCGGGTCAAGCCCGAGGACGACAGGCAGCAGGGGCCCTCAAGCCCCCCGCGCCACGCGCATGCCACGCGCCACATCGACCGGGCGCAGCAGCCACAAACCCAGCACAAACAGCAAGGCCGTCGAGCCGATCGCCAGGCGGTGGTTGCCGCCCGTGACCCAGGTGATCAGGCCATAAGTCAGAGGGCCAATGATGCTGGCCAGCCGGATCGCGAAGGTCCACAGGCCAAAGAACTCGGCCAGGCGTTGCGGCGGCACCAGGGTGCCGGCCATGGCGCGACCGGCCGATTGGCTCGAGCCCAGAAAAACACCCGCCACCGCCGCCGCCACCCAAAACAGGCCCTTGGTGGTGGACGCTGCCGCGAGGACACAGGTCACGATCCAGCCCACGATCGTCCAGGCCAAGGCGCGTTTGTGGCCCAGGGCGTCCTGCACATAGCCGAACACAAAGGCCCCGATGAAGGCCGCGATGTTGAGCACAAAGATCAGCACCATGGTTTCTTGCGGCGCAAAACCCACCACCTGCTCGGCATAGATCGCGGCCAGTGAAATCGCCACCGCCACGCCGGCCTGGTAGGCCACGGCACAGGCCATGAGCTGGCGAAAATCCTGGTAGGGCGCACTCGCCCGCCAGGTCTGGCGCATGCGCAACAGGTTGGCCAGCATGCCCTCGGGGTGCTCGGCGCCTGCACTGGGCTGCGCACGCTCTTTGAGCAAGGCGAAAGTCACCAAGGCCGCCAGGCCATACACCGCCGCCGTGATCAACAGGGTCACCGGCACAAACTGGGCCGCAGGTTCTTGCCGCGCCTGCGCCGACAGCACATAGGCCAGGCAAATGGCCAGCGTCAACATGCCGCCCACATACCCCAGCGCCCAGCCCCAGCCACTGACACGCCCCATCGCTTCAGGCCGTGCCAGCTCAGGCAAGAAAGACGCCGTCAGCGACTCGCCGTAGCTGTAAAAAGTGTTGGAGACGACCAGCAGGACCAAGCCCAAAGCCACCTGCCCTGGCCCGACCCATGACAAAGCGGCGGTGGACAACACGCAGGCCAGCGTCACCCCCATCAGCAAGCGTTTTTTTGCCGCATGCCGGTCTGCCCAGGCGCCCAGGCCGGGCATGGTCAGCATCACGATGGCGTATGACACCGACAACCCTGCTGTCCAGGCCAGGGTGGCCCAACTCGCCCCGCCGGCCACGCCCCCCACAAAGTAGGCAGCAAACACCGCGGTGATGACCACCGTGGTGTAGCCCGAGTTGGCAAAGTCGTACATCGCCCAGCCAAACACCTCGCGGGCGCGCACGCTGGGGTTGAGGCTGTTGGCAAACAGGGTTTTCAAGCGGCCACCCAAGGAAATGCGGGCAGGTGGTGGAGCCGTTCGCGCCGTCAGTGCAGGTGGCGCGGGCGGCGACCGCTGCCGCCGTGCCCACTGCCACCATTGCCGCCACGCGGCGGCTTGCCCAAATCGAGCGAGCTGACCAAATTGTTGAAACGCTGGCTGAAAAGCTTGTCGATTTCGGTGATCACGCCGCCGAGCTCGGAGCCATCGAAGTGGCGCTCCATCATGTTCACCACATCGTGCACCAGCAAATCGCGCTGGGCTTGCATGATGGCGGCCGGATCGGGCCCGACAAACAGCATGTAGAAGTCGTCGCGCGCCTCTTCTTCGCGGCCCTCGTCGTCTTCGTCGAACTCGGTGTCGTAAAAGCTGATCTCGATCTGCGCGCCGGCCGAAGACAGCTCGTTGAGGTTCATGCAGAGCTCGTCGAGCACCTGGCGAAAGCCCTCATCGCCCCGCACCGTCCAGCACATGCGCAGGCAGTCGTTGTGCTTGTCGAACTGCAAGCCGGGCTCTTCTTCGTAGAGGCTCAGGCCCCCCTCGCGCAGCGAACGGGCACCCGCGTAATGCCACAGCGGGCGCAGCGCTTCTTCCAGGGCCTTGGCGGTGGTACCGGGCTTGATCGGGATGTCACCATGCACATGGATCTCAAACGGGGCGTTGTCGTGGTTCATGGTGTTCTCTCCTGGTGCCCCGAGCCGGAATCGAACCGGCACGCCCCTTTTACGGAAGCGGCGGATTTTAAGTCCGATGTGTCTACCAATTTCACCATCGGGGCCAAAGGCGTATTGTGCCCTGAGAAGGCCTGGCCATCGATGGCCTGCCCTGCACAGCCGCGTGCTTTGGGCCTGCGCCCTGCAGGCCCAAGGCCTTTGGTGAACAATGGCCGTTTGCCCGCCTTGGCCTTGTGCCGGCACACCCCAGGAGGCTTCTTCCATGCACATCCCCTTGGCCCGTTTTGCGCTCGTGTGGGGCGCGTTTTGCCTGGCCACCGCCGTCCAGGCGCAAAGCAGCAGCTGCCCCGCCAGCCTCAACCACACCCTTTTGCGCCTGCAAGACGAAAAACCGCAATCGCTGTGCCAGTACAGCGGCAAGGTGATCCTGGCCGTCAACACCGCCAGCTACTGCGGCTTCACCGGCCAGTACAAAGGTCTGGAAGCGCTGTACGCGCGCTACAAGGGTGAAGGCCTGGTGGTGCTGGGTTTCCCGTCCAACGACTTCGCGCAAGAAAAGGGCAGCAACCGCGAGATCGCCGAGTTTTGCGAAAACACCTACGGCGTGCAGTTCCCCATGTTCAGCGCCTCCAGCGTGCGCGGCCCGCAGGCCAACCCGTTCTTCAAGCAGCTGCAAAGCCAGGGCGCGCCTGCCCCCAAATGGAACTTCTACAAATACCTGATCGGCCGTGACGGCCGCCTGGTGGACAGCTACGGCAGCGTGACCGGCCCGGACAGCAAATCGCTGGTTCAGGCGATCGAACGCAGCCTCAAGGCCCCGCCCGGAGCGGGCGGCTAAAACAGCCCCATCTGCCGTGAACGCGAAGGCGGCCTGAAGTCGTCCAGCGCCGAGCGGGGCCGATCGCGGTTCAAGCCCAGGCGCTGGCAGGCCTTGGCAAAACGCTGGGCGATCAGCTCGGACCAGATGCCTTGTCCGCTGCGGCGCGTGGCCCAGTCGGCGTCGTAGTCCTTGCCGCCGCGCAAATCGTGCATGCGCGCCATCACGCGCTCGGCGCGGTCCGGGTAATGCAGTTGCAGCCACTGGCGAAACAGCGGCGACAGCTCCCAAGGCAGGCGCAGCACCACGTAAAACGCGCTGCGAGCGCCGGCCTGGCGCGCGGCTTCCAGCACCTGCTCCATGTCGTCGTTCAAAAACGGGATCTGCGGCGAGATGCTCACCCCCACCGGGATGCCGGCCTCGGCCAGCGCGCGGATGGTGCGCAAACGCCGCCAGGGTGCCGGCGCCCGCGGCTCCATGCGCCGCGCCAGCACCGGGTCCAGCGTGGTCAGCGTGACATACACGCCAGCCAGATGCCGCCCGGCCATGGCCGCGAGCAGGTCGATGTCGCGCTCGATGCCGCTGCCCTTGGTCACGATGGCCAGTGGGTGGCGGCAGTCGTGCAGCACCTGCAAGACTTCGCGCGTGAGGCCCAGCTCGCGCTCCAGCGGCTGGTAAGCGTCGGTCACGGTGCCCACCGCCATCAAGCCGGGGCGGTAACGCGGGCTGGCCAGCTCGTGGATCAGGCGGTCTTTGAGGCCACGCTTGGCGATCAGCCGCGTCTCGAAATCCAGCCCCGGCGACAAGCCCAGGTGGCTGTGCGAAGGCCGCGCGTAGCAGTAGCTGCAACCGTGCTCGCAGCCCCGGTAAGGGTTGATCGAGAGGTCAAAGCCGATGTCGGGCGAGCGGTTGCGGGTGATGGCG
Organism: Pseudomonadota bacterium; assembly: GCA_039805705.1. Lineage (GTDB taxonomy): Bacteria > Pseudomonadota > Gammaproteobacteria > Burkholderiales > Burkholderiaceae_C > Limnohabitans_A. Next base: position 10,524 of record JBDLTR010000124.1, read on the forward strand.
CTCTTGGCGTCTTCCCAGACCCAGCTTGTGGTGGGCGGGGCCAGCCCCTCCCCCTCTTGAAGCCAGCCATCGTCAAAAGGCTCGCGGCCCAAAGCCTCAAAGCGGTGCGCCAGGCGCGTGGCACTGCCACGGCCTTTGAGGGCGGCCAGCGGGACGGTGACGAAGGCGGGGTCGGTGGGCGATGACATGTCTGTATTTTTATACAGTTATTGTCTGGTTTCAAGCAGGCGCTCAGCGGACAGCGGGCCCCGGTCTGGGCGTGTTTAATGTGCGGATCGTCCGCTCCTACGCACACCGCCATGTCCGACGCCAAGCCCAGCGCCCCCACCACCGTCCCCCTGATGTCGGGGCAGGACTACCGCGAATCGCTGCGCCAGTACAAGCCCAAGGTCTTCGTCGACGGCCGCGAGGTCGCCAGCGTGGTGGACGATCCGGCGTTTCGCCCCGGCGTCAACGCCCTGGCCTTCACCTACGACTATGCTTTGCGGCCCGAGCTGGCGCCGATCGCCCTGGCCACGCAGGCCTCGCGCCAGCGCGTGGTCAACCGCATGCTGCACATCAACGAGTCGGCCGGCGATTTGCTCAACAAGCTCGAAGCCGTGCGCCTGCTGTGCCAGGAAACCGGTTGCGCGCAGCGCTACCTGGCGCACGACGGCCTCAACGGCCTGGCCCAGCTGACGGCGCGCATCGACGACGCCCAGGGCACGACCGAACGCCGCGCACGCTTTGAGGCCTACCTGGCGCATGTGCAAGACAACGATCTTTCCCTGGGCATCGCCATGACCGACGCCAAGGGCGAGCGTAGCAAAAAGCCGCACCAGCAGGCCAACCCCGACAGCTATGTGCACATCGTCGAGCGCAACACCCAGGGCATCGTCATCAGCGGCGCCAAGGCCATCGTCACCGGCGGCCCCTACATGCACGAGCTGCTGGTCATGCCCAGCCGCAACATGGGCCGCGAGGACGCCGATTTCGCGGTCTGCTGCGCGGTGCGCGTCGACGCCCCCGGCATCACCATGGTCTCGCGCCCAGCCGGCCGGCCCGGTGAAAAACTCGAGCACGGCGAGGCGCTGTTCTCGCGCAAATACGGCCAGGCCACGGCGGTGGTGCTGTTCGAGCGTGTGTTCGTGCCCTGGGAGCGCGTGTTCTTGGCCGGCGAGTGGGAGCACAGCCAGGTGCTGACCTACAGCTACGCCACCCACCACCGCCACAGCTGCATCGCGGCGCGCGCCGGTTTTGGCGATCTGCTGATCGGCGCCGGCGCCCTGATGTGCGAGGCCAATGGCCTGGACCCCGCCGAGAAAAGCAGCTTGCGCGAACCGATGGTCGAGCTGATCAAGATCACCGAAGGCTTTTACGCCTGTGGCGTGGCCGCCAGCGTCTACGCCACGCGCGACGAGCACAGCGGCAGCTTCATGCCCGATGCGGTGTTCAGCAACATCGGCAAGCTGCTGCTGGCCACCCAGATCTACGACATGCACCGCCTGGCGCACGAGGTCTCGGGCGGCCTGATCGTGGCCCTGCCCGGCCCCGACGAAGACCACAACCCGGCCACCGCCGCCAAGCTGTCGGAGGTGCTGCAAGCCCACCCCGACATTCCCTACGACAAGCGCATCCAGACCGCGCGCTTCATCGAAGACCTGACCGCCTCGCACCAAGGCGGCTGGTACTCGGTCATCAGCCTGCACGGCGGCGGTTCGCCCGCAGCCATGAAGCAGGAAATCTGGCGCAACTACCCGCTGGGCTCCAAGGTCGAACTGGTGGAACGTTTGCTCGAGCGCGGTGTGCTGCACGACGAGGCGCGGCCGATCACGCAAAACCGGCAACCCGGGCGCTGCTGCGACACCGGTTGCACCACGCCCGGTCAGCCGGTGATGGTGCCGCTGCCCGAGCGGCGCCGCTGACCCCTCAGCCCTGCACCTGCGCCAGCGCTGTGCGGATGTCGGCCGCCTGCGTGGGACGCACCAGGCGCGCCTGCTCTTGCCCATCGCGCAGCAGGACCAGCGTCGGCCAGAGCTTGACGCGGTAGCTGCGCCCCAGCGCACGGCCCGGTCCGTCTTCGACCTTGACATGGCGCCAATGGGGAAACTGGGGGAGCACCTCGGCCAGGGCCGGCTGCGCCGCACGGCAGTGACCGCACCAATCGGTGCCGAATTCAAGCAGGGTCAGGCCCGGCCAGGCCTCGGCTTCGGCGCGGCTGGGGGCTTCGGTGTCGCTGAGGTAAGGCTGGGGCGCGGTCATCGGGCCATTCTAGGCCCGGGCCTCAGGCGCCAGCGAGGGTGCGCAGGGCGTCGGGGTTGGTCAGCTGCAGCACGCGGCCGCGGCCGCTGATGAGCTCGCGCTCGCGCAACTGGCGCAGGATGCGCGAGAAGGTCTCTGGCGCGATGCCCAGCTGGGCTGCGATCGAGCGCTTGCGCTCGTGCAGGCTGACCTGCAGGCGGTCGGTCGCCGGGTCGCGCTCGGCGTGCTGCATCAGCCACTCGGCGCAGCGCGCATCGGCGTCCTTGGCCAGGCGGCTGACCGCCAGCTCGGTCTGCTGCCGCTGCGCCCGCGCCAGATCACCCAGCAAAGTGCGCGATGGCTCGGGCAGGTGGTCCACATGGGCGCGGAACTCGGACAGCGCCACGCTCTGGAGGCTGACGTCGGTTTCGGCCACGGCATCGACCGCGTAGGGCAAGCCCAGCAGGCCCGAGGAGGCTTCGAGCCAGAACGGGCCTTCGACCACGCCCAGGCGGTGGTGCAGGCCACCCGCATCCAAGATGCCCAGGGTGACGCGTCCCCGCTCCAGGTGCAAGACCTGGTCGGAACTCTCGCCCCGGCGCAACAGCACCGCGCCTGCCCCCAGTTGCTGGGCAGTGCTGGCAGAAAGAGTGGGTAAGGCTTGCAGCATGGGGGCCACTCTGCCAGAGCCCCCCGCACCCGGCATTGATCAACGTCAAACGGCGCGCAAGATCACAGGACCAGCAGCGCCCGAAAGTCGTTGACATTGGTGTTCGTGGGGCCAGTCACCACCAGATCGCCCAGGGCCGAGAAAAAACCGTAGGCGTCGTTGCGCGCCTGGTGCTCGGCCAGCTTCAGCCCCAGTGCCGCCGCGCGCGCCAGGGTGTCGGGCGCCACGCGCGCGCCCGCGTTGTCTTCGACGCCGTCAATACCGTCGGTGTCGGCCGCCAGCGCCCACACCCCGGGCTGGCCCTGCAGGCCTTCGGCCAGGCCCATGCAAAACTCGCCCGCGCGGCCACCGCGGCCTTTGGCGGTGCCCACGGGCCGTTCGCGGACGGTGACGGTGGTCTCGCCCCCACTCAAGATCACGCAGGGTTTGGTGAAAGCACCCTCGCCTTTGGCCACGGCGCGCGCCAGTGCGGCGTGCACCTTGCCCACATCGCGCGACTCGCCCTCGATTTCATCGCTCAGGATGTGGGCCGCCAGCCCCGCCGCACGCGCGGCTTGGGCGGCCGCCTGCAGCGACTGCATGGGCGTGGCGATCAGGTGCACATCGTGGCCGGCGAACACCGCGTCGCCCGGCTTGGGGGTCTCCAGCGCGCCGGTCTGCAAAGCCTGTTCGATCGCCGGCGGCACCGCGATGCGGTAGCGGCGCAAGATGGCCAGCGCGTCGGCGCAGGTGCTCGCGTCGGGCACGGTGGGGCCGCTGGCGATCACCGAGGGGTCATCGCCCGGCACATCGCTGATGGTCAGCGTCACCACGCGGGCCGGCGCACAGGCGGCCGCCAAGCGCCCGCCCTTGATGCACGAGAGGTGCTTGCGCACGCAGTTCATCTCGGTGATGTTGGCGCCGCTGCGCAACAGCGCCTGGTTGATCTGCTGCTTGTCGGCCAGCGTCAGACCTTCGGCCGGCAGCGTGAGCAGCGCCGAGCCACCGCCCGAGATCAGGCACAGCACCAGGTCGTTGGCGGTGAGGCCCTGCGTCAGCGCCAAGATGCGCTCGGCCGCCTTCAAGCCGGCTGCATCGGGCACCGGGTGCGCGGCCTCCACGACCTCGACGCGCGCCGGCACACCGGCCGGACGCGCGGGGGTGTGGCCATAGCGCGTGACCACCAGACCCGACAAGGGCGCGTCTTGCGGCCACAGCGCTTCCAGCGCATGCACCATCGAGGCACCGGCCTTGCCCGCGCCCAGCACCAGCGTGCGGCCTTTCGGGGGAGACGGCAAATGCGCGGCCAGGCTGTGCAGCGGCATGGCACGGCGCACCGCCGCGTCGTACAAGCTGCGCAAAAAAGCGTGTGGGTCGGTGACAAGACTCATGCGCACCATCGTAACGCGCCGACCGGGCCGCGCCGCATGCCGCTGTCACGGCGGTGAATGGCCCGGCATGGCGCGTCGTCCTTAGAATCCAGACTCTGCACAGCCCGGGATGCGCGGCCGTTGCGGTGCTCGCTGGTGGACCTGGCCTGGGGTCCGCCGGATTCGGCCGCAACATGACACGTTCAAGGAGTTGCCATGCCCACGCTGCTGATCCGCCACATCCACACCCTCGCCACGCAAAACGACACCGGCACCGAATGGCGCGATGCCGCGCTGTTCGCACGCGATGGCCTGATCGACTGGGTCGGCCCCGACGCCGACCTGCCCCCTGCGCTGCACAGCGCCGACGAGGTGATCGACGGGCGCACGCTGCTGGTGCTGCCGGGCCTGGTCAACACGCACCACCACATGGTGCAGTCGCTCACGCGGGCGGTGCCCGGTGTGCAAAACGCCGAGCTGTTTGCCTGGCTGCGCGGGCTCTACCCGATCTGGGCCGGCCTCACGCCCGAGATGGTGCGCGTGAGCACGCAAGTGGCCATGGCCGAGCTGCTGCTGTCGGGCTGCACCACCAGCAGCGACCACCTCTACATCTACCCCAACGGCATTCGGCTGGACGACAGCATCGAAGCCGCGCGCGAGATCGGCATGCGCTTTGTGGCCACGCGCGGCAGCATGAGCGTGGGCCAGTCGCAAGGTGGCCTGCCGCCGGACCGCGTGGTCGAGCGCGAGGACGACATCCTGCGCGAAACCCAGCGCCTGATCGAAACCCACCACGATGCCCGCCACGGTGCCATGACGCAGGTGGCGGTGGCGCCCTGCTCGCCGTTTTCCGTGAGCCGTGATTTGATGCGGACCTCGGCCGAACTGGCCCGCGCACACCAAGTCCGCCTGCACACCCACCTGGCCGAAAACGACCACGATGTGGCCTACAGCCGCGAAAAATTCAACTGCACCCCGGCCGAATACGCGCAAGACCTGGGCTGGGTGGGCGAGGATGTGTGGCACGCCCACTGCGTCAAGCTCGACAACGAGGGCATCAGCCTGTTTGCCGCCACCCGCACCGGCGTGGCGCACTGCCCCTGCAGCAATATGCGGCTGGCCAGCGGCATCGCACCGATCCGCCGCATGGTGGACGCGGGCGTGCCGGTGGGCCTGGGCGTGGACGGCAGCGCCAGCAACGACGCCGCGCACATGGTCAATGAAGCGCGCCAGGCCATGCTGCTGGCACGTTTGCGCAAATCGCTGGAGCCGCCGCGCGTCGAGGACGGGCGCACTGTGTTCGGTTGCGACACCGCCCCGCTGGAGATGACCGCGCGCGATGCGCTGCGCCTGGCCACGCGCGGTGGCGCGCAGGTGCTGGGGCGTGCGCACGACATCGGCCAGATCACGCCTGGCCATGTGGCCGATCTGGCGATGTTCGACGTCAACACCCTGCCCATGGCCGGCGGCGCGGTGCACGATGCCGTGGGCAGCCTGCTGCTGTGTGCGAGCAGCCCCGCGCGCCACACCGTGGTGCATGGGCGCCTGGTGGTGCGCGACGGTCAGCTGACCACGGTGGACCTGGGGCCATTGGTCGAGCGGCACAACCGACTGGCGCTGCAGTTGGCCGAGGCTGCCCGTACGGCCTGAAACAGACCGAAGTCAGCAGGGACCACGGGCCAGCTTGCCTGGCTTGTCATCCTCGGACTCGATCTGGACTGTCATCCTCGGACTTGATCCGAGGATCCACGTCATGTGAGGTCATGGATGGCCCGGTCAAGCCGGGCAATGACAACACCATGCACACCATGACCACGGCGCGAAGGAGAGCCGCAGCCCGTCACGCCACCTCGAACACCATCAAGCCCGTGGCCGTGTTGGAGATCGGGATGTGGTAGTTGCGGTGGACCTCCTTCACGCGCGGGCCCGCGGCCGTGAGCGCGGCGCGCATGGCCAGCCACATCAAGAGTTCCACGCCCTGGGTGCCGGTTTGTTCCACCAGATCGAGGCTGCTGAACTGGGTGGCCCATTCGGGGTTGCTGACCAGGCTGTCCATGAACTGCAGGTCAAAGGCTTTGTTGATGAAGCCCGCGCGTTCGCCGTCGAGCTGGTGGCTCAGGCCGCCCGAAGCCAGCACCGCCACTTTTTTGTCACTGTCCCACGAGGCAATGGCTTCACCGACCGCCTTGCCCAGCGCGTAGCAGCGCTTGGCCGAGGGCAATGGGAACTGCACCGTGTTGATGTTGATCGGCACGATGGTCACGGGCGCCTGGCCCTCGGGCCAGAACAGCTTGAGCGGCAGCGTGCAGGCGTGGTCCACCAGCATCTCCTGGCAGGTCACGATGTCGAAGTCCTTGGCGATCAGGTTGTTGATGAGGTGCCAGGACAGGTCCAGCTCGCCCTGAAACGGCGGCAGCGTCGGGATGCCCCAGCCTTCATCGGCATTGTTGTATTGGGCCGCGGCACCGACCGCGAAGGTGGGCATTTTGTCGAGGAAGAAGTTCAGGCCGTGGTCGTTGTAGAAGATGACCATGACATCCGGTTTGTGCGCGGCCAGCCACTGCCGTGCTGGCGGGTAGCCGGCAAAAAACGGCGCCCAGTAGGGCTCGGCCTGCAGGCCCTTGTGGATGGCGCCGCCGATGGCGGGGATGTGCGAAGAGGCGAGACCGCCGATGAGTTGTGCCATGTGCTTCTCTTTGAGGAAGGGTCAGTCGGCGGCATAGGCCTGCAGCTTGGCCTTGAACGCCTCTTTGCTCATGCCGGTTTGCTGCGCGCCAATGTCCTGCATGTCCAGGCCGAAGATGCCGGCGAACTTGGCCAGGTAATAGGCGTTGCCACCGGCGTCGATGAGCTGCAGCACCTGGCGCGAGCGGATCGCGGCTTTTTGGGCTTCGCTCAGACCGTACTGGGCCATGTAGGCCTCCTCGTCTTGCTGGAACGCGGCGCGGTTGGCGGCCTCGTTGAACGAGAAGCACATCTTGTTGAGGGCATAGCCTTTGCGGGCCACGTCCCCATCGAACGGGGTGGTGCCTTCGATGCGGCGTTTTTCCATGCAAATCTCCTGGACGTATCGCGGCAGTGTGGCGCGCACCATCGATTCAATCAAGCGATGTTTTATGATGTTATACATGAAAGAATTCGATTGGTTGGACATCGACGCCCGGCTGCTGCGCCTCTTGGTCACGGTGGTCGACACCGGCTCGGTCACGGCCGCCGCGCAGCGCCTGGGCGTGACGCAATCGGCCGTGAGCCACCTGCTCGACAAGCTGCGCGGCATCACCGGCGATGCGCTGTTCACCAAATCCGGGCGCGGCATCGTGGCCACCGCGCGGGCCCTGGTGCTGGCCGAGCGCGCGCGCGAACTGCTGGGTGACCTGGCGCGCTTTGCCGAGCACGAGCACTTCGAGCCCGCGCGCTGGCAAACCACCTTCACCATCGCCGCCAACGATTTCCAGCGCGACGCGCTGCTGCCCGCACTGATGCAGCGGCTGCGCGCGCAGGCGCCCGGCGTCGTGTTGCGCGTGATCGCCTCGGACGTGCCCAGCCCCGAGATGCTGCGCCAGCAGCACTGCCAGCTCATCATCAGCCCGCGTCCGCCTGAGGGCAGCGACATTGTGCAAAAGCGCCTGTTTGCCGACCGCTACCGGGTGTTCTACGACCGGGCGGTGCGCGACGCGCCGCGCAGCCGCAAGGACTACCTGGCGGCCGAGCATGTGAGCGTGCTGTACGCACCGCAGCGCCCGCTCGATCTGGACCAGCACCTGCAGGCCAAAGGCATCGAGCGGCGGTTTCGCGTCATGGTGCCCGGCTTTGCCGGTCTGCCCGCTTTCATTCGCGGCACCGACCTGCTGGCCACCGTGCCCGGCCTGATGCGCGAGCACCTGATGCGTGAACTGGCCGACGCCGAAGTGCCCGTGCCCTGCCCCAGCCTGCCCATGTACATGATCTGGCACCTGCGGCACCAGCAAGACCCGGCGCACCGCTGGCTGCGCAGCCAGTTGCAAGAGGTGGCCCAGCCGCTGCACAGCCGGGCGGCGGGCTGAGGTTCAACCCGCGTAAGTCTGGCCCAGGCGCAAGAGCTCGGGGGTCTCTATCAAGGCATTGAGGCCGTCAAAGTCCAGCATGCGCTCTTGCCAGGGGGCGGTGGTCTGGTGCTGGTGCAGGCTGGCGTAATAGCCCTGCAAGGCGTGCGCCACCGCGCGGGCCGTGCCGCCCGGAAAAATCACGATGCGAAAGCCACGTTCGCCCAGGGCCTGCGCACTTTGCACCGGCGTCTTGCCGCCCTCGACCATATTGGCCAGCAAGGGCACGCGACCCGCGAACTGCGCACAGGCGCGCTGCATCTGTTCGTCGCTGCGCAGCGCCTCGATGAACAAGGCATCGACGCCGCAGGCCAGGTAGCGCTCGGCACGCTCGAGCGCCGCGTCGAGCCCCTCGACCGCCAAAGCATCGGTGCGCGCCAGGATCAGGGTGCGGTCGTCGTGGCGGGCGTCAAGCGCGGCGCGCAACTTGCCTTCCATCTCGGCCACCGGCACCACGCCCTTGCCATCGAGGTGGCCGCAGCGTTTGGGAAAGGTCTGGTCCTCGAGCTGGATCATGGCGGCGCCCGCCCGCTCGAAATCGCGCACCGTGCGCTGGGTGTTCAGCGCGTTGCCAAAGCCGGTGTCGGCATCCACGATCAGCGGCAGCGGCACACGGTCGGTGATGTGCGCGACCGTCTGGGCCACTTCGGTGGCGGTGGTCAGCCCGATGTCCGAACGCCCCAAGCGGGTGTAAGCGACCGAAGCCCCCGACAAATACAAGGCCTCAAAACCGGCCTGCGCGGCCACGAGCGCGGTCAGCGCGTCGTACACGCCCGGGGCCAACAGGGCCTGCGGTTGCTGCAAACGCGCACGCAGTGTCTGTGTCATGCCTTCTCCTTGGATGTGTGCAAGAGCGTGGCCGCTGTCTGCGCCGCGATGTGGCCACCGGCCACGGCGCTGAGCAGGCCGTTGCCCGACAGATAACCCCAGACCGCCTTGCCCGAGACGCCGCGCGCGGCGCCACCGGCCGCCAGCAGGTTGGGCAGCGGTGTGCCGTCCTCGCGCAGCACGCGGGTGCCGGCATCGATGTCCAGGCCACCCTGGGTGTGGAACAGTGCGCCCGTCACCCGCACCGCATGGAAAGGCGCTTGCAGGGCACGGGTGAAGGTGCGGCCAGTTTGCGGATCGTGGCCCGCCTGCAGCGCGTCGAGCGTGCCTTGCAGGGTGGCCACATCGCAGCCAATCAGCGCCGCCAACGCCGGCACATCGGCCGCGTGCTGCACCGCGCCGGCGGCTTGCGCCTGCACGAAATCCGGGAACTCTTGGGCCATGCGCAACAAAGCATCGTCGAACACATTCCAGGCGATGCCGCCGGGTTGCGCCAGCACCTGCACCGCGGCCTCCGAGTAGCCCTGGGTCTCGTCGTGAAAGCGCTGGCCGTGGGCGTTGATTTGCACGCCGCCTTCCATCATCAGCGCCCATGAAATCAGCGCGCCCTGCGGCACGGCCCAGGAGCCGTGGCCCTGGTAGGCGCCCAGATCGGCCAGGCGCGCGCCCAACTGCTGGCCCCAGAGGATGGCGCTGCCGTCGTTGCCGGTGTGGCCCGCATAGAGGGCATCGGCCATCTCGGGCAAGAGCTGGCGCACCAGGTCGGACGCGCCGCCAAAGCCGTTGCAAGCCAGCAGCAGCACCTGGCAGCGCAGGGTGTCGGTCTGACCGTCCGGGCGCTGGTAGCCCAGGCCGTGCACACGCCCCGCGGCGTCTGCATAGAGCTGGGTCACGCGCGCCTCGGTGAGCACCGGCACGCCGGCGGCATCGGCCGCGGCCAGCAGGCGGCTCATCAGGCCGGCGCCGGTTTTTTCGGGCACAGCGTGCATGCGGTGGCGGCTGTGGCCCGGGTACAAAAAACCGGTCAGCACCTGCCAGGGCAGGCCATGGTGCTCGGCCAGCGCATCGAGCGCCGGGCCGATGGCCTGCGCGTAAGCCGGGGCCAGCTGCGGCGCAGCCTCGCCATGGGCCTTGGCCTGGATGTCGGCCTCGAAAAGCGCGGGGCTGTCGTCGATGCCCAGGGCGCGCTGGGCGCGCGTGCCGGGCGCCGGGATGAAGCCCGACGACAGGGCGGTGGAGCCAGCCGCAAAGGCATCGCGCTCGAGCACCACTGCCTCGATGCCCGCGCGCTGCAGGGCCAGCGCCGCCGTCAGGCCGCAGGCGCCCGCACCGACGATGGCCACCGGGATCTCGGCCTCGGCCTGCAGCGCGTCGGCTGGCAGCACCTGCACCGCCGAAGACACGGGTGCGCTCATGCTTGCAGTCATGTCTGAAGTTGCGCCAGCAGGCTGGCGCTGTCGCTGACCTCGGCGACCGAAGCCATGTCAGCCAGCGCCGCCTGGTGCGCCGCCCCGCTGAAGGCGGCGCAGCCGTCCGAAACCACCACCACGTGGTAGTCGCGGACATGGGCGTCGCGCACCGTGCTGGCCACGCCACCGTTGGTGACGATGCCGCACACCAGCAAGGTGTCCACGCCCGCTTTTTTCAGCACCCAGTCGAGCTGCGTGTTGAAAAACGCCGAATACGCGACTTTGCAGACCGAGACGTCGACCAGCGGCGCCAGCAGGTCCACATTGGCCTGACCTCGGCTGCCTGGCGCAAAGTCACCCTTGCGCAAAAACGGACGGCGCGCCAGCAGGTGTTCAGAGATCATGGGCTCGCCCTGGGCGTTGGGCCAGAGCGTGAACAGGCTCGCGGTCACCAGACCGCCGCGCGCCTTCACCGCGCGGGCCAGCGGGGCCATGCGCGCGGGCAGCTGCTGCGCCTCGGCGCTCACGGTGTTGCCACGGGCGTATGCGCCATCGGGGGCCAAAAAGTCGTTTTGCAGGTCAACGATGACCATGCCCAAGTGGGCCTTCTTCGGGTTCATGCGACACGCTCCACCAGCAGATTGCCCAAGGCATCGACCCGTGCGCTGAAGCCGGGTTCGAGCCAGACGGTGGTGTCGGCCTGCTCCAAGATCGCCGGCCCCTGCACCTGTGCGCCCACCGGCAAATCCAGCCGGGCGTAGCGCTGCGCGTCCCACCAGCGGCCCTGGTGGTAAACCTGTTGCACGCCCACCGTCTGTGTGCTGCCTTTGCCCTGCGGCGCCAGCACCGCCAGGTCAAAGCGCGGCCGGCGGCCAATGCGGGCATAGCGCAGGTTCATCACGCGGATCACCGGCCCTTGCAAGACACGCCCGAAGGCATGGCGGTAAGCCGCCTCGAAGGCCGCCTGCACGCCTTGGGCGTCGAGCTGCTCGCGCGTGACGGCCACTTGCAGGGTGTGGGTTTGGCCCATGTAAAGCATGTCCAGGCTGATCAGGTCGTGCACCCCTTCAAAGCGCACACCGGCCGAATCCAGCCGGGTCTGGCAGGCCTGCGCCAGCGATTCGACGCGCGCTCGCAGGGCCGCCCAATCGACCTCGGGCAGGGACAGGTTGAGGGTTTGCACCGCGTCGTGGCGCATGTCGGCCATCACGCAGCCCAGGGCCGAGGTGACGCCGGGGTAGCGCGGCACGATGCCGGTGCGCACGCCCACCTCGCGCATCATGGCGCACACATGCAAACCACCGCCGCCGCCAAACGGCATGTAGGCGAACTGGCGCGGGTCGTGACCGCGCTCGATCGAGACCACGCGGATCGCGCCCGCCATGCGCGCATTGGCCACGGTGAGGATGGCCTCGGCCGCCGCCAGCACGTCCAGCCCCAAGGGCTCGGCCACATGGGTGCGGATCGCGTCTTCGGCTTTTTGCGCATCGAGCGCCTGCAGCAAGCCCCCACCCAGCGGCCGCTGCGCGGCGATGCGGCCCAGCAACACATTGGCGTCGGTCACGGTGGGACGGGTGTTGCCACGGCCGTAGCAGGCCGGGCCGGGCACGCTGCCGGCCGATTCGGGGCCAACCTGCAGCATGCCGCCGGCATCGACCGAGGCGATCGAGCCGCCACCGGCACCGATCGTCTCGATCTGGATCATGGGCGAGCGCACCACCAGACCGAATTCGATCGCGGTCTGCGCCGCCAAGGCCGCCTGGCCCTCGGCGATCAGCGACACGTCGAACGAGGTGCCGCCCATGTCGCCGGTGATCACGTTCGGAAAGCCCGCGGCGCGCGCGATTTCGGCGCAGGCCATCACGCCCGCGGCCGGGCCCGACAAAGCGGTGCGCACCGGCACGTCGCAGGCGGTCTGGCGCGACATCACGCCGCCGTTGCTCTGCACGATCAGCAACTCGCCGCCAAAGCCCTGCGCGCGCAAATCACCCTCAAGACGCGCCAGGTAGCTGCCCACCACCGGCTGCAGGGCGGCGTTCAGCGTGGCCGTGGAGCAGCGCTCGAACTCGCGGATTTCGGGCAAGACCTCGCTGGCCACCGTCACATGCGGGTTGGGCCAGAGCGCACGCAGCACCTCGGCAGCGGCGCGCTCGTTGGCGGGGTTGGCGTAGCCGTGGATGAAAAACAGGCAGACCGCCTCGCAGCCGGCGGCCAGCAAGGTCTGCGCCTGCGCCTTGACCTGGTCCAGATCGACCGGGGTGTGCAGCGTGCCATCGGCCAGCACCCGCTCGTCCACTTCCAGGCGCAGCGCGCGCGGCACCACCGGGGTGTAGCTGCCGCGCAGGCCCCAGGTTTGGGGCCGGTCGCGGCGGCGCATTTCGAGCACATCGCGAAAGCCGCGTGTGGTGATGATGCCGGTCTTGGCCACCTTGCGCTCGAGCAGCGCATTGGTGCCCACCGTGGTGCCGTGCACGATGGTGGCGATGGCGCGGGCCGCATCCGGGCCATTGGCCCCAGTGACCTGGGCAATGCCGTTCATGAAACCGCGCGCTTCCTCGCCGCGGGTCGACGGCACCTTGACGATGCGGGCCTGGCCGCTGGCTTCATCCAGCACAAACAGGTCGGTGAAGGTGCCACCGACATCCACGCCCACCACCAGTGTGGGTGTCCCTGAAACTGCAGACATCACAACTTCTCCTGCGTGTAACCCAATTGCGCGTCGCGCGCCCGGTCGGCCGCGCTGCGATTTTCGGGCGATCCCCAGCCGCCACCACCGGGCGTGGACAAGCGCACGCGCTCGCCTTTTTTGAGCCGGATGCCCAGCATCTTGGAGACCATGGGCGGACGCTGCCATTGGCCCTTGTTTTCGTATTCGAAGACGTTGGGCAAGGCCGGCTGACCGCCGTGGATGCCTTGCGGCGGCACCTTGCCGCGCTCGCCAAAGATGAAGGCCTCGGCACTCTCTTCGAGCAGCTCGAGTTCATAGACCGCGCCCAGCCCACCGCGGTGCTCGCCGTCGCCGCCCGAGCCGGGGCGCAGGGCCCACTGGGTGAAGCGCACCGGGTAAGCCGCTTCCAGGATCTCCAGCGGCGGGATGGTGGCGGTGGAAATCGGCGCGTTGCCATGCGAGAGACCATCGCCCGCGCTGTGGCCACCGTGGCCGCCGCCAAAAAAGCTGAACATGACCCAGCGCTGGCCCTGGCGCTTGGCGTCGGTGCGGTGGCCGGCGATGGACAGCGCGTTGATGGTGCCGTAGGCGTGGGCCACCGCACGCTGCGGATCGGCCTGGGCGGTGGCGCTGAAGATCACATCGATCATGCGCAAGATGGTTTCGGTGTAGCCCCCCACCGGGCGCGGGCGCGCGGCGCTGATGACCAGACCATCGGGGATGACGAAGTCCACCGCGTCGAGCACACCGGCGTTGGCCGGCACATCGGGGAACACGTGCTTGAGTGCCACGTAGCAAGCGGCCACCGCGGTGGCGCGCGAGATGTTGACCGGCCCCGCGCATTGCGGCGAGGTGCGCGAAAAATCCAGCGTCAGCCGCTCGCCCTGCACCGTCATGTCCAGCGCGATGGTCAGCGTCTGGTCGTGCACACCGTCGTTGTCAAGCACGTCTTCGAAGCTGTAACGCCCATCGGGCAGGCTGGCGATGTGGCTGCGCATCAGGCGCAGGGCGCGTTCGCGCAGCGCCTGCAAGGCCGCCGCCACCACGCCATCGCCGTATTCATCGAGCAGGCCATCGAGCCGCCCTGCCCCGAGTTCGAGCGCGGCCAACTGGCCATTGAGGTCGCCCCACAGGCTGTCGGGCAAGCGGGTGTTGGCGCGCAAAATCGCCAGCACGTCCTCGTCGAGCTGGCCGCCGCGCACGATGCGCACCGGCGGGATCTGGACGGCCTCTTGCCAGCATTCGGTGGCCGCCGGGTTGTAGTTGCCCGGCACGGCGCCGCCCACATCGTGCCAATGCGCGGCCGAGGCCAAAAAGCAATACAGCTGGCCACCGCGGAAACAGGGGCGCACCAGCTTGAAGTCGTTGGCATGGGTGCCGCCCTCGTAGGGGTCGTTGAAGAGCCAGACGTCACCGGCTTGCATGCCGCCGCGGCCTTCGGCCGCTTTCATGGCGGCGCGCACCGCGAACGCCATGGCGCCGACAAACACCGGCAAGCCCGATTTGCCCTGCACCAGGGTGTCGCCCGAGGCGGCGTCGTACAGGCCATGACAGGCGTCGTGGGCCTCGGCGATGATGGGGTTGAACGCGCTGCGGTACAGGGTCGCGTCCATCTCGTCGGCGATCTGCTCGAGCCGGCCGCGCAGCACGGCCAGCGTGACCGGGTCGAGTTTCGGTTCATGACTCACGGGAAACACTCCTGCGTTGTTGTTTGAGCAAGGGCAGCAGACCACCGGCCCGCACCATGTCCATCAAAAAATCCGGGATCGGGGCGCACGGCAAGCGCTCGCCGCGCGCGCGCACCACCACGGGGGTGTCGGTGCCGGCCTCGAACAGCACATCGATGGCCTCGCCTTCACCGATCTCCTGGGCACGCGGGCAGGTCAGCAGCAGCAGGCCCAGGTTGAAGGCGTTGCGGAAATACAGGCCGCTGAACGAGGGCGCGATGACCGCAGCCACCCCCAGGTGGCGCAGCACGCCCGCGGCCTGCTCGCGCGAGGACCCGATGCCGAAATTGGGGCCGGCGACGATCACATCGCCGGTTTTCACGCCCGAGGCGAAATCGGACCGCACCGCTTCCAGGCAGTGCCAGCCGATCACTTCGAGGCCGTGCTTCATCCAGGCGCCGGGGGCCAGCACATCGGTGTCGATGTCGGCGCCCAGGCGCCAGACACGGGCTTGGCGGATGGGGTCGTTCATGCCAGCACCTCCCTGGGGTCGGCCAGGCGCCCCTGCAGGGCCGAGGCGGCCACGGTCCAGGGCGAGGCCAGGTAGACCTGCACGCTGGCCGGACCCATGCGGCCCTTGAAATTGCGCGCCGTGCTGGAGATCACCGTGGCGCCTTCGTCAAAAGTGGCGCCGTAACCGGCGCAAGCGCCGCAGCCATTGCCCAGCACGCTGGCGCCGGCGTCGCGCAGCACCTGCATCACGCCTTCGCGCTCGGCCTGGGCCTGATCGCGCGCGCTCGACGGCGCCACGATGAGCTGCACCCCAGGCGCCACGCGCTGGCCGCGCAGCACACTGGCCGCGGCCCGCAGGTCTTCGAGCTTGGCGCCGGTGCAGGCGCCGATGTAGGCGATGGTGGGCTTGACTTCACGCAGTTCGTCCACCGGGTGCACATTGGCCGGGCTGTGCGGCGCGGCGACCTGGGGCGAGAGCGCACTGGCGTCGAAATCGAAACGCTCTTGCTCGGCCCCGGGATCGCCCTGCCACTGCAGCGCCTCGCGCAGGCGCTCTTCGGCCACGCCGCATTGGCGCAGGTGCGCCACCGTGGTGTCGTCGGCGGCGATCAGGCCCGATTGCGCGCCCAGCTCGGCGCTCATGTTAGAGAGCGTCATGCGCTCGGGCATGGACAGCCGGCGCACCGCTTCGCCTGCAAACTCGACGGCCTGGTACTGGCCGCCGTTCATGCCGAAGCGGCCGATCATGTGCAGCATCATGTCCTTGGCCCCAACGCCAGCCGCGAGCTGGCCCGACCAGTGCATGCACAGGGTGCGCGGCACCTGCACCCAGATCTTTCCGGTCACGCACACACCGAGCATCTCGGTCGCGCCAATGCCGAACATGTAGCAGCCAAAGGCCCCGCCCGTGGGCGAGTGCGAGTCGCCGCCCACGCAGAACAGGCCGGGCGCGAGGTGCCCCCGCTCGGGCAGCACCACATGGCACACGCCTTCGCTGTCGATCACATGCGGCAAGCGCCACTGGCGTGCGGTCTCGCGCGTGAACTGCACGATCTGGCGCGCGTCCTCGTCCTGCGCTGGCACGTAGTGGTCGAGCACCAGCACCACCTTGTCGCGGTTCCAGATGTCCGCACCCAGCTCGTCGAGCATGGGCTTGAGGCGGCGCGGGCCCGAGGAGTCGTGGAACATGGCCAGGTCGACCTCGCAGGTCACCACCTCGCCCACCTGCACGCTGGCGCGGCCAGCGGCTCGGGCAATCAGTTTTTGCGCCAGGGTTTGCGCAGCGTTCATGGCTGGGTGTCCTCTCGCGGTGTCTGCTCACATGCCCAGGTAAGCCTGGCGCAGCGTCTCGCTGGCCAGCAGCTCGGCGGGCAAACCGGCGAAGCGGATGGCCCCGTTCTCGAGCACATAGGCGCGGTCGGCGATGTCCAGCGACTGGCCCACGTTTTGCTCGACCAGCAGAACCGCCAGGCCCTCCTGGCGCAAGCGGGCGATCAAGGCAAACATCTCCTCAACCAGCAAAGGCGAGAGGCCCAGCGAGGGTTCGTCGAGGATCAGCAGGCGCGGCTCGGCCATCAGCCCGCGGCCGATCGCCAGCATTTGCTGTTCGCCCCCACTGAGCGTGCCGGCCAACTGCGCCATGCGCTCGAGCAGGCGCGGGAAGATCGTGCAGACCCGCTCCAGGTTTTGCGCACGCCGCTCGCGCCCGCGCGTGAACGCGCCCAGCTCCAGGTTTTCGCGCACACTGAGGTTGGGAAACACCTTGCGGCCTTCGGGCACGTGGATCAGGCCCTGCTGCACCACGCGCCGGTGGTGCCAGCCGGTGATGTCGGCGCCATCGAAGACCACACGGCCAGCGCGTGTGGCCACGAGGCCACTGAGCGTCATGTTGAGCGTGGTCTTGCCCGCGCCATTGCTGCCCAAAAGGGCCACGGTCTCGCCGGGCTGCACCGCGAGGTCCACCCCGCGCAGCACCTCGACCGCGCCGTAGCCGGATTTGAGACCCTGGATCTGCAACAGGGGCGCGCTCATGCCGGGGCTCCTGTCGGGGTGCGCTGACGCAGGCGTTCGGCCGTGCCATGGCCCAGGTAGGCCTCGACCACCGCCGCGTTGCTGGTCACCTCTTGCGGCGAGCCTTGGGCGATCAGCTGGCCCTGCGCCAGCACCCAGACCTGGCTGGCCAGGCTCATCACCGCCTGCATCACGTGTTCGATCATCAGCACCGTGACGCCGCTGCGCACAATGCCCTGCACCACCGGGATCATCTCGGCGATTTCCTGCGGGTTCAGGCCCGCCAGCACCTCATCAAGGAGCAGCAAGCTGGGGCGACTGGCCAACGCCCGCGCCAGCTCCAGGCGTTTGCGGCCAGCCACGGTGAGGTCGCTGGCGAGCTTGTCCAGCTGGGTGTGCAAACCCACCTGCTGGGCCACCTGCTCGGCACAGGCCAGCGCTTCTTGGCGCGCGGCCAGGTGCAAATGGGCGCCGACGGCGATGTTCTCGCGCACGGTCTGCGCGGCAAAGGGCTGCACGATCTGGAAGGTGCGCGTGAGGCCTTTGCGCGCGTTGCGCTGCGGCGGCTGACCGGTGATGTCCTCGCCTTGGAACAGCACCTGCCCGCTGTCGGGTCGCAAAAAGCCCGACATCAGCGCGAACAGCGTGGTCTTGCCAGCGCCGTTGGGGCCGATCAAGGCCGTCAGGCTGCCGGCGGGCACTTGCAGGCTCACGTCCTGCACCGCCTTGAGCCCGCCAAAGGATTTGCTCAGGTGGCGGATGTCGAGCATGGGCTGCGTGGCGCTCATGGCTGACCTCCTTCTTTGCGCGTGCCTGTGCGCAGGCCTTGCGCGGGCGTGAACAGGCCCAGACCGGCGATGCCACGCGGCAGGAACATGACGATCAGCACCAGCACCGCGCCATAAATCACCATGTTGATACCGGGCAACTGGCCAAACAGGTTGCGCGTGACGTCGGCCAGGATGTGCAGGCTCAACGCGCCCAGCACCGGCCCCCACAGCGTGCCCATGCCGCCCACGATGGCGCCGACCAAAGCCTCGACCGAGGTGTGCGGCCCATAGGCGATGCCCGGGTCGATGTACTGGTAGACCTGCACATAGAAGGCGCCGGCCGCGCCCATCAAGGCGGCCGACAGCACGGTGGCCACCAGCTTGACACGCTGGGGCTCGACGCCCACCGCGCGCGCGGCGTCCTCGTTGTCGCGCACCGCCTGCAGGTAGGCCCCAAAGCGCGAATGGCGCAGCCAAGCCGTCACCAAGAGCGCCAGCGTGACCAGGCCCAGCATCAGCCAGACAAAGCCGGCGCGGCTGCCGAACTGCATGTTGGCGGCCGACTCGCGCAGCGGCAGCATCAGGCCCACGCCGGCGCCGGTGAAGGGCACCGAGGTGGCGACAATGCGAAAGACTTCGGCAAACGCCAGGGTGACCAGCGCGAAGTAAGAGCCCTTGAGCCCGTAGCGGAACGACACCGCGCCCACGGCCGCGCCCACCGCCGCGGCCAGCGACATCGCCAGCGGTAGGGCCAGCCAGGGGTTGAGCCCCCATTGCATCTGGGCGATCGCCTGGGTGTAGGCCCCGGTGCCGAAGAACAAGGCGTGGCCAAACGAAAACTGGCCGCCGAAACCGCCCAACACATTCCAGGCCTGCGCCAGCAGGCAGGCGTACAGGGCGGTCATGACGAAGTTGAGCGCCACCCCCGAACTGGTCAGCAGCGGGATGGCGCCGACCACCAGCACAAACAGCGCAATGGCACGCAGGTCTTTCATGCCTTGGCTCCAAACAAGCCCTGTGGCCGCAGCAGCAGCACCAGGATGAAGATCAGGAAGATGCCCACCTGCCCCAGCGATTCGCCGAGCAGCAAGCCGCCCAGGGACTCGACCACGCCGATCAGCAAACCACCGATCAAAGCGCCCGCGAAGCTGCCCATGCCACCGAGCACCACGATGGTGAAGGCCACCAGCACAAAGCCGTTGCCCACCTGCGGGTTGACGTAGTAGGCCGGCATCAAAAAGCAGGCGGCTGCACCCAGGCAGGCCAAACCGAGGCCAAAACACATGGCGTAGACGTGGTCGACGTCGATGCCCATCAGGCGCGCGCCCTGCTTCTCCTTGGCCACGGCACGGATGGCGCGACCCAGATCGGTCTTGCCGACGATCAGCAACAAGATGGCCGAGACCACCAGCGCGCCGGCAAAGGCCAGCAGCTTGGGCAAGGCGATGAAGGCCGGCCCGATCTCGACCGTGGTCAGGGTGTAGGCGGTTTCGATGGTGCGCGTGTCGGACTTGAACACCAGCAAAGCCAGGTTCTCCAGCACGATCGACAGGCCCAGCGTGACGAGCAGGATGTTCTCGTCCTTGCCGTGGCTGGCACGGTTGATGATGGCGCGCTGCAAGCCATAACCCAGCGCGAACATGGCCGGCACCATGACCAGCAGCGCCACATACGGGTCGATGCCCCAGCGCTCGCGCAGCAACCAAACGCCGTACAGCGCCACCATCAGCGCCGCGCCGTGCGCGAAGTTGATGATGTGCAGCACACCGTAGATCAGGGTCAGGCCCAGCGCGATGAGCGCGTAGACCGCCCCGGTGGTGATGCCGTTGAGCACCGAGGGAAACAAAATGGCGAGGTCAAGCATCCTTGGAACTTCAGGAAGGACTGGGGGGAACGGGCCGCCCGCGGCGGCCCGGGACGGGGGTCAAGCCTTGAGCGGGAAAATCGGCTCGGCCTCGCGGTACTCGCGCGGCACGATCACCTTGATGTCACCCTTTTGCACCTGGGTCATGAGCGGCTGCGCGCCCATGTTCTGGCCGTTGACGAACTGGGTGGGGCCGTAGGGCATGATGTGGTTGGCGAACTTGCTGCTCGCCAGGGCATCGATGATGGCCGCACGGTCGGCCGATTTGGCGCGCTCGATGGCATCGGCCAGCAGCATCATGGCGGTGTAGGTCATGAAGACCTCGTAGCTGAAGAACTGGCCCTGGGCTTCCACGCGTTTGCGCAGCGCGGCCGAGCGCTTGTCCTGCGGGTTGAACCAGTGGTTGCAGTCGATGATGCCGTTGGCCGCGTCCGGGAACTCCTTGACGAACTTGTAGCTCGACGCAGCGCCGCCCAGCACCGAGTAAATCGCTTTGGGCGTGATCTTTTGCTGCTGCAGCGTGCGCACCAGCAGGGCGTACTCGTTGTAGTAGTTGGCCGGGATCAGGATGTCGGGGTTGACCTGCTTGATGCGCAGCGCGATGTTGTTGAAGTCGCGCGTCGGGTTGGCGTGCTTGATGACTTCCTTGACCTCGTAGCCGTAGCCCGGCAACTCTTTGGACAGCAGGTTGGCGGTGCCGGTGCCGAACAGCGACTCTTCGTGCACGATCATCACGGTGCGCGCGGGCTTGCCTGCGGCGGTGTTGAGGGCGTGCAGGCTGGCCACGGCCACTTCAGCGCTCTTGCGGTAGCCGGGGCCAAAGCGGAAGGTGTTCTTGAGCCCGCGCTCGACGATCTGGTCGGCCACGCCCACATCCACCACGTGCGGCAGGTTGTACTTGGCGGCGGTCTGGGTGGTCGCCAGGCAAATCGCCGAGGCGAAAGCGCCGACCACGGCGCTGACGCCGGCTTCGTTCATTTTTTCGATCTCGGCCGAGCCGGCTTGCGGGTTGGACTGTGCGTCACCCAGCAGGGCTTCGATCTTGGCACCGCCCAAAGACTTGATGCCGCCGGCCTTGTTGATGTCTTCGATGGCCATCATGGCGCCCAGGCGGCACTGCTGGCCCGAATAAGCCAGCGCGCCGGTCACCGGGTGCAGCACCCCGACCTTGACGCTCTTGGGCTGGGCGCCGCCCACCAGAGGAAAAGCCATCGCCGAAGCGGCGGCAGCGGACTGGCCAATGAAATGTCGACGGGTACTCATGGGAACTTCCTTTCTGGGAGGTCAATGGAAATTGGCGGACAACTCTTTGCTCACCCACACCTTGGCATCGATGCTGCCCACGCGCGAGAGTTGCATTTGGTATTCGTAACGGTCCGGGCGGTACAGGCCATGCAGCCACTGCACCGGGCGGTCGTCTTCGTCGTAAATCAAGCGGCGCACCGCCAACAAGGCCGAACCGACCGCCACGTCCAGGTGGCGGGCCATCTGGACATCGGCCAGCCGCGCCGAAATCGTCTGCTCGGCACGCCCCACCCGCACGCCCGATTCCTCGAGCAAGACCAGGATGGGTTTTTGCGCCAGCTCGCGGCGGCCAAAGCCACCCGCAATCGCCTGGGGCACCCAGGTGGTGATGTGCGACAGCGGGCCTTCGGGTGTGCTGCGCACCCGCTCGGCTTTTTGCACGGGCTCGCCCGGCGGCAGGCGCAAGGCTTTGGCCACCTCGTCGGGGGCCGACAAATGCTGCACCGACAACACCTTGACCGTGGTGCGCAAGCCCATGGTCACCAGGTTTTCCAGCAGGCCTGTCAGCCGAGCGGTTTGCGCGCCCGCGCTGGGCGATGCGTGCGGACGATCGGCGCGGTGGGCCTTGTGCACAGCCCGCGTGCCGCGACCGGGCGCCCGTTCGATCAAGCCTTCCTCGCTCAGCTGGGCCAGCGCCCGCCGCACCGTGACGCGGGCCACGCCGAACTGCGCCATCAGGGCCAGTTCGCCCGGCATGCCGGCATCGAAACGGCCTTCGTGCAATTGCTCGCGCAGCACCAAATAAATCTGGTGGTACTTGGGCAAAGGCATGCCGGTGTTCATGGGACCGATGCTCGGCCGGTTCAAATGTTCTGTCAATAAGACAAACTATTCCTAGACATGGGACATTTGATCGGTATTTTCCCTAGATTCCGGCTTGCCTCTGGTCAAATCGGCTTTTAATAAGTACACTTATCATATGCACGCAAACGAAGTGTGCCGACCTCCATCGCCCACCCCGTTCCCTCAGGAGACCCCATGAGCACAACCCCTTCTTCGCTGCCCGTCATCGTTGCTGGCGGCGGCATTGGCGGCCTGGCCGCCGCGCTGGCCCTGGTGCGCCAAGGCTTTCACGTCCAGGTGCTGGAACAAGCGCCCGAGATCGGCGAGATCGGCGCCGGCATCCAGCTTGGCCCCAACGCCTTCCACGCCTTTGACGCCCTGGGCGTGGGCGACAAGGCCCGTGGCCGCGCCGTCTACACCGACTACATGGTCATGCACGACGCCATCGACGAATACCAGGTCGGCAAGATCGAGACTGGCGAAGCCTTCCGCAAGCGTTTTGGCAACCCTTACGCCGTGATCCACCGCGTGGACATCCACAAATCCCTGCTCGAAGGCGCGGTCGAAACCGGCCGCGTCGAGTTCTTCACCAACACCCGCATGGTCAGCGTCGAACAGGACGAGGCCGCCAAGACGGTGACGGTGGTCGACCAAAACGGCAAGCGCTGGACCGGCCAGGCCCTGATCGGCGCCGACGGCGGCAAGTCGGTGGTGCGCGCGCAGTATGTGAACGACCCGCCGCGCGTCACCGGCCATGTGGTCTACCGAGCCGTGGTCGACAAGGCCGACTTCCCCGATGACCTCAAGTGGAACGCCGCCAGCCTGTGGGCCGGCCCCAAGTGCCACCTGGTGCACTACCCGCTGCGCGGGGGTGAGCAGTACAACGTGGTCGTGACCTTCCACAGCCGCCAGCAAGAGGAATGGGGCGTGACCGATGGCTCCAAGGAAGAGGTCGAGAGCTACTTCCAGGGCATCAGCCCCAAAGCCCGCCAGCTGATCGAGCTGCCCAAGAGCTGGAAGCGCTGGGCCACCGCCGACCGCGAGCCGATCGACACCTGGGTGTTCGGCCGCGCCACCATCCTGGGCGACGCCGCCCACCCCACCACGCAGTACATGGCGCAAGGCGCCTGCATGGCGATGGAAGACGCCGTGACCCTGGGCGAAGCGCTGCGCGTGACCAAGAACGACTGGGAACAAGCGCTGCAGCTGTACCAAAAGAACCGCGTCACCCGCACCGCCCGCATCGTGCTCTCGGGCCGCGAGATGGGCCGCCTCTACCACGCTGCGGGTGTGGAGCGCCTGATCCGCAACAGCCTGTGGAAAGGCCGCACGCAAGAGCGCTTCTACGATGCCATCGAATGGCTGTACGGTTGGAACGTCAACAACTGCCTGCAACAAGGCTGAACCCCGGAGACACGCATGCAAGAACTCGGAAAACTCGAAGACCTGCCGCAGCAGTACCGCGACGACCTCAAAAACCTGAACCTGGTGCCCCTGTGGCCCAGCCTGCGCGCCGTGCTGCCGCCCAAGGTGCCCACGCGCCAGACGCAGCCGACCTGCTGGGCCTACAAGGACATCAAGCCCCTGCTCTTGCAGGCCGGCGAGCTCACGCCCATCGAAAAAGCCGAGCGCCGCGTGCTGGTGCTGGCCAACCCGGGCCACGGCCTGGACAACATGAAGGCCAGCGCCGCCATGTACCTGGGCATGCAGCTGCTGCTGCCGGGCGAGTGGGCGCCCAGCCACAAGCACACGCCCAACGCGGTGCGCATGATCGTTGAAGGCGAAGGCGCCTACACCACGGTCGACGGCGAAAAGTGCTCCATGAGCCGCGGCGACCTGATCCTCACGCCCACCGGCCTGTGGCACGAACACGGCCACGACGGCAAAGACCCGGTGGTCTGGCTGGATGTGCTGGACCTGCCCTTGGTCTATTACATGGAGGCCAGCTACCACATCAACGGCGAGCGCCAGACCGTCCAAACCGGCAGTGGCGACCGACAAAACGTGCGTGCCGGCGTGGCGCCCACCCGCATGTTCGACCGCAACCAACGCGCCTACCCCATGCTGCGCTACCCCTGGGCCGACACCAAGGCCGCGCTGCAGACCCTGGCCCAGGACGACCCCGCGCAAGAATGCGTGCAGGTCACCTACATCAACCCCGAGACCGGTGGCGATGCCGAAAACATCCTGGGCTTTTACGCCCTGATGCTGCGCCCGGGCCAAACCCTGCGCCTGCCCGCGCGCTCACCGGCCCAGGTCTTTCACCTGATCGAAGGCCAGGTCCAAGCCCAGATCGTCGACAAGACCTTCCAGATGCTGGAGGCCGACACCTGTTGCGCGCCGGGCTACGAGGCCGTCACGCTCAAAAACCTGCGCGCCGACGCGCCAGCCTTCGTGTTCATCGCCGACGAGTCGCCGCTGCACCGCAAGTTGGGCGTCTACGAAAACCGCGGCTGAAAGCCACACCCACCGTCATCCTCGGGCCCGCCTTCTGCTGTCATCCTCGGGCTCGACCCGAGGATCCATGGGTTCCCCGGTCAAGCCGGGGAATGACGTACGGAGACGGACCATGACCTTTTTGAAAGCACATCCATGACCTCTTACCTCTTCAATCCCCCCGCCGTCCGCTCCCTGCCCATCCGCG
>JBDLTR010000125.1:0-5010 GCA_039805705.1 Pseudomonadota bacterium
TCCTGGGCGCGGTGCAGGCCAACTTCTGGGTCGGCGTGCTGGCCGCCACCGCGCTGATTTTTGGCGCTGCCTACACCCTGTGGATGTTCAAGCGCGTTTACCTCGGGCCGGTGGCCAACGACGATGTGCGTGAGCTCACCGACATCAACGCCCGCGAATTCCTGATGCTGGCCCTCTTGGCCGTGGCCGTGCTCTACATGGGCCTGTTCCCGAAACCCTTCACCGACGTGATGGACGTTTCCGTGGCCGAGCTGCTCAAGCACGTGGCGCTGTCCAAGCTGCCCCAGTAACGAACTTCTCTTTGTCATTCCCCGGCCTGACCGGGGAATCCAGAACCGAAAACAGAAAGTGACGACATGATGGACCCCACCAGCTGGATGACGATCTATCCTGAAATCGTGTTGCTGGTCATGGCCTGCGTGATCGCGCTGGTCGACCTCACGGTCAAAAGCCCGCGCCGCACCGCCACCCATGTGCTGACCGTGCTGACCCTGGCCGGTGTCGCCTGGCTCAATGCCAGCTACGCCACGGCCGACCAGACCGCTTACGGTTGGGGCCGCCTGGTCGTCAGCGACCCGCTGGGCCACTGGCTCAAGTGCTTTGCAGCCATCGCGGTGCTGGTCACCCTGGTCTACTCGCGCCCCTATGCCTTTGATCGCGACATGCTGCGTGGCGGTGAGCTTTTCAGCCTGAGCCTGTTTGCGCTGCTGGGCATGAGCTTCATGATCTCGGGCCAGAACTTCATCGTGATCTACCTGGGCCTGGAACTGCTCACGCTCTCGAGCTACGCCCTGGTGGCCTTGCGCCGCGACCACGCGCCGGCGACCGAGGCCGCGATGAAGTACTTCGTGCTGGGCGCCATGGCCTCGGGCTTTTTGCTGTTTGGCATGTCCATGCTCTACGGCGCCACCGGCAGCCTGCAACTGGACGAAGTGCTCCAGGCGATCGCCTCGGGCCAGATCAAGCACCAGGTGCTGGTGTTTGGCCTGGTGTTCATCGTCGCCGGCCTGGCGTTCAAGATCGGTGCCGTGCCTTTCCACATGTGGATCCCGGACGTCTACCACGGCGCCCCCACCGCAGCCACGCTGTTGATCGGTGGCGCGCCCAAGCTGGCCGCGTTTGCGATCCTGGTGCGCTTGCTGGTCGAGGGCCTGATGCCGCTGGCCATCGACTGGCAACAGATGCTGTCCTTCCTGGCGATCGCTTCGCTGCTGATCGGCAACCTGGCCGCCATCGCCCAGACCAACCTCAAGCGCATGCTGGCCTTCTCGACCATCGCGCAAATGGGCTTTGTGCTGCTCGGCTTTGTGGCGGGTGTCGTCAACGGCCAGACCACGCTGGCCGCCAACGCCTACAGCTCGGCCATGTTCTACATGGTGGGCTATGTGCTGACCACGCTGGCGAGCTTCGGCATCATCATGCTGCTGGCGCGCCAGGGCTTTGAGAGCGAAGAGATCGCCGACCTGGCCGGTTTGAACCAGCGCAGCCCGCTGTACGCCGGCGTCATGGCCGTCTGCCTGTTCTCGCTGGCCGGCATCCCGCCGATGGTCGGCTTCTACGCCAAACTGGCCGTGCTGCAGTCGCTGATCGCCTCGGGCCAAGGCTTCTACATCGGCCTGGCCATTTACGCCGTGCTGATGTCGCTGATCGGGGCCTTCTACTACCTGCGCGTGGTCAAGGTGATGTACTTCGACGCGCCCGTGACCGCCACCACCGTGTCGGCGCCCGCCGATGTGCGTGTGGTGCTTTCGCTCAACGGCTTGCTGGTGCTGGTGCTGGGCATCGTGCCGGGCGCCCTGATGGCCTTGTGTGCCCAGGCCGTCAAGAGCATGTTGGTGCTCTGATCCGCGCATGTCGCAGTCGCTGCAGATCGGCATCGTTTTGCTGCTGGCTTTGCTGGCCGCCAACCTGCCGTTTGTGAACCAGCGGGTGCTGCTCCTGGGCCCGGTGCGTGCGCCCAAATCCCTGGGCTGGCGCTTGCTGGAGCTGGTGCTCTTGTACTTCGTGGTCGGCGCTGTGGGCCTGGCCTTCGAGCAGCAGGCTGGCCAAATCGCCCCGCAAGGCTGGGAGTTCTATGCGGTCACCGGCACGATGTTCCTGACCCTGGCCTTCCCCGGTTTTGTCTACCGCTACCTGATGCGCCAGCGCCCCTGAGCGCGCGCGGACAAGCGCCGCATGGCCGACGAACACCTGATCGAGCAGCGCACCGCGCAGCAAGAGCTGTTCAAGGGCGATTTTCTGCACGCCTTTCGCGACACCGTGCGCCTGCCCGATGGCCGATTGGCCACGCGTGAATACATCCAGCACCCCGGCGCCGTCGTGGTGGTCCCCCTGCTGCAAGACGCGCAGGGCCGCACCCGCATCGTGCTCGAGCGCCAGTACCGCCACCCGGTGGGCCGCGTGATGGTCGAGTTGCCGGCGGGCAAGCTCAACCCTGGCGAAGACCCGCTGTTGTGCGGTCAGCGTGAACTGCTCGAAGAAACCGGCTACCAGGCGCGCGAATGGGCGCGGGCCGGGCAGATGCACCTGGCGATCGCCTATTCGACCGAGGTCATCCACATCCACTTTGCGCGCGGGCTCACACCCGGAGCGCGCCAGCTCGATGAAGGCGAATTCCTGGACGTGTTCAGCGCCACCCCCGACGAGCTCATGGCCTGGTGCCGCGAGGGCCAAGTCACCGACGCCAAAACCCTCAGCTGCATGGTCTGGGTGCACAATGTGCTCAGCGGCGCCTGGCCCTTGAATTGGCAGGCCCTCGATCCCATTTCAGCCCCATGAAAGTCCTCAACCTCCAGTGTCGCCATGGCCACGCCTTTGAAGGCTGGTTTGCCTCGCACGACGATTTCGAATCGCAGCGCGAGCGCGGCTTGCTCACCTGCCCGGTGTGCAACGAGGCCGACGTCAGCAAATTGCCTTCTGCCCCGCACCTGAACCTGGGGCCGTCTGAGGCCCCTGAGCGCGCGGTGGCGAACGCGGCGGCCGCTGCCCCGGTGCAAGAGGTGGCCCAGCTGGTGCCCCAGCAGCTGCAAGCCGCCTGGATGCAGATGGTGCGCCATGTCATGGCCAACACCGAAGACGTGGGCACGAAGTTCGCCGAAGAGGCCCGCAAAATCCACCACGGCGAGACCGAACACCGCAACATCCGCGGGCAGGCCAGCCGCGAGGAAACCGAGGCGCTGCTCGACGAAGGCATCGGGATCCTGCCTTTGCCGGTGCCTGCGGGGCTCAAAGAGCCGCTGCAGTAAGCGGGTCCTTGGTCATGGCCTGACCTCCATGGATCCTCGGGTCAAGCCCGAGGATGACAGGGGTGATGCGATGACCCGGGACTGTTTTTGTCATGGTCCGGCTTGACCGGGCCATCCAGGGGTCCTCGTGACAAGCCCGAAGATGACGCTTGCAACATGCGCACGCCACACATCCCTGAAGCCGACGTCGAGCTGACCGCCATCCGCGCGCAGGGTCCGGGTGGGCAGAATGTCAACAAGGTCGCCAGCGCGATCCAGCTGCGTTTCGATGTGGCCGCCTCGGGCTTGCCCGAGGACATCAAAACCCGCTGGCTGCAGGCGCAGGGCAACCAGCTCACGGCCGATGGCGTGCTGATCCTCAAGGCCCAGCGCTACCGCACCCAAGAAGCCAACCGACAGGACGCTTGGGCCAGGCTGTACGAACTGCTGGAGCGCTTCGTGCGGGCCCCCAAGGCGCGCAAGGCGACGCGGCCCACACGGGCCTCGGTGCAAAGGCGTTTGCAGAACAAGGCCCTGCAAGCCCAGCGCAAAGCCTCGCGGCAGGGGCGGGACCGCTGAGTCTGCCCGGCATGCGGGCCCTTTTCCATCTGAAGACGTGTCATGCCCGACTGGATCGGGCACCCATGGATCCCACGCCCAAACCCTGGGATGACAGCAGAGAGGGCAAGTCTGGCGCTTCTGCGGCCACCACCACGCGCTGCGGCATGCCGCGCAGCCAGGTCAGTTGCCGCTTGGCCAACTGCCGAGTGGCGAAAATGCCGCGCTCTCGGATGTCGGCCTCGGACCAGCCTTGCTCGAGCCCCTGCCACGCCTGGCGGTAGCCCACGCAGCGCATCGAGGGCAGATCGGCGTGCAGATCACCGCGCGAGCGCAAGGCGCGCACTTCGGCCAGAAAACCGCCCGCCATCATGGCGTCAAAGCGCTGCGCGATGCGCTGGTGCAGCCAGGCACGGTCCGTGGGCTCCAGGCTGATGACCGGGATGTGCCATTCGGGCAGATCGGGCTTGCTGCTGCCGTGAAAAGCCGACAGCGGCCGGCCCGTCAACGTCCAAACCTCGAGGGCGCGGCCGATGCGTTGGCTGTCGCCTGGGGCCAGCCGCTGGGCCGTCACGGGGTCGACGGCTTGCAGCCGTGCGTGCATGGCCGGCCAGCCCAGGGCGGCGGCCTGCGCTTGCAGATCGGCGCGCACCTGCGGGTCTGACGGTGGCATGTCGCTGAGCCCCTCGCGCAGGGCCTTGAGGTAGAGCAGGGTGCCGCCGACGATCAGCGGGGTTTTGCCGCGCGCGCGGATTTCGCCGATGAGCCGGCGCGCATCGCGGGCGAACTCGGCCGCGCTGTAGCTGTGCAGCGGGTCGAGCAGGTCGATCAGGTGGTGGGGCACCTGGGCCAGCTCTTCGCGGCTGGGCTTGGCGGTGCCGATGTCCATGCCGCGGTAGACCAGGGCCGAGTCCATGCTGATGATCTCAGCCCCGCCCTGCGGGGCCAGCGCCTGGGCCAGGGTCAGCGCGCCCGCGGTCTTGCCGCTGGCGGTGGGGCCGACCAGGGCGATGGCATCGACCGGCCCGGTGCTCATGCCGCCTTGACTTGCACCGGGCGGCCATGGCGCTGCACCGCCGTCCAGGCCACAGCCGCGATCACCACGCTCCACAGCAGCACACCGTGTGCCAGGGCCAGGAGCGGCACGTCCATCTGCTGGCTGAGCCAGTGGCCGGTGAAGAAGGCCCCCAGCATCATCAAAAAACCGTTGAGCGCCGAGGCCGTGCCG
>JBDLTR010000126.1:0-12549 GCA_039805705.1 Pseudomonadota bacterium
TGGGCGTGATGGCCGCGCAGCTGGAGCTGGCCTCCAGCCTCGAGACCGAGATCGCCAAGCGCCAGGCCGAAGAACAGCGCCGCCAGACCCTGGAGCAGGTGCTGGCCGTGCCGCTGGCCACGGGCCGCATCACCCTGAGCGATGGCCGCATCGGCATCAGCGGCCGCCTGCTGTTCGCGCTCAACTCCGACAAGTTGCAGCCCGAAGGCCGCCAGCTGCTCAAGAGCCTGGTCGGGCCGCTCAAGGGTTATCTGGCCGAGCGCGATGAGCTGCTGATGGTCAGCGGCTTCACCGACGACAAGTCGATCCGCAACGGCAACCGCCAGTTCGAGGACAACTGGGAACTCTCGGCCCAGCGCGCCCTGACCGTCACCCGCACCCTGATCGACGAGGGCATGCCCGCTGGCAGCGTCTTTGCCGCCGCCTTTGGCGAGCAGCAGCCCCTGGTGCCCAACACCAGCGACAAAAACCGGGCGCAAAACCGCCGCGTGGAAATGGCGCCCGTGCCCAAGGCCGGCGCCCCCAAAAAGCCCTGAGCCGCATGGACGCGCAAGCCCCCTTGGCCGAAACGGCGAACGCAGCCTGCGCCAGCGCGCCAGCGGGGGATGCGCGCCTGCAAGCGCTGGCCGCCGCCGGCGCCCCCAGCCGCGCGCCGCTGGACTGGCATTTCGTCACGGTGCTGGCCCAGCGCGCGCAGACCGAAACCGGCGCGGTGCAGGCCCGGCTGGCCAACCGACTGGCGCTGGCCATCGAGGCCTTGCAGGCCAAGCTGAGCACCGACGCCTGCGACGCACCCGCGGCGCAGCCAGCATCCTCGCCGCTGGCACAGCTGCTGCAGGCCATGGGCACGGCGCCGCAGGCCGGCGAAGCCCCTGCCCCACAGGCCCACGAACGCGCAAGCGGCATCCCAGCGCGCGCAAGGCCCAGCCCGCGGCCCGAGCTCAAGAGCGTGGGCCGCATGCGCAAAACCCTCTCGCGCCTGAAGGTGCGCCAGCAGGTCAACCAGGCGCTGGCGCAGCCGCCGCAGCACGCCGGCCCGATCAACTCGCAAATGCTGGTGCTGCGCTCGCTCGCGCTGATGCAGGAGATCTCGCCCGAGTACCTGCACCGCTTCATGGCGCACGTGGACGCGCTGATGACGCTCGAGGACGCGCAGCGCTTGCCGGTGGCGGCGAAAGCCAGCCCCAAAAACAGCAAGCCTCCTGGACCCTCGGGTCAGGCCCGAGGGTGACGGTTGGGTCATCCCCCTCCCGTGTCATGGTCTGGCTTGACCAGACCATCCAGCGACAAGGTGCGTGGACCCTCGGGTCAAGCCCGAGGGTGACGGTGGTGGGTTGAGGGCGACATTGGTGGGTCAAGGGTGACGGTGATTGGCCGAGGGTGATCGCGATGGGCCAAGGGTCGCGGTGGGGGTACCTCTCCCTGCGTCATGGTCTGGCTTGACCAGACCATCGAAAGCGAGGCTTCAACCCAGCAAGCGCTCCAAGGCCCCGGGCGCGAAATGCTGCTCGACAAAGTCGGCCAGGCCCTCGAACACCGTCTCCAGCGTCGGCACCTCGGCGCCGAAGAGTGCCTGCAGCACCGCCGGCTGCTCGAACAGGCCGTGCACATAGGTGCCCAGCACCTGGCCGCTGCCGTCCTGCCAAGCCAGGCCGGGCATGACCTCGTGCAGCACATGGCCGCCGGCCAGCATGGCGCTGTGGCCCTGGCTCTGGCCGTGGTGGATTTCGTAGCCGCTGACGCTCAGGTCCGAGAGCGCGGCCCACGGTCCGGCCAAGGTGCCAAAGCGGGCGGTGGTTTTTTGCACCGTCTTGTCGGCGGCGAACTGGGTCACCAGGGGCAGCAGGCCCAGGCCCGGCGCATTGCCATCGATGCCGTGCAGGTCGATCATGGCCTCGCCCAGCATTTGCAGGCCACCGCAAATGCCGAGCAGCGCCCCGCCCTGCTGCACATGGCGCGCGATCGCCGCGTCCAGGCCTTGCTGGCGCAGCCAAGCCAGGTCGGCGCTCGTGTGCTTGCTGCCGGGCAGGATGACCCAGTCACCCGTTTGCAGACCCGCGAGTTCGGCCGGGCTGCGCACCCACAGCAGGCGCAGGCCTGGCACATTTTTAAGCGGCTGAAATTCGTCGAGGTTGCTGATGCGCGGGTAGGCGATCACGGCCACGGTGGTGGGTATTGGCGGTGTTTTGCCGCCGGGCCGCCCCAAGGCAAAACGCGCCCCCTCGGGGGGCAGCGAGGACACGCCAGTGCCGAGCGTGGGGGCCCAATTCATCACACCGTCCTCTTCGGGCAGGCCGTGCTGCCACCACATGGGCAAGGTGGCGAGCGTGCGCACACCGGTGCGCGCTTGCAGCATCTCGGGTGCGGGCGCGAGCAGGCTGGCGTCGCCGCGGAATTTGTTGAGCACAAAGCCCTGGATGCGCGCCCGGTCGGCTTCAGGCAGCAGCGCCCAGGTGCCATACAGGTGGGCAAAAGCGCCACCCCGGTCGATGTCGGTCACCAGCAGGCAGCGGGCGTCGGCGTGGCGCGCCACGCGCAGATTGACGATGTCGCTGTCCATCAGGTTGATCTCGGCGGGCGAGCCCGCGCCTTCGATCACCAGCACATCGTGCTCGGCGCGCAAGGCCTCCAGCGCGGACGCGATCTGCGGCCAGACTTTGTCGCTGCGCTCGCGCCAGGGCGTTTCGCTCAGCTCGACGCTGACGCGGCCGAGCAACACCACCTGGCTGCGCGTGTCGGCCTCGGGCTTGAGCAGCAGCGGGTTCATGCGCACCTCGGGCTCGGCGCGCGCGGCCAGGGCCTGGAAGTACTGGGCCGCACCGATTTCACCCTGGCCCGGCACCACCCTCGCGTTGTTGCTCATGTTTTGCGCCTTGAAAGGCGCGACTTTGAGGCCATGGCGCGCGTAATGCCGGCACAAGGCCGTGGCCAACCAGCTTTTGCCGGCCCCGCTGGAGGTGCCCAGCACCATGATGCACTTGGCGCTCATGGCATCAGGCCCGGGGCAACACGACCCACTGCCCGTCCACGGGCAGGATGCGGATGCGCTGTGCAAACACGTCTTCGATCGCCTGCCGCGTGGCGGTATCGGCCGGTGCGCCGTGGTGCACCACCCGGCCTTCGTGCATGACCACCAGGCTGTCGGCGTGCAAGGCCATGCCGATCTCGTGCAGCACGCTGAGCACCGTGGTGCCCTGGGCACGCAGGCAATGCACCTGCTCCAGCCAATCGACCTGGTGCGGCGGGTCCAGGTTGGCCAGGGGCTCGTCCATCAGCATGAGCGGCGCGTTGCCGGCCATGGCGCGGGCCAGCAGCACGCGCTGGCGTTCACCGCCCGAGAGTTCGCCCAGGCTGCGCTCGCGCCAGTCCCAGGCCTGCGTGGCTTGCAGCGCGGCCTCGACCATGGCCTGGTCGTGTGCGCTGGGCGCGGCCAACCAGTCCTGGTGCGGCAATCGGCCGAGCATGGCGACGTCGTAGACGCGCAAATCGAGCGAGGCGGCCTCGCCCTGCCCAAGCCAGGACAGCAGTCGAGCACGTTCGCGCCGGCCGATGTCTTGCCAGGGGCGGCCCTGCCAGCGCACCTCGCCCTCGGCGGGCAGCAGGCCGGCCAGGGCCTTGAGCACGGTGGACTTGCCAGCACCGTTGGGCCCGACCACGCAGGTCCATTGCCCCGGCGCGATGTCCAGGTCCACACCGTGCAAGACCGGCCGACCGCCGAGCGCAACCCGCAGGCCACGGGCTTGCATGGCGGGGGTGCCGTGCGTGCTCATGCGCGCCCCCCGTTGGCCCTTTGCATGCGCCAGAGCAAATACACGCCGCCCAGCACCGCGGTGAACACACCCACCGGCAAATCCTGTGGCGCGAGCACACCGCGCGCCAGCACATCGGCCGTTTGCAAGAGCAGACCACCCATCAGCGCAGACAAGAGCAAAAGACCGGCGTGCGTGGTGTGCACGCGCGAACGTACCGCGTGCGGCGCGGCCAGACCCACAAAGGCGATCAGGCCGGTCTGCGCCACCGCCGTGCCGGTGGCCAGCGACAGCAGCGCGATCAGGCCCACACGGGCCACGCCCAGCGGCACGCCCAGGCTGCGCGCGGTGGCCTCGCCCAGCGTCAGCGCGTCCAGCACGCGCGACAGCGCCACCGCGCCGGCCAGGCACAGCACCAGCGCTGCCGCCATCAGCACACAGGCCGTCCAGCCCACAAAAGCGGTGCTGCCCAGCATGAAGCCCTGCATGGCCTGCAAGACCTGCGGCTGCAGCAGCGTGGCCAAAGAGGCCAGCGCGCCGAGCACCACGCCCACCACCACGCCCGCCAGCAAGAGGCGCAGCGTTTGCTGCACCCCGCGCGCGAGCAGCAGGGTCAGCAGCACGGCCAGCACCGCGCCCACAAAAGCCGCGCCGGTCATGCCCAGGCGCGGCCACCAGGCGCTGCTCAGCAGCGAGCCGCCCACCGCGCTCAGGTACAGGCTCACGCCCAGCGAGGCCCCCGAGGCGCTGCCCAGCAAATACGGGTCGGCCAGCGGGTTGCGGAACAGGCCTTGCGCCACCGCACCGGCCAGGCCCAGCAAGGCGCCGGCCAGCCAGGCGCCCAGGCTGCGCGGTGCGCGGATGTCCCAGACGATTTGCCGCTGCACCGCGTCGGGCGTGAGCGCGCCCAGCCATTCCCAGCCCTGGCTGCCCACACCCAGGCCCAGTGCCATCACGGCCAGGCCCAGCAGGGCCAGCACGAGTGCCCAGCGCAGCGTGTCACGGGCCATGGCCTGGGTCATGGCTGGCCCTTCGGCACGGCGGCGGCCGTGCGGTTGAGGCACTGCACCATCAGGCGTGCGCCTTCGGCCAGGCGCGGGCCGGCTCGCACCAGGACGTCGGCTTGTGCTGGCGGGAACACGCACACACGGTCCTCGCGCAGCGCGCGCATCTGCGCCCAGCCGGGCCGCTGCACCATGCTTTGGCGGGAGCTGTCGCCGATCAGGATGGCGTCGGGCTGGGCCCGCACCACGAACTCGGGGTTGACCAGGGGGAAAGGCCCCATGGCCGCGGGCAAGATGTTGCCCACGCCCAGGCGCCGCAGCGTCTCGCCAATGAAGGACGACTCGCTCGCGCCATAAGGCGCGGGGCTGACCTCCACATAGACGCGCTGCGCGCGCGCCGCGGGCGTCAGGGCCTGCGCAGCGGCCTGCACGCCGGCGTCGATCTCGCGCCAAACCCGGTCAGCCTCGCTGCGGGACAGGCCCAGCGCGGCGGCCACCGCCAGCAGCACGCGCTGGGTGTCGGCGTGGGTGCGCGGCTCCAGTTGCAAGACGGTGAGGCCCAGCGCCTGCAGGCGTTCCACGCCGCGCGTGGAGCCGGCCAGCAGCACCAGGTCGGGCCGCGTGGCGACGATGGCCTCGATGCTCGGGTCCAGGCCGCCGCCCATGCGCGGCAAGGCCTGCACAGAGGCGGGCCAGTTGGAATAACGGTCGATGCCCACCAGGCGCTGGCAGGCGCCGAGCGCGCACACCGTCTCGGTCAGCGAGGGCAGCAAGCTGACGATGCGTTGCGGCGGCCGTGCGACCTCGACCGGCCGCTGGCGGTCATCGAGCACCGTGGTCGCGCCGGCCAGCAAGGGCCAGGCGCACAGCGCCAGCAGAAGCGCACGCCAACGCTCAGCCATGGCGCTCCACCCATTGGCGCATGATGCGGTGCAGCTGCGCCACGCCGTCGGTGAGCGCAGCAGGGCCGGGCTGCAGGATGTCGGCCGACTTGATCTCGAACAGCTGCCCATCGCGCACGGCAGGCACCTCTTGCCAGCCAGGACGTTGAGCGACTTTTTCGGGGCGGAACTTCTTGCCGCACCAGGAGCCGATGACGATGTCAGGGGCACGGTCCACGATGGTCTGGCCGTCGGCGATGATGCGGTCCTTGCCCAAAGACTGCACAGCCAGCTCGGGGAAGATGTCGTCGCCGCCAGCCATGCCGACCAGCTCGGACACCCAGCGGATGCCGCTGATGTGGGGTTCGTCCCACTCTTCAAAAAACACCTTGGGTCGGCGCTTGAACCTGGCCGCTTGTGCGCGGATGGCCTGCAAATCAGCCTGCATCTGCGCGATGCGCGCGCGCGCCTGCTCCGCCTCGCCCACCATGGCGCCCACCTGGTAAAGCATCGAGAAGATCTCATCGACGCTGCGCTGGTTGAACACCGTGACCTGCACGCCTGCGCGGATCAGCGCCGCCGCGATGTCGGCCTGCAGATCGGAAAAGCCGAACACACAGTCGGGTTGCAGCGCCAGGATCTTGTCGATCTTGGCACTCAGGAAAGCACTGACCTTGGGCTTTTCCTCACGCGCCCGGCGCGGGCGCACCGTGTAGCCCGAAATGCCCACGATGCGCCGCTCCTGCCCCAACAGGTACAGCCATTCCGTCGTCTCCTCGGTGAGGCAGACGATGCGTTGGGGGCCAAGAGCGGCGGTCATGGATCAGAGGCTGGCTTTGAGGTTCACATAAATGCCGCGGGCATCTGCCGGATAAATGCCGTTACCACTGGCGTAGTCGTAGTAGGTTTTGTTGGTCAAGTTGCGAATCCAGGCAGACACAGACATGGTTTTTGACACCTGGGTCCTGAGGCCCAGATCAATCACATTACGGCCAGGGATCATGGGCTTGATGCCAGCCTGATCGCTGGCCTGAACCAAATTACCTCGGTAATTCGCTGAGCCAATCAACGTGAAGTCCTGGTAACGTTTCTCCGCACTCAGGCGGACCGCCTCTTTCGGCGTCAACGGCAATCTGTTGCCCGCGTACGAACCCGTCGAAATCGTGGCATCGACGAAATCGGCAGACCCTTTCACCCAAAAACCATGACCGAGAAACCACTCCGACGACAAAGAAAAAATCGAGCGGTTCGTGTCGTAGAGGTTGGCGTTGCATGATGCATCTGTCAGGCCCACTGTGCCGCAGTCTCGAAGATAAGCGATCTCATCGCGCGTTTTGACATGCCGATAATGCGCCTCGATTTTCCCTGAATCATATTTGCGCTCTGCTTGCAGAAAATACTCTTGGGTCGTCATGGGTCGCAAATTGGGGTTGATTTCCAACATCGCAAAAGTTCTGCGATTGAAAAGATACAACTCGTCCGCATTGCCAAACCGGTAACCGGTCAATGCTCCAGCGCGAACAAACGCTGTCTCGGAAAGCTGTGCTTTGACGCCCACAGAAAAACCGCTCTTGCGATCGTCGGCGCTGGTTTTTGCGGCAGTGACGGACGACTGGAAATCGCTTTGCACCCGCTGAGTCCGCAGACCACCGTCCAAGGTCCAGCGCTCGCCGATCGGCCGGATGGCCTGAACATACGCAGATTCGCTCGCGCGGCTGACGTGCTTGCCTCCATCTGTGTTGGCCTGAGCATCGGAAAATTCGCCCCCAAAAAGCAATTGCGCCAGCCCGACCTTGGTGCGGTATTCGGGAAGCAGGGCAGATCGTTTGTTGGTGATAGCGCTGCTCGAGTAAAAGCCGTAAAAAGCACCTCCACTCTCGTCCTTAGAGGTTTGCTGTAACAGATCGACCGTCAGCAAGTCGCCATCGCCTATGGCACGGTCGTATTTCAACCCCCACGAATTGCCAGTGCGATGCGTGCGCGGCGCATACGACGAACTGATTTTTTTGGGATCTTCAGCGTACTCTGCGGGAGTGAGAGAGCCCGGCAAATTGGCCGTTTCTTCAAAACCCCTGGCCGTCAAGCTCAGGCGGCCAATGTCAGATGAATGTGAGACACGAAATTGCGCGCTTTCTTGCCGCGCATCACTGTGTTGCCGATAACCATCGGAACGGGCACTCATCAAGGACAAGCCACCATTGATGTCATCGGCCTTGAATCCCAGGTAGCCGTCGACTTTTCGATAGCCAAAACTCCCTGCGCTCAAATTGACTTCTTTGCGATTGTCAACGCGGGTGATGATGTTGATTACACCGCCCTGGGCACGATCACCGTAGAGGGCTCCTCCACTGGCCTTGCGAACTTCAATGCGCTCAATGCTGCTCATCGGCACTTGAGCAAAACGAGTCCCGGAGGAGTCCAAGCCATTGACGCGCTGCCCGTCCACCAGAATCAAAACATTCTGCGAACCCGCCTCGCCCATGTAGCCAACATCCACCGAGGCATCGATGCCGAGGCGGCCGTAAAGGCGTTTGATAGACATGCCCGGAACAGAATCCAGGAATTCCACGATGTTCGAGGCACCAGACTGCTCGATCTGCTCGCGTGTGATCACATCCACCACCACCGATCCCGCAGACCTCGGCTGCGGAATGCGGGAGGCAGAGATCACCACCGGATCAGGGAATTGAGATTGCGCCACCTCAGACGCATTGAATGACTGGGCATTGGCGGTCGTGGCCAGCGTGACCAGAACTGCTGAACGCAGCAATGTGTTTTTCATTTGAAACAAACCAATCAAACGCCCTCACCGCCTTCCCCGACAGTGCATGGGCTTCACGGCGCACCCTTGCGGGCACGCCACCTTGTTGGCCGGTATCCGGGCTGGCAGATGCGACCTTCATCACCTTCCCGGCGGCCTGTTTCAGGGCCACCAGTGGCTTGTGAGATGAAAGCGGAGCCGGCCGAAGCCAAGCTCGTCTGCTTACCGTTGCGGGGGCAGCGCAGGTTAGGCGCGCGCGTGGGGCGCACACCCTCCTGCTTCCCGTTGAACTGGGGGCCGCGAACCGGCCCCACGAGCACCAACAGGCCTGGATTTTAAAGGGGTGGCACGACCCAAGCTGTCGTGAAACCTACAAACGAGGCCGTGGCGCCCAAGCCCTACAATGGCGGATCGCCCCCGACGCCCTGTGTGCCATGGCCAACAACGACCTCATCGACCAGATTGCCGAACGGGTGGAGCACCTGCTGCTTCGCCACGAAGAGTTGCAGCGCACCAACGCCCTGCTGGCGCAGCAGTTGCAAGCGATGACGCAAGAGCGCGACCAGCTCAAATCGCGTTTGTCGGCGGCGCGCGCCCGTGTGGACGCCTTGATCGAGCGTCTGCCCAGCAATTCATCCCCTGAGGCCAGCGCATGAGCAACAAGCAGATCGAAGTCCAGATCATGGGCCAGAGCTATTTGCTGGGCTGCCCTGAGGGCGGCGAGGCCCGCTTGCTGGCGGCCGTGGGCCGCGTGGACGCGGCCATGTGCAAGATCCGCGACGCGGGCAAGATCAAGGCGCGTGACCGCATCGCTGTGCTGGCCGCCCTGAACCTGGCTTTCGACCAAGCCGATGCGGCCCAGGCTGCGCCTTCTCAGGCAGCGCCTGCGGCTGCGGCTGTCGGTGGCGATGAACGCCTGCAGGGCCTGCTCGAGCGGCTGGACCGCAGCCTGCGCGAAGACGGCCAGTTGCTCTGAACCCTCAGCGCCCGCGCGCGCGAAGACCTACAATCGCCTGTGTCTGCGGTGCGCGCCGGGCTTTATATTTCCTTGAACCAATGCTCATTGAGCTCGGGCTTGGTACATCGGCTGGTGAGCGTGATCGTCTCGCGTCAGATGAACCCAACGCCAGCCTGCCCTCGCCCACCTGAACCCCCGGTTCAGGATGAGGGTCCGGCGGCATTCGCAGACACCTTTTTTCTCTCCCCTGCTTGACCATGATGTTTGAACCCACCCTCGTTCTTGAGTTGGCCGTGCTCGGCCTGTGCACCGGTTTTCTGGCGGGCCTGCTCGGCATCGGCGGGGGCATGATCATGGTGCCGTTTCTGACCTACCTGCTGGGACAGCGTGGCGTGGACGCACAGCTGGCGATCAAGATGGCGATCGCCACCTCGATGGCGACCATCATCTTCACCAGCATCTCGAGTGTGCGTGCCCACCACAAGAAAGGCGCGGTGCGCTGGGATTTGGTCAAGGGCCTGGCCCCCGGCATCGTGCTGGGCAGCCTGCTGGGCAGCATGGGGATTTTTGCGGTGGTCAAGGGCTCGTCGCTGGCGGTGTTCTTTGGCTGCTTCGTGGGCTTCTCGGCCACGCAGATGTTCCTCGACAAAAAACCCGCCCCCACGCGCCAGATGCCGGGCTTTGCGGGCCAGGTCGGCGCTGGCGGTGTGATCGGGCTGCTCTCGGGCCTGGTGGGCGCGGGCGGTGGCTTCATCAGCGTGCCCTTCATGACCTGGTGCAATGTGGCCATCCACAACGCGGTGGCCACCAGCGCGGCGCTGGGCTTTCCGATCGCGTTGGCCAATGTGACGGGCTACATCGTCAGCGGCCTGTCGCTGAGCGAGCTGCCGCCCTATTCGTTTGGCTACCTGTGGCTGCCTGCGCTGGTCGTGATCGCCTGCTGCAGCGTGCTGATGGCCCCCGTGGGCGCGGCCACGGCGCACAAACTGCCGGTCAAGCAGCTCAAACGCGTGTTTGCCGGTGTGCTGTACCTGCTGGCGGCCTACATGCTCTACAAAGGCCTGATCGGCTGAGCCCAGTTCAAACGGGCGTGGCGCACCAAGGCGCCTGGTCGTGCACCAGGCCCATCCACAGGCCCCAGGCCGAGACGCCGAACAAAGCCAAACCCGCCAGGCGCATGCCCCAGGCGCCGTCACCCAGGGTTTGCAGGCGCAACCACAGCCATGGGCCCGCCCACAAACTCACGCTGCTGCCCAGTGCGAACAGCGCCATCGTCAAAGCGCCATCCCACGGTGTGCTGGTGAGCGCGGCAACCATCAGGGCCGAATACAGCAAACCGCAGGGCATCAGCGCCCAGAGCGCGCCCACCATCCACGGCGCCGCGCGGCCGTGTCGGTCGTTGAAGGCGCGCACCCGTGCCCACAGGCGGCGTGCGGCCTGGTCCAGCCAGACCGGCTGGCGCGCTTGCAGCATGAGCAAGACGCCCAGGGCCATGGCCGCCAC
This sequence comes from Pseudomonadota bacterium, assembly GCA_039805705.1. Classification (GTDB taxonomy): domain Bacteria; phylum Pseudomonadota; class Gammaproteobacteria; order Burkholderiales; family Burkholderiaceae_C; genus Limnohabitans_A. The sequence goes on from JBDLTR010000126.1 coordinate 10,857, forward strand.
ATGCAACAAGGTCCACACAGGGCGGATCGCTGCGGACTGGGTGGTGAGCCAACCCAGGCCTTGCACACTGGCCGCCGCCAAGGCGCCCAGCAGGCTGTAGCCAAGGACTCTCCCGAGCTGGAAGGCGGTGAGGGTTTGGCGCTGTCGCGCACCAGCGGCCTGCGCCAGGCCAGCGCAAGCGGCGCCACACATCGCCACGCAGTGCGGCCCCCCCGCCAAGCCCATCAACAAACTGGTGATGGCGAGTGAACTTTGCATGCGGGCTCAGATGATCTTGGAAAACTTGGTGCGGTTGCGGTCAAGCTGCAGGTAGCGGTCGAAGACCATGGCCACGCCGCGCACAAAGAACCAGCCCATGGGCGTGACGGTGATGCCGTGGTCGTCGATCTTGACCAGGCCGTCATTTTGCATGGTTTGCAATTGGGCGATTTCGTTGGCGAAATACGTTTTGCAGTCGATCAGCCAAGCCAGATTGACCGACTCGAACTGCAGCTCGCCCTGGCACATGAGGGCCATGATCACCGAGCGGCGGATCAGATCGTCGCGAGAAAGCGCCAGGCCGCGCACGATGGGCAGATGCCCCTGGTCGAGCGCATCGCAATACTCTTCGATGGTTTTGGCGTTCTGGCTGTAGGTGGCGCCCATGCGGCCAATGGCCGAAACGCCCAGGGCGATCAGGTCGCAATCGGGCTGGGTGCTGTAGCCCTGGAAATTGCGGTGCAGTCGACCCTGGCGTTTGGCCACGGCCAGCGCATCGTTGGGCAAGGCAAAGTGGTCCATGCCGATGTAGACATAGCCCGCGTCGCTGAAGGCGTCGAGCGATTGCGCCAGCATGGCCACCTTGGCACCGGCCGTGGGCAGCTCGGCCGCGTGGATGCGCCGCTGCGGCTTGAAGCGCTCGGGCAGGTGGGCATAGGCGTACAAGGCGATGCGGTCGGGCTTGAGCTCATTGACCTGGCTGAGCGTGCGCGCAAACGACTCGGGCGTTTGCAGCGGCAAGCCGTAGATCAAATCCACATTGACCGACTCAAAGCCCAGGGCGCGGGCAGCGTGCACCAATGAAAACACCTTGTCGGCCGGCTGCACCCGGTGCACGGCTTTTTGCACAGCGGGGTCGAAGTCCTGCACGCCAAAGCTCAGGCGGTTGAAACCCAGCTCGGCCAGCACGGCCAGGCGGTTTTCATCGATGGTGCGCGGATCAACCTCGACCGAATACTCGCCCCCCGGCACAAACTGGAAGTGCCGGCGCAACATGGCCATGAGCTCGCGCAACTCGTCGTCGCTCAAAAAAGTGGGGGTGCCGCCGCCCAGGTGCAGCTGGCAGACCGAGTGGCCCTCCCCCAGGTGGGCCACTTGCAGCTCGACCTCGCGGGCCAAGTAGCGCAGGTAGGTTTGCGCGCGGTCTTTGTGCTTGGTGATGATCTTGTTGCAGGCGCAGTAGTAACACAGCGACTCGCAAAACGGGATGTGCACATACAGCGACAGCGGCTGGCTTTTGAGCCGGGTTGCTTCGCATCGCTGCTCGAGCGCACGAATGTAATCGGCTTCGGTGAAGGCTTCGACAAAACGGTCGGCCGTGGGGTAGGAGGTGTAGCGCGGGCCCGGCACATCAAAACGGGTCAGCAGTTCGGGGGTGATGACGGACATGGCGCGGTACGAATCCAATGGTTTTATATGTGTGGAGACTTTGCCG
>JBDLTR010000127.1:0-3503 GCA_039805705.1 Pseudomonadota bacterium
AGCCGCGGGTGGTATGTGACAAAACGGTGACCACCAGGGGTGTCTGCCAGCAAGGTCTTTGACTTGTCTTGCATGGGGTATACGGTATAAACTGTATACATCGTTTCAAGGAGAAGCCTGATGGCCACCACACGCAAAACCGCTGCCAAAGCCCCCGCCAAGCCGCGCGCCGCATCCCCTCAAACTGCGCGCCAGCGCGCCGCCCAAAAAGCACCACAAAAGGTGGTGAAGGCGGCGCCGGCGCCCCGCACGGCGGCGCCCCAAGCCCCCAAGGCAAAAACCGCTGTTGCGCCCAAAACCGAGAAGAAGGCCAAGCCCGAAAAAGTCAAAGTGCTGCGCGACAGTTTCACCATCCCCAAGAGCGAATACGCCGCGATTGCCGAGATGAAAAAACGCGCCCTGGCCATGGGCAAAGAAGTCAGAAAAAGTGAGTTGCTGCGCGCCGGCCTGATGCTGCTGGCAGGCACTTCGGACGCGGCCTTTGGCAAGGCCCTGGCCCAGGTGCCAGCCCTCAAGACCGGTCGCCCGGGCAAAGCCTGATCAGAGCTTTTCGGGGGTGGTGACCGAGAGGATCACCGTCTGGTCTTCACCCTCGCGCTGGCGGCCACGCAGCCACCAGACCGCCCCCTTGCGGATCGGGCAAGACGTGGGGCCCATGCCCAGCAAGTGGGCCACCACCGCCCCCAGGCTGGGCTGATGCCCCACCAAGAGCACCGGGTATTTGGCCTCAGGCCAGCCTGCGGTTTCCAACAGGTCCTGCACCGAAGCCCCAGGGGCCAGCGCGTCACGCACCTTGTATTTGCGGCCCAGCGCCTTGGCGGTTTGCTCGGCGCGCGCAGCGGGGCTCGTCAAGATGCGCGTACCTTCGGGCAGTTGCTGGTCCAGCCACTGGCCCATGCGGGCCGCGTGCTTTTCGCCGCGATGGGTCAGGCGCCGATGCAGGTCATCCCTGCCCTCCTCCAGATCGTGCGCTTCAGCGTGGCGCCACAAGATCAGGTCCATCTCATCCCCTCTGCAGATAACGTTGCATCAACCACTGCTGGGCACCGCCCGCTTTGCGCTGGGTCTTGGGTGCCGGTGTGTAGCGGCCATCGGCTTGCATCAACCAGGCGTCGCGCTGGTCGTGCAGGTACAGCAGCAAACACTCCTGGATGAGGCGTTGGCGCAGCTGCGGGTCTTCGACCGGCCAGGCCACCTCCACACGGCGCATCATGTTGCGGTTCATCCAGTCGGCGCTCGAGAGGTACAGCGCCTCTTGCTCGCCAGCCTGGAAGTAAAACACCCGCGAGTGCTCGAGGAAACGGCCGATCACCGAGCGCACGCGGATGTTGTCGGTCTGGCCTGGCAAGCCTGCGGGCAACATGCAGGCGCCACGCACGATCAGGTCGATCTGCACCCCGGCCTGCCCCGCTTCCATCAAGGCCTCGATCAACGGCCCATCGGTCAGGGCATTCATCTTGAGCGCGATGCGTGCCGGCTGGCCCGCACGCGCGGCCGCCGCGCATTGCCCGATCCAGCGCAGCATGCGTGCATGCAGGTGGAACGGGGCCGCCACCAGACGCGACAAGCGCCGCAAGGGGTTCTGGCTCGCCAGGTGCCAGAACAGCTCGTCCATGTCGGCGGTCATGCGGGCATCGGCGCTCAGGTAGCTGATGTCGGTGTACAGCCGCGCGGTGCGCGGGTTGTAGTTGCCGGTGGACAAATGGCCATAGCGGCGCAAGCGCTTGCCCTCGCGGCGGGTGATCAACAGCATCTTGGCGTGGGTCTTGAGCCCCACCACCCCATAGACCACCTGTACGCCAATGGCTTCGAGTTTTTCGGCCCAGTTGATGTTGGCCTCTTCGTCAAAGCGCGCCTTGAGTTCGACCACCGCCGTGACCTCTTTGCCACGCCGCACCGCTTCGCGCAGCAAATCCATCATGGCCGGGTCGCTGCCGGTGCGGTAAATCGTTTGCTTGATGGCCAGCACCTGGGGGTCGTGCACCGCTTCGCGCAAGAAAGCCAGCACGCCGTCAAAGCTCTCGAAAGGCTGGTGGATCACCACATCGCCCTCGCGCAAGCGCGCCAGGATCGAGCCCACGCCCTGCAAGGGCTCTGGTTGGCGCGGCTGCCAGGGCGCGAACAGGCGCTCGGGGCTGGCAGCCAGGTCGATCAGCTGCGTCAAGCGCACCAGGTTCACAGGGCCATTGACGCGGAACAGCGCCTGGGCGGGCAGCTGCAATTGCTGCAGCAAAAAATCCGACAGTTGGGGCGCGCAGTTCGATGACACCTCCAAACGCACGGCCTGCCCATAGTGGCGGTGCTGCAGGCCTTGGCGCAAGGCCTTGCGCAAGTTGACCACATCGTCCTCGTCCACCGCCAGGTCTGAGTGGCGTGTGACCCGGAACTGAGAGAACTGGTCGACCTCACGCCCAGGAAACAGCTCGGACAGGTGCGCACGGATCACACTGGACAAGAGCACAAAAGCCTGCTGCCCTTCGCCTGCCAAACCGGCGGGCAAGGCGATCACGCGTGGCAACACACGGGGCACCTTGAGGATGGCGATGTCGTTGTGGCGCCCAAAAGCGTCTTGTCCGCGCAAGTGGATGATGAAATTCAGCGACTTGTTGGCCACCTGCGGCAGCGGGTGCGCCGGGTCAATGCCCACAGGCAGCAGCAGGGGCCTGACTTCGCGGTTGAAGTAGGCCTGCACCCAGCGGCGCTGCTGGGCGTTGCGCTCGCCGTGCGAGAGGATGCGGATGCCCTGGCGCTTGAAGGCCGGCAGCAGCACATCGTTGTAGAGGCGGTATTGCTCGTCGACCATGGCGCGGGCCTGGGTGGCGATGCGCGCCAAGCCTTCGGCACCTTGCGGCGCGCCCTCGGCCATTGCTTGCTCCACATGGGGGGCCATGCGCACCTCAAAAAATTCGTCCAGGTTGGAGGAAACGATGCACAGGTAGCGCAGGCGTTCCAGCCAAGGCACGGCGGGGCGCCGGGCCCAATCGAGCACGCGTTCATTGAAGGCCAGGATGCTCAGGTCGCGGTCGAGCAAAGGGGGCAAATGCCGTGCGGGTGCATCTAAGGTTTCGGCTTTGACAGCCATCGACATCCATCCCAAAGTAGGTTCTGTCCTGGATTGTTCCGGCTGGCTGTGACAAATCCGTGACAAACACCGCCTTGCGCCAATGTCTCGCCCCCTCAGGCCATGCCGAGAAAATGCTTGCGGTAACGCGGCGGCATGTCGGCGATGCGCATCATCATCGGCAAATCGGCCGTGTTGAAGTCCGGGTCCCAAGCGGGCGCGCCGAGGATTTTGGCGCCCAGGCGCAGATAGCCTTTGATCAGCGCAGGCGGCTCCACCGGCACATCGTGCGCGAGCGCCTCCACCGGCAAGGGCAGTCGGGGCAGCACGTGGTATTCGATGGGGGCCATGTGGTTCTGGCGCAGCTGGTGCCAGATGCTGGCGGCCATGTCACCGCTGACCACGCCGTTGTGCAGCATGGGAATACTGGCGCAGCCGATCA
>JBDLTR010000128.1:0-5564 GCA_039805705.1 Pseudomonadota bacterium
GGGAAGGGGGCCGGCAGCAGCTGGGCGCCGCGCCGCTCGAGCGCACGCGCGGTGTCGGCCAGGAAGGGTTGGGCCAGCAGCATCCGGGTGTTGGGGCCCACGGCGGGCAGCGCGGTGCTGCGGCGCGGCGGGAAGAACTGCACATCGGCGATGCCCATCTCGCGCAGCAGCGCATCGAGCTGGTCTTCGACCACATCGGCCAGGCTGCCGACCACCAGCAACTGGGGCTGTGCATGCGCTGGCGTGGGCAGTTGCGGCACCAGGGCCGCCAGGCAGGCGTCTTCGCCCTGGGTGAAGGTGGTTTCGATGCCGCTGCCCGAGTAGTTGAGCACCCGCACCTGCGGCGCGTGGCGCTGCTGCAGGCGCTCGGCGGCGCGCGAGAGGTCGAGCTTGATGACCTCGGACGGGCACGAGCCGACCAGGAACAGCATGCGGATGCCCGGCCGCTGGGCCAGCAGATCGCCGACCACGCGGTCGAGCTCGTCTTGCGCATCGGCCAGGCCAGCCAGGTCGCGCTCGTCGAGGATGGCGGTGCCAAAGCGCGGTTCGGCAAAAATCATCACCCCGGCGGCCGACTGCAGCAGGTGGGCGCAGGTGCGCGAACCGACCACCAGGAAAAACGCGTCCTGGATTTTGCGGTGCAGCCACATGATGCCGGTCAGGCCGCAAAACACCTCGCGCTGGCCGCGCTCGACCAGGGGGCGCGCGTCGCTGCAGCCGCTGGCTTCGGCACGGATCGGGATCACCGGGCTCATGGGTGCGCCCCTTCGGTCGCCAGGCCGCTGGCGGCGCTGGCCACAGGCTGGCTCAGCCGGGCCAGGCGCAGCTTGCGCAGGTACTGCAGGGCGTTGACGGCGTAGCTGGCGTAGGCCGCCAGCGCCAGCACCAGCTGCTCGCTGGCCGACCACTGGCCTTGCGCCCAGACGACCAGGTAGGCGGTGTGCAGCGCCAGCACCAGCATGCTCATCACGTCTTCCCAGAAGAAGGCTGGGGCAAACAGGTACTGGCCGAACACCACTTTTTCCCAGACGCAGCCGGTCACCATGATCAGGTAGAGCAGCCCGGTCTTGACCACCACCGAGCCCAGGGCCCAGTCGGTGCCCAGCCCGGTCTGCAGGCTGTAGAGCACCCAGCCCAGGCTGATCAGAAACACCAGGAACTGCAACGGCGCCAGCACCGCCTGCACCCAGGTCCAGGCGCTTGCATCCCGCCGCTTGCGCTGCTCGGGGGTGTACAAACCGGGGGTGCCTGTTGCGGCCATGAGACGCCTTATGTCCTTGCTGGGGGTTCAGACCAATGTACGGCTGACGTGCCTGAGTGTCAACATAAATTGACGATAAAAACAATTGACAAGATAAGGGTATTCCCCAGGACTGTTCGGGCCGAATCGGATCACACTGGACTCGTTGTTGGCCACATCACAAACCTGGGTTGTGTGTCGTGCCAGCAGGCAGTGCGTGCGTCGACTCTTTTCGGGGAGCCTTTCGCGGATGTGAAGCCCCAGGAGATCGGTGTCCTCGATGACCCATGGATCGTTCAACCTCCCTCGGCCGCCACCCGGTGGTCTGGGGTTTGGTGTGTCTGGCGATCGCCCTGAGCTCTTGGGCGAGGACGATGCCTTCGCCGCCCCCGAGCTGGAGCGCCTGGCCCTGGCCTGCCTGGAGAGCTTGGACAAAGCCCTGATCCAGATCACCGACTGGCGTCAGCAAGGCCATGACCTGGAAGACATCTATGTGCGCGCGATCGCCCCGTGTGCGCGCCTCTTGGGCCATTGGTGGTGTTGCGACACCGCCGATTTCGCGCAAGTCACCATCGCCTCCACCAATTTGCAGCGGCTCTTGCACCGCCTGAGTGCAGAGTTTTGTGCCCCTGGCGCCGACCATCCGGTGGGCCACAGCCTCTTGCTGACCACCGAGCCCCAGTCGCAGCACACCATGGGGGCTTTCATGCTGGGCGAGTTTTTCCGTCGCCGCGGCTGGCGCGTGGAGTTGCTCAACCCGCAAGACCCCGAAGACGTGCTGACCCACCTGCGCCGCGACTGGTTCGATGCGGTGGGCGTGTCGGTCAGCTCGGGCCGGCAACTGCAGGCCTTGGGGGCGCTGCTGCCGCGCTTGCGGCAGGCCTCGCCCAACCCGCAGCTGTCGGTGCTGGCCGGTGGGGCCATGGCGCAAGCCAGCCCTGACAGCATGCAGGCGCTGCAGGTGGACCTGGTCGGGGGCGACGCCCGTGAAACTGTCAATCTGCTGAATCAGCTGGTGCTTGCCAAGAAAAATTGACACTCTGGGTTTCAAGCGCGGCTGTCTGCCCAAAGCGTGCTGCAGCCGCAAACTTTTGGTGACAGCTGTGTCTGCCAACACACCTTGGCAAAGGGATTGCCGACGTATACTGGCCAGCCATTGCATCACCCCCTGGCGCGTCCCCTGTTTATGGACTGTTCCTCATGAAGTTACCTGATCTGGATTCGGCCAGCTTTGCGCAGTTGCTGTCAGGTGTGTCGGACATGACCATGGTGCTGGACGCCTCGGGTGTCATCGAGGATGTTTCCACCGGCCGCGACACCTTGGTCACCCTGGGCTGTCAGGGCTGGATGGGCCGCCGCTGGGTGGACACCGTCACCCCCGAAAGCCAGGGCAAGGTCGAAGACCTGCTGCGCGAAGCCCAGGAGGGCCAGCCGCCGCGCTGGCGCCACATCAACCACCCCGCCGCCAGCGGGCACGACGTGCCCCTGCAGTACATCGTGTTGGCCCTGGGCCGCAGCGGCAAGCGCGTGGCGCTGGCGCGCGACCTCGAAGGCATCGCCGAACTGCAACGCCGCCTCGTCGAGACCCAGCAGTCCATGGAGCGCGACTATCTGCGCTTGCGCCACATCGAGGCGCGCTACCGCGTGCTGTTCGACACCTCCAGCGAGGCCGTGCTGCTGGTCGACGCCAGCTCGCAACGCGTGCTCGAGGCCAATGCCAGCGCCCAGGCGGTGCTGCGCGATGGCGCACGGCGTTTGGTGGGGCGCGAAATCCGCGAGTGTTTCGAGGCCGACAGCCAGGCCGAAATCCAGTCGCTGCTGCGCATGGCGCTGGCCACCGGCCGCATCGAGATGTGCTCGGCCCACCTCCATGGTCTGGACGCGGCCTGGACCGTTTCGGCCACTGTTTTCCGCCAGGAAGGCGGCCCGCAGTTCCTGGTGCGCCTGGCGCAGCGCGAGGGCGCGGCCAGCGCGGTGGGCGATGGCGCCTCGGTGGCCCTGTCGGAAGCCATGGCGCGCTTTCCCGATGGCTGGCTGCTGACCGACACGCAAGGCGTGGTCAAGAGCGTCAACGAAGAGGGCATGGCCCTGCTGGGCATGACCGCCTCTTCGCAGGTGGTGGGCCACCCGCTGGAGCGCTGGCTGCTGCGGGGCGGTGTGGACTGGGGCGTGCTCAACACCAATTTGCGCCAGCAGCTGCCGGTGCGCAACTTCGCCACCGAGGTGCGCACGCTCGCGGGGCTGACGCTGCCGGTGGAAATCTCCGCGGTCAGCCTGAACCAGCCCGAGCCCCTGTACGCCTTCTTTTTGCGCGACATCGAGCGGCGCCACCCCGGGGCTTCACCCGTCACGCAAAGCTTGGCCGGCACGCTCTCGGACATCGCCCAGCTGGTGGGGCGCCGACCGATCAAAGACATCGTGGGCGAGACGGTCGACACCATCGAGCGCATGTGCATCGAGTCGGCGCTGCAGCTCACGCACGACAACCGCGCCTCGGCGGCCGAGATGCTGGGGCTTTCGCGCCAAAGCCTGTACGTCAAGCTGCGCCGCTTTGGCATGATCGCCGACAACGACACCGACTGAGCTGCGCCCGCCGCAGCGGGTGGGCTGAGTGTCAATCTATATTGACATTTTGAATTGTCCGCTCAAAATGCGGGCATGGACCACCCCCGTTCCCGTCCTCAGCTCTCGGCCGTGGCCGAGCTGCTCAAACCCATCACCTGGTTCCCGCCCATGTGGGCTTTTGCCTGTGGCGCCATCGCCTCGGGCCAGGCGCTGGGGCCACAGTGGTGGTTGCTGGCCCTCGGCCTGGTGCTGACCGGCCCGCTGGTGTGCGCCAGCAGCCAGGCCGTCAACGACTGGTTCGACCGCCATGTCGATGCGATCAACGAGCCACAACGCCCCATCCCCTCGGGCCGCATGCCGGGCCGCTGGGGCCTGGGCATCGCCATCGCCTGGACCGCTTTGTCGCTGCTGTGGGCCTTGCTCATGGGCCCCTGGGGCTTTGCCGCCTGTGCGCTCGCGGTGATCTTGTCCTGGGCCTACAGCGCGCCGCCGGTGCGGCTCAAACGCAATGGCTGGTGGGGCAATGCCGCTTGCGCACTCAGTTACGAGGGCCTGGCCTGGATCACCGGCACCGCCGTCATGCTGGGCGGCGCCTGGCCGGGCAGCGGCTCGCTGGTGCTGGCACTGCTCTACAGCCTGGGCGCGCACGGCATCATGACCCTCAACGATTTCAAGTCGATCGACGGCGACGCCCGCATGGGCGTGGCCTCGCTGCCGGTGCAGCTGGGCGCGCGCCGCGCTGCGCAGACCGCGGTGGCGGTCATGGTGCTGCCGCAGCTGGCGGTGGCGCTGCTGCTGTGGACCTGGGGCCTGCCCTTGCACGCGCTGGCGGTGCTGGCCCTGGTGCTGGCACAGGCGCCGCTGATGCAGCGCTTTGTGCGCGCACCGGTCGACAAAGCGCTGCTGCTCAGCGCTTTCGGCGTGCCGCTGTAGGTGAGCGGCATGATGGTCAGCGCCTTCGGCCTGCGCCACTTGCACCCGATGGGGGGACTGTGAACACACACACAAAACCGTTTGGCTGGCCGCAGATCGTGCGGCTCGGATTGGTGCAGGCCTGCCTGGGCGCGGTGGTGGTGGTGACCACGTCCACGCTCAACCGGGTGATGGTGGTGGAGCTGGCGCTGCCGGCTTTGCTGCCCGGCTTTTTGGTGGCCTGGCATTACGGCGTGCAGATGGTGCGCCCGCGCATGGGCTTTGGCGCCGACCAGGGCCGCCGCAACACGCCCTGGATGCTGGGCGGCATGGCGGTGCTGGGCGCGGGCGGCGTGCTGGCGGCGCTGGCCACGGTCTGGATGGGCAGCGAGCGCTTGTATGGCGCGCTGCTCGCGATGCTGGCTTTTGCCTTGATCGGTTTGGGCGTGAGCGCCTGTGGCACCTCGCTGTTGGCGCTGATGGCCAAGCGCGTGCCCGAGCAGCGGCGTGCGCCGGCCGCCACCGCGGTCTGGATGATGATGATCCTGGGTTTTGCGGTCACGGCCGGTGTGGTCGGCAAACTCATCGAGCCCTACAGCCCCGAGGTTTTGCTGCGCGTGTCTGTGGGTCTGAGCGTGCTGACGTTGGGCATCACCACGCTGGCGCTGTGGCGGCTGGAAGGCCCGGGCACGGTGTCGCCCACACCGCCTTCGCCGACGGCCACGGCCGCACCGGCACCAACATTTGGCCAGGCCTTTGCCGCCATCTGGGACGAGCGCGCGGCCCGCACCTTCACCGTGTTCGTGTTCCTCTCGATGCTGGCCTACAGCGCGCAGGACTTGGTGCT
>JBDLTR010000129.1:0-8522 GCA_039805705.1 Pseudomonadota bacterium
TCGGCGAGGACGGTCTGCTGGCCAAAAAGCGCAAGACCCTGATGTTCAACGGCTACGAAGCGCAGGTCGGCCAGCTTTACGCGGGCATGGACCTGAAGAAATATTTCTGAGCGCCATGCGACCCACAGGCCGTGTCCGCGCCTGCAAGTCTCCGAGTGCATGCAGGCCTGAGCCGCTATGAGGACCGTGCTGCGCCACCGTGGTGCCTGGTGGGTCATGCTCGGGTTGGGCATGCTGCCGCTGGCCGGGCTGGTCTGGCAAACCATGACCGACCAACTTGGCCCCAACCCGGCCGAGGCCCTGATCCGCAGCACCGGCGCCTGGACCTTGCGGGGTCTGTGCCTGGCGCTGGCGGTCACCCCGCTGCGCGTGCAATGGGGCTGGCCTGAACTGGCGCGCTTTCGCCGCCTGCTGGGCCTGTTGACCTTCGGCTACGCCAGCTTGCACCTGCTGTGTTACGCCTGGTTCGACATGGGCCTGGACTGGGTCGACATCGCGCGCGACATCCCCAAACGCCCCTTTGTGCTGGTCGGTACGGTGGCCCTGGCCCTGCTGACCCTGATGGCCGCCACCTCCTGGAACGGCGCCATCCGCCGAATGGGCGCGCGCCGCTGGCAGGCCCTGCACCGCAGCATTTACGCCGTGGCGGTGCTCGCCATCCTGCATTTCTGGTGGGTGCGTGCGGGCAAGAATGATTTCAATGAGGTGTGGGTCTATGGCCTGATCCTGGCTGTATTGCTAGGGTGGCGTTTGAGCAGACACCGAACAGCCCACTGATCGCCAATGGCACGGCACTCTGAATGAAGAAAAATTCCTTAAATTAATTATTTTGTATTTAATATTCGCCATTGATGTTTGGTCGGAAGATTTCAATTGCGAGAAAAATGTGGGCCAGTTTGGCCGTGTGGGCAGGGCTAGCATCGAGTGCCGATGCGGCAGAGCAGGGTTTCTGGGGCCACCAGGTCGAGACCCAGGTGAGCATTGCCGCACCGGCAGCACAGGTGTGGACGCTCTTGATGGATTTCGAACGTCACCCGCAGTGGAATCCGTTCATCAAGCACATTGAGGGACGTCCCGAAGCAGCGGCAAAGCTCCGTGTTGAAGTGCAGCCGCCCGGTGGCCGTGCCATGTCGTTTGAGCCCCAGGTCTTGGTCGCTAAAAGCCCAGAGGCGTTCCGTTGGAAAGGCCAACCCGATTCAGGCAAGCGGTCTGGTTTTGAGGCCATGAACGCTGCACTGCAGCACTTGGCGTTGACTGCATCACAGCCAAAGTGAGAGGTTTGCTCGGTAATTTGTATCCCATGAATTACATTCGGGTATGATCACGGTTCATCAAACCGAGCACTATGCGCGGTGGTTTTCGGCGCTCCGAGATCGCACAGCCCGGGCCAGGATCGATGTTCGGATCCGCCGTCTGTCACTTGGCAATGCGGGAGATGCCAAGCCTGTAGGCGCAGGCGTGTCTGAGCTGCGCATTGACCACGGACCCGGTTACCGGGTGTATTTTGTGCAGAGGGGAGAGGCGCTCGTCATTTTGCTGGCGGGCGGTGACAAGAGCAGCCAGTCCGCGGATATCCGCACTGCCCTGGAGTTGTCCAGGATCATTCAGGAGAAACCATGGCCATGAACGCGACGCGCCCCTGGGATGCTGCAGAACATCTGGAAACTCAGGAGGATGTGGTGGCTTATCTGGAGGCTGCCCTGGAAGACGGCGATCCGACTTTGATTGCGGCCGCTTTGGGGGACATCGCGCGCGCCAGGGGAATGACCCACATCGCTCGCGAAACGGGACTTGGACGTGAGAGCCTTTACAAGGCTTTGTCGCCTGAAGGTAACCCCGAGTTTGCGACCATCATCAAGGTGGTTCATGCCTTGGGCTTGCGACTGCATGCAGCCCCCTCAACACTCAAAGCCGCAGGCTGACCCCGCTTATCCGACCAGCTGTTCCAGCGCAAACGTGTCGAACGCCGATTCGCGCTGCCGAATCAAATGCGCTTGCGTGCCATCGACCAGCACCTCGGCCGCCCGGCCGCGCGTGTTGTAGTTGCTGGCCATGCTCATGCAGTACGCGCCGGCCGAGAGCACCGCCAACAGATCGCCCGTCTGCACCACCAGCTGCCGGTCGCGTCCCAGCCAATCGCCGCTCTCGCACACCGGACCCACCACATCGCAGGTCACCGCCTCGCCCGCGCGTGGGGTGAGCGGCACGATCTGGTGAAAAGCCTCGTACATCGCCGGGCGCGGCAGGTCGTTCATGGCCGCGTCGACGATGCAGAAATTCTTTTGCTCGCCGGGCTTGAGGAACACCACCTCGGTCACGCACACACCGGCATTGCCCACCAGTGAACGGCCCGGTTCGATCATCAGCTGGCGCTGGCCATAGCCACGCGCATCCAGCTTGGCCAAGAGCTGCGCCCACAGCGCATCGGCCGCGGGCGGTGTGTCCCCGTTGTAGTCGATGCCCAGGCCGCCGCCGAAGTCGATGTGGTGGATCGGGATGCCGGCGGATTCGATCTCGGCCACCAGGTCGAGCACGCGGTCCATCGCATCCAGGTAGGGGGTCACTTCGGTGATTTGCGAACCGATGTGGCAGTCGATGCCCACCACCTGCAGGCCCGGCAGGCTGGCCGCATGGCGGTAGGCCTGCAGCGCGCGCTCGTGGGCGATGCCGAACTTGTTGCCTTTGAGACCGGTGGAAATGTAGGGGTGGGTCTTGGCGTCGACGTTGGGGTTCACGCGCAGGCTCACCGGCGCGCGCGTGCCCATCTCGACGGCGGCCGCGCTGAGCACCTCGAGCTCGGCCTCGCTTTCGACGTTGAAGCAACCGATGCCAGCCTGAAGGGCCTGCTTCATTTCGAGGCGGGTTTTGCCCACGCCCGAGAAGATGACCTTGGCCGGGTCACCGCCGGCGGCCAGCACACGCGTGAGCTCGCCCCCGGAGACGATGTCGAAACCGCAGCCGGCATTGGCAAACACCTGCAACACCGCCAGGCTCGAGTTCGCTTTCATGGCGTAGCAGATCTGCGCTTTGCGGCCGACAAAGCCGCGCTGGTAGGCGGCCAGGGCTGAGAGCATGGCGGCTTTGGAGTACACAAACAGCGGCGTGCCGTGCTCGCGCGCCAGGTCGGCCAGGCGCACGCCTTCGACGCACAGGTGCTCGCCCTGGTAGGCGATGAAGGGGTGGCCGGGCAAAAGGGGGACGGTGCTCATGGTGCGGTGCGTGTGGGTTCAGAAGCTGAGCTGGCCGGCACAGCGGCGGGCTTGGTGGGGGTGTGGCTGTGCCAGGGGTTGAGGGTCTGTGGCAGCGTGGCACGGCCACGCGACTCGGGGGTGTCGGGCAGGTACAGCGCCCCTCTTTGGCCACAGCCCGAGAGCATCGCCACAAGCAGGCCAAGGGCTTGGGCCCTGACTAGAATCTTTGCAACTCTCAACATCCGGCGATTGTAATGACCGACCTTGACTACATGGACCAAGCCGAGCGCCTGCTGGCGCAGCTGGAGGCCGCGTGTGACCGCATCAACGACGACACCGATGCCGACATCGACAACCAGCGGGTGGGCGGCATGGTCACGCTGACCTTTCGCAACCGCAGCCAGATCATCGTCAACCTGCAAAAACCGCTGCAAGAAGTCTGGTTGGCCGCGCGCTGCGGCGGTTTCCACTACCGCTTCGACGGCCAGCGCTGGATGGACACCAAAGGCCAAGGTGAATTTTGGGAAAGCCTCTCGCGCTACGCGAGCGAGCAAGCGGAGCAGACGCTGCATTTCGGCTGACACAGCTTCGTGGCGTGCTGGCATGCTCTGGCTGGACCAGGGCGTCCATCCTGTGGAGCCGGCATGGGATGGCCCTCGGGCCAAGCCTGAGGGTCACGCCACTCGGGGTGTTCAGTGGCGGAACAGGTCGAGGATCTTGCGTTTTTCCTCGCCCGCGGGCAGGGCCGACTTGTCGTCGCCCTTGTCACCCAGCCCGAGTGAGGTGACGCCACCTCGGGCGAACTCTTCGAAAAACCATTCGCCATTCAGATTGACCAGGCCTTCGGGCACCTGGTACTCGCTCACCGGCACGCCGCGCAGCGCGGTTTCCATGTAGCTGATCCACACCGGCAGGCTCAGGCCCCCACCGGTTTCGCGGTCACCCAATTTGCGCGGGGTGTCGTAGCCGATCCAGACGATGCCGGTCACGCGCGGGTTGTAACCGGCGAACCAGGCGTCCATGGCGTCGTTGGTGGTGCCGGTCTTGCCGTAAACATCGGGCCGCTTGAGCAGGGCTTGCGCACGCGCGGCGGTGCCCGAGCGGGTGACTTCTTGCAGCAGGCTGTTCATCACGTAGGCGTTGCGCGCGGGGATGGCGCGCTGGGCCTCGTCGACCTGCTCGGGTGCAGGGCTTTCCACCAGCACCTTGCCCTTGGGGTCGGTCACGCGGGTGATCAGGTGCGGGTGCACCAAATACCCGCCGTTGGCGAACACCGAGTAGGCGCTGGCCATTTGCATCGGTGTGACCGAGCCGGCGCCCAGCGCCATGGTCAGGTACGGCGGGTGTTTGTCCTCGTCGAAACCAAAGCGGGTGATCCACTCTTGCGCGTTGCGCGCGCCCACCGCCTGCAGCACACGGATCGAGACCATGTTTTTCGATTTGGCCAGGCCGGTGCGCAGGCTCATCGGGCCATCGAACTTGCCGTCGTAGTTCTTGGGTTCCCAGGGTTGTCCGCCGGTCACACCGCCGTCGAAGAACAGCGGGGCATCGTTGACCACGGTGGTGGGGTTGAAGCCTTTTTCGAGCGCCGCCGAGTAGATGAAGGGCTTGAAGCTCGAACCCGGCTGGCGCCAAGCCTGGGTCACGTGGTTGAACTTGTTTTTGTTGAAGTCAAAGCCGCCGACCAGCGCGCGGATCGCGCCGTTGTGCGGGGACATGGCGACAAACGCCCCTTCCACCTCGGGCTGCTGGGTGATCTCGTAGCCGCCCTTGGGCATCTGCACGATGCGCACCACCGCGCCGCGGCGCAAACGCACCGCGGGGGCGGCTTTGTCCGACAGGCCCGACTGCACCGGCTTGAGGCCGTCGCCCGTCACCTCGATCGGTTCGCCGTTGCCGCGCGTGACCACCACTTTGCGCGGGCTGGCCTCGAGCACCACCGCGGTCAGCAAATCGCCGTTGTCGGGGTGGTCGTCCAGCACGTCGTCGATCGCTTCTTCGAGTTTTTTGGGGTCGCTGGGCAGGTCGATGAATTTTTCAGGTCCCCGGTAGATTTGCCGGCGCTCGTAGTCGAGGATGCCCTGGCGCAGCGCACGGTAGGCGGCGCGCTGCTCGTCGGCCTGCAGCGTGGTGGTGACGTTCAGGCCGCGGGTGTAGGTTTCGGCGCCGTACTGCGCGTAGATGAGTTGACGCACGGTTTCGGCCACGTACTCGGCGTGCAGGATGCTCTTGTCGGCCGAGCTGCGCAGGTGCAGCGGCTCGGCCTTGGCGGCTTTGGCCTGGGCCGCGCTGATGAAGCCGTTGTCCTCCATGCGCTCGATGATGTAGAGCTGGCGCGCCCGCGCGCGCTTGGGGTTGGCAAAGGGGTTGTAGGCCGAGGGCGCTTTGGGCAGGCCCGCGAGCATGGCCGCTTCGGCGATGGTCACGTCCTTGAGCGGTTTGCCAAAGTAGGTCTCGGCCGCCGAGGCAAAGCCATAGGCGCGGTTGCCCAGGAAGATCTGGTTCATGTAGATCTCGAGGATCTGGTCCTTGCTGAGCATGTGCTCGAGCTTGTAGGTCAGCAGGATCTCGTAGATCTTGCGCGTGTAGGTTTTCTCGGACGAGAGGTAGACGTTGCGCGCCACCTGCATGGTGATGGTCGAGGCCCCCTGGCTTTTCATGCGGCCGATGTTGGCAATGCCTGCACGCAAGATGCCCAGGTAGTCCACGCCACCGTGCTGGTAAAAGCGCGCGTCCTCGATCGAGAGCACCGCGTCTTTCATGACCTTGGGGATCTCGTTGATCGGCGTGAGGTTGCGCCGCTCTTCGCCGAATTCGCCCATCAGCACGCCGTCGGCCGTGAAGATGCGCAAAGGCAGTTTGGGGCGGTAGTCGGCGAGGTCTGAAATGTCGGGCAGGTTGGGGTAGGCCACCACCATGGCCACGCCAGCCACAAACACCAGGCTGGCCAGCCCCGCCAGGATCAAACCCGCCAGCCACAGGCCCAGGCGCAGCAACCAACGGACCACCCCGCTTTGGGCATGGGGCTGTGGGGCAGTCGGGGGAGGCGTTTTGGCGGGCATAAAACCTTTGTTGACCGCCCAGAAGGGGCGGCTCACGGTGGCTGGATTATAAAAATCCCCGCCCTGCGGACGTAACAGGCGATGACAGCCGGCTCTGGCGTTCGCCCCAGCTTGCCATCCGGGCGCGAAAAGTTCAGACTTTTCCCACACACAACACCACAGGCACCCGCCTGCACTGTGGGACAGGGAGGAGGCTTGGTATGCATCACGCCCAGATTTGGGGACGGCTGTCGGCATGGCGTCGACGCCACAGCGCTTGGGGCGCCCGGCTCGACGAACAGCACATCCTGCTCGCATCGCTGGTGGTGCAGGCCAACGGCTCGGTGCGCGTGGCCGCGTTCGAGCACCAGCATGCCCCCGTCGGCCCGTGGCCACCCGATGCACGCGACGCCTGGTTGGTCGAGCAGCTGCATGGCGTGGGCGCAGGGCGGCCTCGGCGAGAGCGCAGCTTGGCGCTGGCCCTGCACACCAGCCGCTGTCGGCAAGGGGTTTACACCCCGCCCCCGGGCTTGGCCCCCGCGCAGTGCTTGGCCGATGTGCGCCTGGAAGCGGCCCAGGCCCTGGGCACCGTGCCCGAGGATGTGGGCTTTGATGTGGCGCTGCCCAGCGGCGCGGACCCCCAACCTGGCGTGGTGCACTGGGCCGCGTGCCGGCGTGAGGACTTGCAGCGCTGGCTGGGCCATGCCCGACGCGCGGGCTGGCGCTTGCCGGTGGTGGAGCCTGAACACCAGGCCGCGCGCCGTGCGGCCCAGCGCCTGCGGGGGGATGCGCACCGGGCCCAGTCGCCGCAAGACTGGCTGTTCGAACGCAGCACCACCCACACGCTGGACGAGGACCAATGGCAGGCTTTGCAAGCTTCGCCCCAATGGGGCGCCCTGGTGGCGTGCGGCGCCGCCTTGGGTTTGCTGCCATGAGCGCACCTGTTCTGCGCCTGAATGTGCTGCGCCACCCCCGCCGACGCAGCGCATGGGCTTGGCCGCACCTGCCGTGGTTCTGGGTGGGGCTGCTCTGCGGCGGGCTGTGCGTCGCTGGGCTGCACCTGCGGCATGAGGCCACCGCGCAGCAACGCCAGCAACAGGCCCACGCGCAGGCCTTGGCCGCCCAGCAGCAGGCGCGTCAACTCGCGGCGCGCCAACAGGTCCAGCGCGGGGCCCAGCAACAGGCCCATGCCCAAGCCGTGCAAGCGCAGCAACAGCGCATGGTGGCGCTCCAGGACGTGCTGCAGGTCGAAGCCGAGCGGGGCCTGCGCTTGTCGCGCTGGCAGGCCGATGGGCAGCGCTGGGCGCTCCAGGGCCAGCTGCCCAGCGCCCAGGACGTGGCCACGCTGCAGACCCGCTTGGGCCAGGCGCTGGGTCAAGGCTGGAGCGTGCAGAGCCTCGGCGCGGGGCCGGCATCTGTGGGCGTGTTGTGGAGCCTGGAGACCCCATCGCCCAGCGCCCACGCCACAGGGGCCAAGCCATGAGCCCCGCGCACTCTGCGTCGCCGATCTGGGCGCGGTGGTCGGGTCCGGAGGGGCGCAGCCTGGCCTGGCTTTGGGGTCTGAAGCTGTCGGCCTGGGGCTGCGGTGTGCTGGTGGCCTTGGCGCTCGCGGGCCTGCTGTGGGGCGCGGACGGCTGGGAAGACTTGAACTGGCCAGAGGCCTCACCGTCGCCACCGGTGGTACCCGCACCGCTGGCTGCGGCCACGGCGCCCGAGGCGTCGGTGGCGCAGACCGGGCCCCATGTGCGCGAGCGCGACGCGGCCTGGCTCTGGCTGCAGCAGCGCCTGCAGGCCCAGGGTCTGCGCGTGGTGTCTCTGCGGCCTGAGGCGTGGCAGAACGGGCCCGTGATGGCCCAGCAAAACGGCCACTTGCGCTTGCAAGGGGCCTGGACGGATTGGCTGGCGTTCACCCGCGCCCTCGCCAGCCATGCGCCATGGTGGTCCTGGACCCGCTGGCAGCTGCAAGCCACAGAGCAGCCAGAGGCGGTGCAGATCGATGCCGAACTGCGTTTGTGGCTGCGGCCCGACGGTGAGGCGGCTTCGGCCGGGCACGAGCAGCCCCGCTGGCCTGTGGCCCAGCGCTCTGAAGCGGCGGTTCCCTTGTTTGCGCTGGCCAACGCGGTGGGCCTGGCCACGCCTGCCAGTGCGCCCAGAGACCCGGCAGACGGAGCCCCAGGCTGGCGCGTCTGGGGCGTGTGGACGCAGGCCGGCGAGCGCCGTGTGGTCTTGGGGCGGGGTCCGGACTGGGTGGCCCTGGCTTTGGGGCAAGGCGCAGGGCCCCAGGGCCCTC
>JBDLTR010000130.1:0-14105 GCA_039805705.1 Pseudomonadota bacterium
ATCATGCGCTCGTCGGTCTCGCTGGGGTGACGCGCCAAGGTGAGCGCGTGGTCCGCGTAGTAGCCGTGGTCGATGTCGGCGATCGAGAGCTGCGCTTTGTAAATGGTGGACTTGAGGGCCATGGGCTCAGACGCGCTTGGCCAGTTCGACGGCTTTGCCGATGTAGCTGCCCGGGGTCATGGCCAGCAAACGGTCCTTGTCGGCCTGCGGGATCTCGAGGCTTTGGATGAGCCGGTGCAGGTCGGCCGCGTTCACGGTCTTGCCGCGCGTGGCTTCCTTGAGCTTTTCGTAAGCGCCTTGCACGCCGTAGCGGCGCATCACGGTCTGGATCGGTTCGGCCAGCACTTCCCAGGCGGCATCGAGGTCGGCGGCCAGCGCCTCTTGGTTGAGCTCGAGCTTGTTCAAGCCGGTCATCAGCGAAGCGTGGGCCAGCGCGGTGTAGCCAAAGCCCACACCCACATTGCGCAGCACGGTCGAGTCGGTCAGATCGCGCTGCCAGCGGCTGATCGGCAGCTTCTCCGACAGGTGCTTGAGCACCGCATTGGCCAGGCCCAAGTTGCCTTCGGCGTTCTCAAAGTCGATCGGGTTGACCTTGTGCGGCATGGTGCTCGAACCGATCTCGCCGGCCTTGAGCTTTTGCTTGAAGTAGCCCAGGCTCACATAGCCCCAGATGTCGCGCGCCAGGTCGATCAGGATGGTGTTGCTGCGCGCGATGGCGTCGAACAGCTCGGCCATGTAGTCGTGCGGCTCGATCTGGATGCTGTAGGGCTGGAAGGTCAGGCCCAGGCCCCAGGCGCTGCTTGGGGTCTCGCCCAGCTCAGGGGTCTCGACCACCTTGCGGGCAAAAGCTTCCCAGTCGACATCGGGCCAGGCCGACAGGTGCGCGTTGTAGTTGCCGACCGCGCCGTTCATCTTGCCCATGAGCTGCACCGCGGCGATCTTCTCGCGGCAGCCGTTCAAGCGGACCACCACGTTGGCCAGTTCCTTGCCCACGGTGGTGGGGCTGGCGGTCTGGCCATGCGTGCGGCTGAGCATGGGCACGGCGGCAAACTGGTGCGCCATCTCGCGCAGTTTGGCGATCAGGCCATCGAGCCCCGGCAACAAAACCTGGGCACGCGCGTGCTTGATCTGCAGCGCATGGCTGGTGTTGTTGATGTCTTCGCTGGTGCAGGCGAAGTGCACGAACTCGGCCACGCTTTCGAGTTCGGGCCGGTCTTTGAACTTGGACTTGATCCAGTATTCGACCGCCTTGACGTCGTGGTTGGTGGTCTTCTCGAATTCTTTGATGGCCACGCCATCGGCCTCGCTGAAGTTTTTCACCAGGCCCGTGAGGTAGGTGCGTGCGCCGGGAGACAGCGGTTTGAACTCGGCAAAACCGGCGTCGGAGAGGGCGATGAACCAGGCGATTTCGACCTGCACGCGGCGGTGCATGTAGCCCAATTCGCTCACCAGCGGGCGCAAGGCGTTGAGTTTGCTGGCATAACGGCCATCCAGCGGCGAGAGGGCGGACATCGGCGAGAAGTTCATGCCGAGATTGTAGGCGGGCCGGGTTTTCCCGTAGGTCTGCCCCCAGACCGGTGCTGCACCCGCCGGCCCACAGCTTGCCCCTAGAATCCTGGGCTTTCACCTGCCCCCGATCGCCCATGAAACTCATCGGTTCCCTGACCAGCCCCTACGTTTGCAAAGTCCGCATCGTGCTGGCCGAAAAGAAACTGGATTACGAGTTCGTCACCGAGGACGTCTGGTCGGCACAGACCCGCATCCACGAATCCAACCCGCTGGGCAAAGTGCCCTGCCTGATCATGGACGGGCACGAAGCGGTGTTCGACTCGCGCGTGATCGTCGAATACCTGGACACGCTCTCGCCCGTGGGCAAACTCATCCCCGGCAGCGGCCGCGAACGCGCCGAAGTCAAAACCTGGGAAGCGTTGGCCGACGGCGTGATGGACGCGGCCATCCTGGCGCGCATGGAAAGCATCTGGCCCGGGCGCACCGAGGCCGAGCGCAGCGGTGCCTGGATCGCGCGGCAGCTGGACAAAATCGACCACGCCCTGCGCGCCATGGCCCAGGGCCTGGGCGACAAGCCCTATTGCTCGGGCGTGCACCTGAGCCTGTCGGACATCGCCGTGGGCAGCGCGCTGGCTTACCTGGACTTCCGCTTCGCGCAGATCGACTGGCGCAGCGCCCAGCCGAACCTGCACAAGCTGTTCGACAAGCTCATGCAGCGCCAGAGCTTCATCGACTGCGTGCCCCGGGCCTGACCCCCAGGGCAGCGGCCTTCATTTGTAGAAGGCCTCGACCTTGCCTTTGAGGGTGAGCATCAAGGGCTTGCCCTTGCGGTCAAGCGTTTTGCCGGCGGGCACCTTGACCCAGCCCTCGCTGATGCAGTACTCCTCCACGTCAAAGCGCTCCTTGCCGTTGAAGCGGATGCCGATGTCGTGCGTGAAGATGGCGGCCACATGGTGCGGGCTGCTGGGCTCGATCGAGAGGCGGTCGGGCAAGGCGGGGCGGGTGCTGTCGGTCATGGCAGGCGGCAATTTGAAAACCGCGATTGTCGGCCATCTGGCCAACGCCGGTGAACGAAGCGGGCCTGGCGGCCCACTTTTGAAGTGCGCGTGCCTGGCTCAGCCCATCACGGCACGCCACAGGGCCAGCACCGCCTGCTGCGCCTCTTGCAGCTGGTCCGCCGGCAGCTGGGTGGTCTGCTCATCGAGCCGCAGGCGGTGCTGCAAACGGCGCAACTCGCGGTAGGCATCGGCAGCGGCCTGGCCCATGCCGGCTGGCAACAGGCCCGCGCTTTCGGCGCGCTGCAGCAAGGCGATGTTGCCGGCGTTGTCGGCCAGTGCGGGGTGCGCCGCGGTGTGGGTCAGCACCAGGTACTGCACCACAAACTCCACATCGACCATGCCGCCCGGACTGTGCTTGAGGTCAAAACACCCTTCGGACACGGTGTGGGCCTGGCGCACCTTCTCGCGCATGGCCACGATCTCGGCCTTGAGGCTGGCGGCATCGCGCGCCGCGCCGATCACCGCGTGGCGCACCGCGTCAAAGCGCGGCCTCAGGCGCTCGATGCCCATGACAAAACGGGCGCGCGTCATGGCCTGGTGCTCCCAGGTCCAGGCGGTGTTGCTGCCGCGCTGCTGCTGGTAGTCGGCATAGGCCTCGAAACGCGTCACCAACAGCCCCGAATTGCCGTTGGGCCGCAGCGCGGTGTCGATCTCGTAGAGGTCGCCTTCGCCGGTCTTGACGGTCATCCAGTTGATCAGCTTGCGGACATAGGCGGCATACACCTCCTGGGCACGTTCGTCCTCGTCGTCGTAGACGAACACGATGTCCAGGTCGCTGCCATAGCCCAGCTCTTTGCCACCGAGCTTGCCGTAACCGATGACGGCGAACTGCGGCTCTTCGCAATGGCGCTGCTTGAGGCGGCTCCAGCACCAGCGTGCCGTCACGCGCAGCACCGCGTCGGCCAGCGCACTCAGATCGTCGGCCACCTGCTCCACGGTGAGCACGCCCTCGGCATCGCGCGCCAGCGTGCGGAACTGTTCGGCGTGGTGGGCGCGGCGCAGCAGGTTGAGCAGGTTTTCTTCGTCGTCTTCGCCGGTGCGGGCCAGGGCCGTGCGGCGGGCTTCGAGTTCGGCTTCAAACACCTCGGGCTGAAAACGGCTGGTGAACAGGTCGCCGCCGGCCAGCTCGTCGATCACGCCCGGGTGTTGCACCAGGTAGCGCGCGGGCCAGCGCGCGGCGCCCAAGAGGCGCAGCAAGCGCTCGTGCACCGAGGGGCGCTCGAGCAAGAGCGAGAGGTAAATCTCGCGGCGCAGCAGGGGCTCGAGCCAGGCGATCAGGCGCAGCACCGCCTCTTCGCTCACGCGCCCTTCCTCGAGCCATTGGGCGGTGCGCTGCAGCAGGCGGCCCAGGCGTCCGCGCGCGTCCTCGCGCAAGGCCAGCACGCGCGGGCTCTCGAGCAGTTCTTGCACACGCGTGCGCAAAGCGGCTGGCAGGCCCAGGCTGTCGAGCTCGGTGCCCGCAAGGCCGTTCTGAGCGGCCTTGCCGTTGCAGTTCTTGCATTCGCGGTCACCGCCGAGCAGGGTGTCGAACTCCTGCGCCACGGTTTCGCGGTGCGCGTCCAGCGTGCGCAAAAAGTCGGGGGCGTCGGCAAACCCCAGGGTGGTGGCGATCCAAGCCAGGTCCTCGTCGCCGCTGGGCAGCACATGGGTTTGCTGGTCGTCCAGGTACTGGATGCGGTGCTCGACGCCGCGCAGGAACACATAGGCCTGCGCCAGCGCGTCGGCGGTGGCCTGCGGCATCAACCCGGCGCGCGCCACGCGCTGCAGCGCGTCCAGCGTGGGGCGGGTGCGCAGTTCCGGGAAATGGCCGCCGCGCACCACCTGCAAAAGCTGCACCGTGAATTCGATCTCGCGGATGCCGCCACGCGAGAGCTTGACGTCGTTGGCGCGCTCGGGGTGGCCCGCGCTGCGTTTGCTCGCGTGGTCGCGGATCTGCCGGTGCAACACGCGCAGCGACTCAAACACGTTGTAGTCCAGGTAGCGGCGAAACACAAAAGGCAGCACGACCCCGCGCAGCTGTTGGGCCGAGCCGCCGGTGATGGCGCTGCGCGGTGCCACCACGCGGCTTTTCATCCAGGCAAAACGCTCCCATTCACGGCCCTGCACCAGCAGGTATTCCTCGAGCGCGCTGAGCGAGACCACGCTCGGGCCCGAATTGCCGTTGGGCCGCAGGGCCAGGTCGACGCGAAAGACAAAGCCGTGCTCGGTGGTTTCGCCGATCAGCGCCTGCATGCGCTTGACCGCCCGCGCGAAGTAGTCCTGGTTGGACAGGCGGTTGCGGCCCTCGCGGTTGCCCGCGGTTTCGCCGTCTTCGTCGTACACATAGATCAGGTCGATGTCGCTCGAGACGTTGAGTTCGCGCGCGCCCAGCTTGCCCATGCCCACAATCCACATCTCGGCACGCTGGCCCGCCGCGGTCTGTGGCGCCCCATACAGCTCGTCCAGATCGAGCACCACCTGCTGCCAGGCGGCGTCCAGCGTGACCTCGGCCAACCAGGTCATGGCCCGGGTGATTTGCTCCAGCGGGGCGCGCGTTTCGGTGTCCAGGCTCACCAAGCGTTCGAGCGTGATTTGGCGCAGCACACGCAAGGCGGCGTCCAGCGCCAGGCCTTGGCCGCGCAAGTCTTGCAGGGTCTCGTTCAGGCGCTCGCGGTTGGGCGCGCCGGGCGGCAACAGGGCCAAGACGTCCGCGTAACGGCGGTGGATGCGCTGGACAAAGCGCGAATGCGTCGCGACGCTTGCACCCTGGGCCGGCGTGGCCAAGGTGACTGCAGCTGCTGGCTCACTGCCGGTCATAATTCCTGCTGACTTTCTGATTCAACGGACAGGCTCTCGGTGCCCACCTTTTCCCCACTCACCCCCTGGCTGCGCCGACTGGCGCGCGCCATGGCTTGGCTGGCGTTGGCGGTGGGCTTGTGCATCGGCATGGGCTGGGCGGCCTTGCATGTTTGGATTGTGCCGCGAATCGGCGATTTCCGTCCCGCGCTGGAACGGGTGGCCACACGCACCGTGGGCGTGCCGGTGCTGATCGGCGAACTGCGGGCCGAATCGACCGGTTGGGTGCCCTCGTTCGAGTTGCGCCAGATCCGTTTGCTCGATGCGCAGGGCCGGCCCGCCCTGACGCTGCCGCGCGTGCTGGTGGCGATCAGCGTGCGTTCGGTGCTGCACCTGGGTCTGGAGCAGCTGGTGCTCGACCGGCCCGAGCTCGATGTGCGGCAAACCGCCTCGGGCCAATGGCTGGTCGCCGGCTTGCCCCTGGGCAGCCCCGACAGCGCCCACAGCCCTGCTTCCGATTGGTTGTTCGCCCAACGCGAGGTGGTGGTGCGCGGCGGCACCCTGCACTGGACCTCCGAACGTGCGGCCGAGACCCCGCAAGCGCCCACCCTCAGCCTGAGCGATGTCGACCTGGTGCTGCGCAACGCTTTGCGCCAGCACGAGCTGCGGCTGGACGCCACCCCCAACACCGAGTGGGGCGATCGCTTTGTGCTGATGGGCCGTTTCCAGCGCGGCCTGCTCTCGGCCCACCCGGGCCGTTTCCAGGACTGGAGTGGCCAGGCCTACGCTTACTTCCCCCGCGCCGACGTCGCCCAGCTGCGCCAGCACCACCCGCTGCATCTGAAGCCGGGAGTGGCGTTTCTGTCCGGGCATGGGCGTCTGCGCCTGTGGTCCGACATCGTGCGCGGCGAGTGGGCCGGCGGCAGCGCCGATCTGGATTTGAAAGCGGTGCGCTTG
The DNA here is from genome assembly GCA_039805705.1 of Pseudomonadota bacterium. Lineage (GTDB taxonomy): Bacteria > Pseudomonadota > Gammaproteobacteria > Burkholderiales > Burkholderiaceae_C > Limnohabitans_A. Next base: position 6,300 of record JBDLTR010000130.1, read on the forward strand.
CGCCTGGGCCAGGAGCTCGAGCCCCTGGGTTTTGCGGCCCTCTCGGGCCGCTTCTCAGGCCAGCACGACGCCCAGGGTTGGTCGCTGGGGACACAGAACCTGGCTTTTCTGAGCGACCAGGGCCTGAGCTGGCCCGGCGGCAATGTGTCGGTGCAGCACACGCTGGCCAAGGGCGCACAAGCCTCGAGCACCACCATGCAGGGCGAGCGCCTGGACCTGCAAGCGCTGCGCGACGTGGCGCTGCGTTGGCCACTGCCCACGGCGCTGCACGAGCAGTTGCGCGAGCACCAGCTCAGCGGGCAGGTGCGCAAAGTGCAGCTGCGCTGGCAAGGCCCGGTCGACGCCCCGCAAGCGCTGCAGGGCCAGCTCGACGCCGAACAGCTGCGCGTGCAAGCGCTGGGCCCATCCCCGACACCGTGGCCCGGCGTGGAAGGCGCGCGCCTGAATGCGCAGTGGCGCCCCGATGGCGGCCGGCTGCAGCTGGACATCGATGCCGGCGGCTGGGTCGCCTGGCCTGGGCTCTTCGAAGACGACAAGGTGCCGGTGGCGCAGCTGCATGCCGAGGGCCGGTGGCAGCGCCAAGGCCAGGGCTGGTCGGTGCCGCAGTGGAAACTGCAGCTGGCCAACGACGACCTGCAAGGCCAGGCCCAGGGCCAGTGGCAGGCCTCGGCCCAGGGGGGGCCGGGCGTGTTGGACCTGCAGGCGCAAGTCGGCCAGGCCCGTGCCGAACGGGTGCACCGCTACCTGCCCAAGCACTGGTCGACCGAGCTGCGCCGCTATGTGCGCGAGAGCGTGCTGCGGGGCCAGATCCGCCAAATGCAGGTGCGTATCAAAGGCGATCTGTCCAAGCTGCCCATGGCCAACCCGCGCGATGGCGAGTTCCGCTTCGCCGCGCGGGTGCAAGACCTGGACATGGCCTATGTGCCGCCCGCGCTGTCACCGGCCGGCAGCCGGCCCTGGCCGGTGCTGCGCAAGCTGCAAGGCGAGCTGGTGTTCGAACGCCAGGGCATGAAATTGCAAGGCGCCAGCGCCACCCTGGGCGAAGGCCGCAGCCCCGTGCAGGTGAACCGGCTGCGCGCCGAGATCCCCGACCTGGCACACGACGCCAAGCTCGAGGTCCATGCCGAACTCAAAGGCAACGCCGCCCAGGTGCTGCGCACCCTGCAGCAATCGCCGCTGGACACCATGCTCTCGGGCGCGCTCAGCCAAGCCCAGGCCAGCGGCAACCTGCAAGGCAAGCTGCGCCTGAACATCCCGGTGCTGCACAGCCAAGACACCCAGGTGCAAGGCAGCGTGAGCCTGGCGGGCAACGACGTGCAGCTGAGCCCGCATGTGCCGACCTTGGAAAAAGCCCAAGGCACCGTTCAATACACCGAATCGGGTTTTACGCTGCAGGGCGTGCAGGTGCGCCTGCTGGGCGGCAACAGCCGGCTCGAAGGCGGCCTGCGCAGCGGCGCGGTGCCCGCGGGAGAGCCACGCCTGCTGGTGCGCGCGCAGGGCCAGATCACGGCGGAGGGCTTGCGCGCCGCGCGCAGCCTGCAACCCCTGGACGTGCTGGCACGCCAAGCCAAGGGCCAAACCAGCTACACCGCCAGCCTGGGCTGGCGCGGCGATCAACCCGAGCTGAACCTGCGCAGCAGCCTTGAGGGCCTGGAGCTGAACCTGCCCACGCCATTGACCAAGCGGGCCAACCAGGCCCTGCCGCTGAGCATCGTCTCGCGCGTGCTCGGGCCGGTGGCGCGCGCCGGGCGCGACCAGCTGCAGATCGAGCTGGGCCAGGTGGCCAGTGCCATGTATGTGCGCGACCTCTCGGGCCCGAGCCCGCGCGTGCTGCGTGGCAGCCTGGCCATTGGGCAGGGCAGCAGCCTGCCGCCGCTGCCCGAGCAGGGCGTCTCGGCCATGGCGCGGTTCGAAGAACTGCCGGTCGATGCGTGGCTGGACCTGTGGCCCGGCAGCACCAGCACGGGCGGCGACGAGGGCGACGCCGCCTGGCTCACCTACCTGCCCAACCGCCTGGGGCTGCAAACGAACACCCTCACCACCCAGGGGCGCACCCTGCACGATCTGGTGGCCGGCATCACGCGCGAAGGCACCACCTGGCGCGCCAACCTGGACGCGCGCGAACTCAGCGGCCACGCGCAATACAGCCCCGGCACGCGGCAACAAGGCGCTCGCCTGTTCGCCCGGCTGGCGCGGCTGAACCTGCCCCCCTCGGCCGTGAGCGAGGTCGAGTCCATGCTCGAAGCGCCCCCCACCAGCATGCCGGCCCTCGACATCCAGATCGAGGACCTGGTGCTGCGGGGCAAGCACCTGGGCAAAGCCGAGATCGAAGCGCTCAACCAAGAGTCGCGGGCCCCGCGTGTGGCCGGGACCAGCCCGCGCGAATGGCAGCTGAGCAAATTCAACCTCAGCGTGCCCGAGGCCAGCCTGCGCGCCAGCGGCCGCTGGGCCGCCGCCAGCGACAACCGACCGCGCCGCACCGAGATGAATTTCCGCCTCGACGTGCAAGACGCCGGCGCCCTGCTCACGCGGCTGGGCACCCCCGGCGCGCTGCGCGCGGGCGCGGGCCAGCTCGAAGGCCAGATCGGCTGGAGCGGCTCGCCGATGGCCTTGCACTACCCCAGCTTGCAAGGGCAGTTCCGCGTGAACATCGGCCGTGGCCAGTTCCTCAAGGCCGACCCGGGTGTGGCCAAGCTGCTGGGCGTGCTGAGCCTGCAGGGGCTGCCGCGGCGTTTGCTGTTCGACTTCCGCGATGTGTTCTACGAAGGTTTTGCCTTCGATTCGGCGCAGGGCGATGTGCAGATCCAAAACGGCATCGCGACCACCCGCAACCTGCAAATCCAGGGCGTGGGCGCACTGGTGCGGATGGAAGGCTCGGCCGACATCGCCAAGGAAACCCAGCAGCTCAAAGTGCTGATCCTGCCGCAACTGGACGCCGGTGGCGCTTCGCTGGTGGCCGGATTGGCGGTCAACCCGGTGGTGGGCCTGACCTCTTTCCTGGCGCAATGGCTGCTGACCGCGCCGCTGTCGAAAGCCGCGATCCAGGAGTTCGCGATCGACGGCAGCTGGAGCGAGCCGCGCGTGACCCGCCTGGAAGTCAACGTGCCTGCGCCCTCCCGCCAGCCATGAGCGCCGACCGCCCCCGCAGCGCCCGGGCCTGGCCCCGCACCCTGGACGATTTGCTGCCCTGGCGCGTGGGCCGCCTGTCGCTGTGGCTGGCGCTGATCGCACTGGTGCTGGCCATGCTGGCCACGCTGGTCTGGCTGGCCGGCCGCTACGAGGCCAGCCAGGTGCAGGCCGAGCTCGAACGCGACTCGCTCGACGCGGTCAGCGATCTGCGCACCGGCCTGGCGCGCGATGTGCAGGCGCTGCAAGGCCTGAACGCTTACGCCACCACGCCGAGCGGTTGGCACGACGCCGCGGTGGGGCTGCTGCGCGACAAGCGCGAGTGGCTGCGCATCGAGCAGCGCACCCCGCAGTGGGCGCTGCTGGCCGAAGCCGATTCGCCATTGCGCGCGCCGCCCTTCGGGCGCAGCCCACGCGCCGAAACCCAGGGCGAAATGGTGCAGGCCTGCCTGCGCGCGCAGCGCTCCAACGGCCCCGCTTATTCCAGCAGCTATTACCTGCCCATGACCAACGGCCTGGGCAGCGAGGTCTTGGAGCTGTGCCTGCCGATGGTCGATGGCGGCCGCTTGCAGGGCTTCACCGTGGTCATCTACAGCCTGCAAGAGCTGCTGATGGAGCGCCTGGGCCACACCTTTGGGCGGCGCAACATCGTCGCCTTCACCGAAGCCGACGGCACACGCCTGGCGATGGTGGGCGCCGACCGGCGCGGCTCGCGCCTGTTCACCGCGCAGCAGCTGCTGGACCTGCCGGGGAACACGCTGGTGCTGCGCATGGACGGGCGGCGCGCCGCGCCCGACCTGTTTCCCAACGTGCTCACCGCCCTGGTCACGGCGATGGCGATCGCGCTGATCACCGTGGTGGTGCTGCTGGTGCGCGACTCGCGCCGGCGCCTGAAAGCCGAACACGAGCTGGGCGAGGCGCTCGCCTTTCGCAAGGCGATGGAAGACTCCCTGGTCACCGGGCTGCGCGCGCGCGACCGCGAGGGCCGCATCAGCTACGTCAATCCGGCCTTTTGCGCGATGGTGGGCTTTGAGGCGCAAGAGCTCATCGGCCAAGGCGCGCCAATGCCGTATTGGCCGCCCGAGATGGTCGGCGAATACCAGCAACGCCAGGCCGTGCGTCTGGCGGGCAACGCGCCACCGCGCGAGGGCTACGAATCGGTGTTCATGCGCAAAGACGGCACCCGCTTTCCGGTGCTGATCATCGAGGCGCCGCTGATCAGCGCCCAGGGCGAACAGGCCGGCTGGATGAGCGCCATCCTCGACATCAGCGAGCAGCGGCGGGTGGAAGAGCTCTCACGCGCCAGCCAGGAGCGCCTGCAGGCGACCGCACGCCTGGCCACCGTGGGCGAGATGGCCTCGCTGCTGAGCCACGAGCTCAACCAACCGCTGGCGGCCATCGCCAGTTACGCCAATGGCTCGCTCAACCTGTTGGCACCGCCCCAGACGGGGGCAGCGCCGGTGCTGGGCGATGTGCACATGGCTTTGCAACGCATCGCCGAGCAGGCCAGCCGCGCCGGCCGCGTCATCAACAGCGTGCACGACTTCGTGCGTCGGCGCGACCAGGCCCGGGAGGCCTTGGCACCGCAAGCGCTGCTCGACGCGATCGCGCCCTTGGTCAACCTGCAGGCGCGCAAGCTCGGGGTGCTGGTGCGGACCACGCTCGAGCCCGATCTGCCCCCCGTGTTTTGCGACCGCACCATGGTCGAACAGGTCTTGCTCAACCTGGCCCGCAACGGCATGCAGGCGATGGACCGGCCCGACTGCCAGGCGCGCGTGCTGCACCTGCAGGTGCGGCGCGCCGCCTCCAACGCCCAACACGGCTGGCTCGAGTTCAGCGTGGCCGACCAGGGCGGCGGCATCGACCCGGTGGTGGCCGAGCAGCTGTTCACCCCGTTTTTCACCACCAAGGCCGAAGGCATGGGCCTGGGCCTGAGCCTGTGCCGCACCGTGGTCGAACAGCACGGCGGCCACCTGGACCACGTGCCCAACCGGCCCAACGGCACGGTCTTTCGCTTCACGCTGCCGGTGGCGCTCGAACGCGCCACGACGGCGCCCTAAAATCCGCGCCATGCACACCCACTCCGACGCCACCGTTTTCATCGTCGACGACGATGCCAGCGTGCGCGAAGGCATGGCCTGGCTGCTGCGCACGCGGCACCTGCTGAGCGAGTGTTTTGACAGCGCCGAGTCCTTCCTCGCGGCACTCGACGCCCAGCGGGCCCACTGGGCGCCGCCAACATGGCCGCCGCACGCCGGTTGCCTGCTGCTCGATGTGCGCATGCCCGGCATGAGCGGGCTCGCGCTGTTCGAACAGCTCCTGGCCAACGGCATCGCGCAGGCCTGGCCGGTGATCTTTTTGACGGGGCATGCCGATGTGCCCACCGCCGTGGGCAGCGTCAAGCGTGGTGCTTTCGACTTTTGCGAAAAGCCGTTTTCCGACAACGCGCTGGTCGACCGCGTGGCGCAGGCCTTGGCCTTGTCGCAAACGCGCTTGGCCGAACGGTTGCAGCGCCAAGGCTTGCAACAGCGCATCGGTGAACTGACCGATCGCGAACGCGATGTGATGCGCCTGGTGATCGAGGGCCTGCCCAACAAGCTGATCGCCGACCAGCTCGAGATCAGCGTGCGCACGGTGGAGGTGCACCGCGCGCGCGTGTTCGACAAGATGGAAGTCAAGTCCGCCGTGGAGCTGGCCAATTTGTTGCGGGAGGTGGCATGAACCAGGCACGCCGTCAGCACCTGTGGCTGGGCCTGTCGCTGGCCGCGTGGGGGCTGGGGGGCTGCAGCAGCACCGCCCCGGTCGTGGCCAGCCGAGCGCCCGAGCGCCCTGGCCACGCGCAGCGCAGCGACATCGCTTTGTTTGCGCTGGGCCTGCTGGACACGCCCTATGCGCGCGGCGGGCGAGGGCCGGCCACGGGCTTCGACTGTTCGGGCCTGGTCAGCCATGTGTTCCGCGAAGCCGCGGGCTTGCAAGTGCGCGGCAGCTCCGCCGAACTGGGGCAAAAGGCGCGCCCGGTGGCGCGCGAACAGCTCTTGCCCGGTGACCTGGTGTTTTTCAACACCCTGGGCGCGCGGCATTCGCACGTGGGCGTGTATGTGGGCGATGGGCGTTTTGTGCACGCCAGCAACCCGCGCACCGGCGTGCGGGTGGATGTGCTGAGCAACCGCTACTATGCACAGCGCTTTGAAGGGGCGGGCACCTTGCTCGATTAAGACCGGGGCGGCTGGTGCTCGTCTTGCGGCGGTGCGCTGGGCGGCAATTCGCCTTTGCGGCGCCCGGCAAACATGGTCCACCACACGATGGCAATCAAAATCACCAGCGCCAGCAAGGCCTCGAGCAGCAACATGCCCATGCACACACTCCTGAAATGGACGCCCCCACCACTTTGGCTGCGCGGGCTGCTGGCCTTGTGCATGGCGGGATCGATCGGCATTGTAGGCAGCCTCTCGGGGTGCTCAAGCGCGCCGCCACTTGTCCCCAGCGCGGGTGAGGGCTCGCCCGCACCCGGGCCTCTGCCCCCACCGGTCTTGCAAGCCAAGAGCCGCTGGGTGCCTGTGCATTGGCACGAGCTGCCCGCCTTTGAGCGCGATGCGCTGCACGAAGCCTGGCCCGCTTGGTTGCGCAGCTGCACACGGCCGGCCAAAGCCTGGCAAGCCCTGTGCCCCGAGTTGCGCGAGCTGGCGGGCGCCGCGCCCGACGCGCAACGCGCCTGGCTGCGCGAGCGTCTGCAACCTTACCGCGTGGAATCGCACGAGGCACAGGCCGACGGCCTGCTGACCGGCTACTACGAACCCGTGCTGGAAGCCAGCCGCAAGCCGCAGGGCCGTTTCACGGTGCCCCTGTACGCAGCGCCGAGCGCACTGGCGGCGCGCAAGCCCTGGTACAGCCGGCAAGAGATCGACACGCTGCGCGAGGCCAAAGCCGCGCTGCGTGGCAAAGAGCTGCTGTACCTGGACGACCCGGTGGACGCGATGGTGTTGCACATCCAGGGCTCCGGGCTGGCGCGCGTGCGCGAAGCCGACGGCCGCCAACGCACCGTGCGCCTGGCATTTGCCGGCACCAACGAACAGCCCTACAAAAGCATCGGCCGCTGGCTGCTCGACCAGGGCCTGACGCGCGACGCGTCTTGGCCCGGCATCAAGGCCTGGTTGGCCGCCAACCCGGCGCGCACCCAAGAGCTGCTCTGGAAAAACCCACGTTATGTGTTCTTCCGCGAAGAAGCGCTGCCCGCGGGCGAAGTGCCCGGCCCCAAAGGCGCGCAAGGCGTGCCACTGACGGCCGGTCGTTCGATCGCCGTCGATCCTGGCAGCATCCCCTACGGCACGCCGGTGTGGCTGGCCTCGAGCGGGCCGCAGACCCAGCTGCAGCGCCTGGTGCTGGCCCAAGACACCGGCACCGCGATCGTGGGGGCTGTGCGCGCCGACTACTACGCGGGCTCGGGCGCAGAAGCGGGCGATCTGGCGGGCCGGCTCAAACAAGGCTTGCGCCTGTGGGTGCTGTGGCCCAAATGAGTGGGCTGGCGTGCCGGCCGGGCTGCGGCGCCTGCTGCACCGCGCCCTCGATCAGCTCGCCCATCCCCGGCATGCCGCAGGGCAAACCGGCGGGCGTGCCCTGCGTGCAGCTGGACGCGCAACGGCGCTGCAAGCTCTTTGGCTTGCCCGAGCGGCCCGCGGTGTG
>JBDLTR010000131.1:0-10774 GCA_039805705.1 Pseudomonadota bacterium
GCCAGGTTGTCGCGGCTCATCAGCGGCTCGCCGGGCAGCATTTCCATGGCCAAGGCCTGCAGCCAGCCCACCCAGCGCGGCAGCGGGATGACCGGACGCCCTTGGCCGCCGTTCACACCGGCCCACTGGCCAGCCAGGCGCACCAGCTCGCCCAGGGTGAACACCTCGGGGCCGCAGGCCTCATAGGTCTGGCCGATGGTGAGGCGGTCTTGCAGGCCCTGCACGATGGCCTCGGCCACATCGCTCACCCAGACGGGCTGGAACTTCGTGTCGCTGCCGGCCAGCGGCACGAAGGGCGCCAGCTTTTGCAGGTCGGCAAACAGGTTCAAAAACCGGTCTTCGGTGCCAAAGATCACGCTGGGGCGCACGACGGTCAACGCCAGCCCGGCCGCCTGCAGCACGGCCTCGCCGCGCGCTTTGCTGCGTTGGTATAGCGAAGGCCCTTGCGCGTCAGCGCCCAGGGCGCTCACATGCACCAGGCGCTGCACGCCAGCCTTGCGCATGGCGCTGGCGATGCGCTGGGGCAGTTGCACATGCACCTGCTCAAAGCGCTGTGCGTTGCCATGCAGCACGGCGATCAGGTTGACCACGGCATCGTGGCCCGCCACCAGCCGTGCCAGCGCCGCATCGTCGTGCACATTGGCGCGCAGTACCGTCAGGCCCGGCAAGGCTTGTATCGCGCTGGCACGGCTCAGGTGCCGCGTGGGGACGGTCACGCGGTGGCCGGCGCGCACCAGGTGCTCGCACACATGGCGGCCGACAAAGCCGCTGGCGCCCAGCACCAGGATGCGTTGGGGTGAGGTCATGGTGTGCCTTCCTCAGCGTGAACGCGGCTGCGCCAGCCACTGTGTGGCCAGTTCGACCCAGTAGGTGCCGCCCAGCGGGATCAGTTCGTCGTTGAAGTCGTAGCTGGGGTTGTGCAGGGTGCAGGGGCCGCCGCCGTGGCCCATCTCGCGGTGCGCCCCATCGCCGTTGGCGATGAACACATAGGCGCCGGGCTTGGCCTGTAGCATGTAAGAGAAGTCTTCGGCGCCCATGGTGGGCTCTTGCGCGAGCACCCGGTCGGCGCCGACGATGCTGGCCATCACCTGGCGCGCGAACTCGGCCTCGGCCGGGCTGTTGACGGTGGGCGGGTAATTGCGCTCGAAGGCGAACTCGCAGCGCGCGTCAAAGGCCGCGCAGATCGACTCGGCGATCTGGCGCATGCGCGCCTCGATCAAATCGAGCACCTCGGTGGTGAAGGTGCGCACCGTGCCTTGCAGCTCGCAGGCGTCGGGCACCACATTGGTGGCCTCGCCCGCGTGGATCATGGTCACCGAGATCACACCCGCGTCCAGTGGCTTTTTGTTGCGCGTGATGATGGTCTGGAAGGCCTGCACCATCTGGCAGGCGATCGGCACCGGATCGATGCCGTTGTGCGGCAGCGCCGCGTGGCTGCCCTTGCCGCGGATGGTGATCTTGAACTCGTTGCTCGAGGCCATCACCGGCCCGGGGCTCACGGCGAAGCTGCCGGCGGCCATGCCTGGCCAGTTGTGCATGCCGAACACCGCTTCCATCGGGAACTGCTCGAACAGACCGTCGGCGATCATTTCGCGCGCGCCGCCACCGCCTTCTTCGGCCGGCTGGAAGATCAGGTAGACCGTGCCGTCGAAATCGCGGTGCCGCGCCAGGTGCCGCGCCGCCGCCAGCAGCATGGCGGTGTGGCCGTCATGGCCGCAGGCGTGCATCTTGCCGCGGTGTTGGCTGGCGTGGGCGAAGGTGTTGAACTCTTGCATGGGCAGCGCGTCCATGTCGGCGCGCAGGCCCACGCCGCGGCCACAGGCGCCGCCATCGCGCCCGTGCACGATGCCGACCACGCCCGTGCGCCCCATCCCGCGGTGCACCGGGATGCCCCATGCGGTGAGCTGGGCGGCGACCACCTCGGCGGTGCGCACTTCCTCGAAGCACAGTTCGGGGTGGGCGTGGATGTCTCTGCGGATGGCCGCGATCTCGGCCGCGTCGTTCAGGATGGATTCGATCAGTCGCATGGTTTCAGTCTAGCCGCTCTGCATGAACCTTGTCATCGCCTGGGTTGCCGCGGGCGCAGATCCGGGTTTGCCCGGGCCTGCCAGCCGCTGCTTTGGCCGTGCTGGCGCGCACAATCGCCGCATGCCCAAGCCTTGTTTTTGTTGTTTGCCGCTGGCTCTTTGGCTGCTGGCGGCTGCGCTGCCGGCCCAGGCCGCGCCGCGCTTGGTGTGCGAGCTGCGCTACGCCGGCGCGCTGCACACGCTGGAAGCCGAGCCCGTGGTCGACCCCTATGGGGTGCCCGCGCAAGACGTAGGCGGGCGCTTTCGCTTCAAGCCCGTGCTGGTGGGCCAGGGCGACCGCGTGGACCGCGTGCTGCTGTATGCCTACTTCAACACCCCGCAGCAGCCGGTGCTGATCCAGCAGGCCAAATACCTGCCGCCTTTCGCGTCCCCAGGCCCACAAGGGCCGATCGATTTGACCGGCCAGCAGCACCTGTATGCCGGCCACATGGAACGCGAACTGATCTACCGCTGCACCTTGCACGGGGTGCGGCCATGAGCTGGCGGGTGTGGCTGCTGGCCTGGGTGTTCATGGGCGCCACCGTGGCGCGGGCGGAGCCGGCGTTCACCCTGGTGTTTGCGGGGGACACCACGCTGGACGATGAGCCGGGCGAGTTGATCGCGCGCGGGGGGGACCCGCTGGCCAGCTTTGCGCCACTTTTCGCGCAGGCCGATCTGCGCATCGCCAACCTGGAATGTGTGGTCGCCACAGGCGGCCACGCGGGCAACAAGAACTACACCTTCCGCGCTCACCCGCGTGTGTTGCCGGTGCTGCGCCGCCACCTCGATGGCGTGACCCTGGCCAACAACCATTCGGGCGACTATGGCCGTGCGGCTTTTGCCGAGATGTTGGGGCTGCTGCAAGCGGCCGGGCTGGCACAGGCCGGTGGCGGCATGAACTTGGCGCAGGCCCACACGCCCTGGATCGTGGAGCGCCGTGGCCTGCGCATCGCGGTGCTGAGCTACAACGAGTTCATGCCGCGCAGCTTTGAGGCCGACCACGACGCCCCCGGCATCGCCTGGAGCGAAGACGAGCAAGTGATCGAGGACATCCGCCGCGCGCGCAGCGTGCACCGCGCCGACCTGGTGATCCCTTTCATGCACTGGGGCTGGGAGAACGAGCGCCGCGCCAACGACCGCCAACGGCAGCTCGCCCGTGCCATGGTCGAAGCCGGGGCCGACGCGGTGATCGGCGGTCACCCGCACGTCACGCAAGACATCGAGTTCCACCAGGGCAAACCCATCGTCTACAGCGTGGGTAATTTTGTGATGAAGGAAACGGACAACGCTTACCAACGCCAGGGCTGGGTGCTGCGCCTGCGCCTGGACCGCCAGGGCGCGCTGGCGTTGGACACCCACGTGGCGCGCATAGGCATGGACGGCATCCCGAGCTACGACCCGCAAACGCCCAGCCCTTGCTGGCAGCGCGGCCAGGTGCAGCCGAGCACCTGTCTGGCTGGCCAAAAGCCGTAGCGCTTGCTGGACGCCTGCGCCACAATCGCCGCATGAATGCACCCGCTTCCACCGTGGTGCGTGGCGCCTGCCCGCACGACTGCCCCGACACCTGCGCTTTGTTGACCACCGTCGAGCACGGCCGTGCCATCAAGGTGCAGGGCAACCCTGCGCATCCCATGACCGATGGCGTGTTGTGCACCAAGGTGGCGCGCTACACCGAGCGCACTTACCACCCCGAGCGTGTGCTCACGCCGCTCAAGCGCACCGGCCCCAAAGGCGCGGGCCAGTTCACCCCGATCGGTTGGGACGAGGCCTTGGACACCATCGCCACGCACTTGCAGGCGATCGCGGCGCGCGACCCTCAGGCCATCCTGCCCTACAGCTACGCCGGCACCATGGGCCTGGTGCAGGGCGAGTCGATCTCGGCGCGCTTTTTCCACCGGCTGGGCGCCTCGCTGCTGGACCGCACGATTTGTGCCTCGGCCGGCGCCGAAGCGCTGACGCAAACCCTGGGCAGCAAGGTGGGCATGAAGGTGCAGCACTTTGGGCAATCGCGGCTGATCGTCATCTGGGGCAGCAACGCGATCGCCAGCAACCTGCACTTTTGGCGCATCGCGCAAGAGGCCAAGCGGCGCGGGGCCAAGCTCATCTGCATCGACCCGCGACACAGCGAAACCGCCGACAAATGCCACGAGCACATCGCCCTCTTGCCCGGCACCGATGCGGCGCTCGCGCTGGCGGTGATGCACGAGCTCATCGTGCACGGCTGGCTGGACCAGGATTACATCGACCGTTACACGCTGGGTTGGGAAGAATTGCGCGCGCGCGCCCTGCAGTGGTCGCCCGAGCGTGCCGCGGCGGTGTGTGGTGTGGGCGTGGAACAGATCCGCAGCCTGGCACGCGATTGGGGCACCACGCGGCCCGCGGCGATCCGCCTGAATTACGGCATGCAGCGTGTGCACGGCGGTGGCAACGCGGTGCGTGCCATCGCGTGTTTGCCCGCCCTCACTGGCGCCTGGCGGCACCACGCGGGGGGGCTGTTGATGGCCAGTTCCGGCCATTTGCCGGTGCGCCGCGCCGCCTTGCAGCGGCCCGATCTGTTGGGCGAGCGCCGACCGCGCACCATCAACATGAGCACGATCGGCGACGCGCTTTTGCACCAAGCTTCGCCCACATTCGGCCCCCAGATCGAGGCGCTGATCGTCTACAACAGCAACCCGGTGGCGGTGGCGCCGCAATCGGCGCGGGTGGTGCAGGGCTTTGCGCGCGAGGACCTGTTCACCGTGGTGCTCGAACACTTCATGACCGACACCGCCGACCACGCCGACATCGTCTTGCCGGCCACCACCCAGCTGGAGCACTGGGACATCCACACCAGCTACGGCCACACCGATGTGCTGCTCAACCGCCCGGCGATCGCGCCGCTGGGCCAGGCGCGCACCAACACCGACATCTTCCGCGCCCTGGCCGCGCGCATGGGTTTTGACGATTCTTGTTTTGCCGAGAGCGACGAGCAGCTGTGCCGCAGCGCCATCGGCGATGCGCAAGACTTTGAACTGCTGCTCGAACAGGGCTTTGCCAGCTTGCCTTTGCCCGATGCGCCGTTTGCCGAGGGCGGTTTTCCCACGCCTTCGGGCCGGTGTGAATTTTTCAGCCAGCGCCTGGCCGACCAGGGCCTGGATGGCCTGCCCGACCATGTGCCCAACCACGAGGCGGTGGGCAGCGACCCGCGCCACCCGCTGGCGATGATCTCGCCACCGGCGCGCAACTTCCTCAATTCGAGCTTTGTGAATGTGAAAAGCCTGCGCGACATCGAGGGCGAACCCCTGCTCGAAATCCACCCGCAAGACGCCGCCGCGCGTGGCATTGCCGATGGCAGCGTGGTGGCGGTGTTCAACGACCGTGGGCGCTACGTCTGCACCGCGCGCGTGAGCGAACGCGCTCGCCCCGGCGTGGTCAATGGCCTGGGCGTGTGGTGGCGCAAGCTCGGTTTGAATGGCACCAACGTCAACGAACTGACCAGCCAGAAACTCACCGACCTGGGCCGCGCCCCGGTGTTTTACGACTGCCTGGTGCAGGTGGCGCTGGCCGCCTGATCAGGGCAGCTCGGTGTTCTCGGAAGGCGCACTCGCCCCGCGCGGCCCGACGGTGCCCAGGCGTGCCTTGAGCGATTGCGGCTTGCCCGTCAGGATGGCGGCGTAGTTGGTGGTGTTGGACAGCACCTTCTTGACGTAGTCGCGGGTTTCCTGGAAGGGGATGTTTTCGGCCCAGGCCGCGGCTTCGAGCACCGGGCCGTTGCGCCAGGCGCGCGGGCGGCTTGGACCCGCGTTGTAAGCGGCCGCCGCCATCGGCATAGAGCCACCAAAATCGTCGAGCACCAGCTTGAGGTAACCGGTGCCGATGGTCACATTGGTCTCCTTGTCGGTGAGCTGATCGGGCGTGAAGCCGCTCAGGCCGATTTTCTTGGCGGTCCATTTGGCGGTGGCGGGCATCACCTGCATCAGGCCCGAGGCGCCCACGTGCGAGCGCGCGTCCATGATGAAGCGGCTCTCTTGCCGGATCAGGCCGTACACATAGGCCGGGTCCAGGCCGATCGCGTGGGCGCGGCGCACCACGGTCTCGCGCAGCGGCATCGGAAAGCGCTGTTCGAAATCGACCACGCCCTTGGTGCGTTCGCTGGTGTTGATGCAGCGGTCCCAGACCTGGCGCTGGCAGGCCATGTCGGCGGCGGCCAGCAGTTCGCGGTCGTTCATGCCACCGGGCGTGTGCAGGTTGGTGGTGTAGTTCCACTCGCGGTTGCCTTCGGCGCGCAGGCCCAGCTGGATGGCGTACAGCGCGCGTTGCAGGCCGGGGTTGGCGAAGGCGCTGGCTTTCTCGGACGTGCTCAGCGGCACAGGGCGCTCGGGCACCACGATGGGCTGACCCAGTTCTTCGAGCGCAAGCTGCTCGTAAAAGCCGCGCACGCTGGCAATGCCTTGCAGCAGTTGCTGGGCTTGCTGGCGCTGGGCCTCGCCGCCCGCGGTGACCAGCAGGGCGCGGGCACGCCAGTAGACCCAGGCGGCGTCCTGGCGCGCGCCCTCGCTCATGGCCTCGGTGGCGCTGAGCACCTGGCGCCATTGGCCCGCGCGCAGCGCTGCGCGCACCTTCCAGGCCAGCAGGTCGTCGTTCAGGTCGCTGTCCTGGCGGACCTTGGCAAAGTACTCGCTGGCGTTGTCCTGCAGCTTGAACGCGGCCTGCTTGCCGATGACGCCCCAGGTCCAATTTTTCTCTTCGCCCGAGAGCATCAGGCCCCAGCGTTTGTCGAGCAGGTGCGCGGCTTTGTCGGGGTCGCTGGCGGCCAGGCGGATCAGCGCCAGCACCGCGAGCTCTTTGCGGTTGCGCGTGACGGCCACCAGGCGTTTGTCGATGTATTTGCCCGGGTCGCTGAAGATCAGGCTGACCTGCTCGGACAGGCGCGGGGCCTCGATGTCGACCGCGTCCTTGGCGGCGCGTGGCCGGTTCGCGTCCATCGCGATGCGGGCTTTGCGCCACAGGTCTAGGCCATTGATCTTGCGGCCCGAGTGCAGGTGCTCGGCGAGCCAGGTGCAGCCGTCGTCGGCCTCGCGCTGGCTGTACCAAAGTTTGAGCGCCTCTTGGGCCACATCGGTCTTGCGCAGGATGGCGTCGGCCGCCAGCGCGTAGCAGCGCAGCTCGCGGTCGTCGCCCATGCGGTACTTGGGGTGTTCGTTGGCGATGGTGCTCCAGTCGCGCCGTTTGCCCGCTTGCAGCAGCCAGTCGTTGCGCAGCCGGTCTTCGTAGTAGCTGCCGGCGTAGCGCTGCAAAAAGCCCTGGATCTCGCTTTCGCTGGCGGTGTCCAGCCGCGTGCGCAGTTCCCAGTAAGCGGCCAGCGGCTCCAGCGTGTGGCCTTGCAGCTGCGGCAGCAGGGCGGACAGGCGTGCCTTGTCGGCTTTGCGGTAGGCCTGCTGCATCTCCAGCAGGGCCTCATCGCCCCGGTTTTGGGCCAGCACGGTGCAGGCGGTCAGGGAGAGGACACCGAGCAGTGTCAGAATCGAAGGCAGTCGCTTGAAAGAAGGCATGCCCGATTATGGACAAAGCACAAGCCAAAAAAGCCCTGCGCCAGGCCCTGGTGGAGGCGAGGCTGAACCTGCCCGACCGCCTGGCGCGTGCCGAGGCGCTGCAGCGCGTCATGCGCATCTGGCTGGTGGGCCGCCCCGACACGGTGATCGGGGCCTATTGGCCGATCAAAGGCGAGTTCGACCCGCTGCCGGCCTTGCACCGCTGGAAGGAAGATGGCGAGTTGCTCGATGAGCCCTTGCGCCGTCGCATCGGCCTGCCGGTGGTCAACAAGGAACACAAAACCCTGACCTTCCACGCCTGGTACCCCGGTTGCCCCATGCAGGAAGACGCTTACGGCATTCCCAAACCCAAGGACACCGAATTGATCGTGCCCACCCTGTTGTTCGTGCCCTGCGTGGGTTACAGCGCCGGCGGTTACCGCCTGGGATATGGCGGCGGTTTTTACGACCGCACCCTGGCCGCACTGCAACCCAAGCCCTTCACCGTGGGCCTGGGCTACACCAACGGCTATGTCGACGACTTCGAGCCCGAGCCGCACGACCAGCCGCTGGACGCCATCCTCAACGACAACGGCGTGGTCTGGCCCGTCTGAACCCACCATGGCCCGTCCCAAATCCGCCACC
This sequence comes from Pseudomonadota bacterium, assembly GCA_039805705.1. Lineage (GTDB taxonomy): Bacteria > Pseudomonadota > Gammaproteobacteria > Burkholderiales > Burkholderiaceae_C > Limnohabitans_A. Next base: position 8,222 of record JBDLTR010000131.1, read on the forward strand.
CACGACCTCAAGCGCGACGCCATCCTGGACATCGCTGCGCAGTGCTTTGCCGAGCGCAGCTACCCGGCCGCCAGCATGAACGAGATCGCCGCCGCCTGCGGCACCTCCAAGGCAAGGCTGTACCACTACTACGAGAGCAAGGACGCGATCCTGTTTGACCTGCTGGACCGCCACACCCAGCGCCTGCTCACGCTCATTGCCCAGACCGAGGCCAAGGCCCAGCGCCTGAACCTGGATGACCGGGCGGCGCTGCACGAGCTGGTGCGCGCCTTTTTGCAGGAGTACGAAAGCTCGGCGACCCGCCATGCGGCCTTGCTCAATGACACCAAGTTCCTCAGCGGCGAAGCCGATGCCCTGCACGGTGGCAGCTCGCCACGCGAGTTGATCCTCAATCGCCAGCGCGACATCGTGGCCGCCATGACCCGCTTTTTGCGCCGCGCCTACCCCGAACGCCTGACGCCGACCAACCAGACCGCGGTCACCATGATGCTGCTCGGCATGATCAACTGGACCTTCACCTGGCTGCGCCCGGGCGGGCCCATGAGCTACGCCCAGTTCGCCGAAGAGGTCGTCACGATGCTCGAAAAAGGCCTGCGATGATTTAACTATCCGTAATCGATTTCGTTTAGGTAAAATCCAGCGATTCCCCCGCAACCGGAGACCCCCATGTCCAACGCCCCGAAAAAAGCCTTTGCCAGCCAGGCCGACCTGACGGAAAAGAAAGTCACCTTCGAGCAGCTCAGCCAGCACTGCTGGGCCTACACCGCCGAGGGCGACCCCAACTCGGGCGTGATCATCGGCGACCGCTACATCCTGGTCAGCGACACCACCGCCACGCCGGCGATGGCGCAAGACCTGATCCAAAAGATCCGCACCGTCAGCGACCTGCCGATCAAATACGTGCTGCTCACCCATTACCACGCGGTGCGCGTGCTGGGCGCCTACGCCTACGCCGCCGAAGGCGCGACCGAGATCATCGCCAGCCAGGGCACGCTCGAGCTGATCCAGGAGCGCGGCGCGCAAGACATGAAGAGCGAGATGGAGCGCTTCCCGCGCCTGTTCCGCGGCGCCGACAGCGTGCCGGGCCTGACCTGGCCGACCATGGTGGTGGGCGGTGGCAACCCCACCAAGGGCGAGGTGCCGGGCAAGCTCAGCATCAACCTGGGCGGCGTGGTGGTGCAGATTTGGCACCCGGGCCCGGGCCACACCAAGGGCGACACCATCGCCTGGGTCGAGGAAGAAAAAGTGCTCTACAGCGGTGACCTGGTGGAGTACGAGGCTGGCGTCTACACCGGTGACGCCCAGCTCGAGGAGTGGCCGGCCACGCTCGAAGCGCTGCGCGCGCTCAAGCCCGAATTCATCGTGCCTGGCCGCGGCGAGGCCATGAAGGGCAATGCCAACGTCAACAAGGCGCTGGATTACACCAAGCTGTGGGTCGAGACCCTCTACAAGGCGGGTCAGGAAGCCGTGGCCGCCGGCATGGACCTCAAGGCCGCCATGGCCCACGCGCGCAAGAGCATGGACCCGATCTTTGGCCATGTGTTCATCTACGAACACTGCCTGCCGTTCGACGTGACGCGCGCCTTTGACGAAGCCAGCGGCATCAAGCACCCGCGCATCTGGACGGCCGAGCGCGACATGGCCATGTGGAAGGCGCTGCAGGACTGAGTGTCGCGGCGGTCAGCTGCTCCTTTGGCCTGACATTCACGGCCTCCCTGGTTCAGTCGTCCTCGGGCTCCCTGATTCAGTCGTCCTCGGGCTCCTCAGTTCAGTCGTCCTCGGGCTTGACCCGAGGACCCATGGATGGCCCGGTCAGGCCGGGCCATGACACCGGGGTGCAGCCGAAGAATGACAGGAGCTTGGGTGCCTGTGTCTTTCAAGACCTGCCGGCCAGTTCGCGCAGGTCTTTTTCGTAGGCGCGCAGGCGCCGCAGGGCCCGTTGGCGCTGCTCGGGGCTGGTGCTGTTGTGCAGCTCGGCCAGGTTCCGGCACCCTTGCTCGATCCAGGTCTGCAGGCGTTCGCGGTCGGCCGGCTGGGGTGGATTGAGCGTCTGGCTCCAGACGGCGCGCAAGCGCGCTTCGGCCTCGCCCCTGCCCTGCGCTTCTTGCTGGATGTGCGCCAAGGTGTCCAGCAGCAGGCGCTGGCGGCGCAGCGCCTCTTGCTGGCCCCACTCGGGCGTCCACACCGATTGCTGCAGGTGCCGGCGCACCAGCGCGGTTTGTGCGGGTGTGAGCGCGCCGTAAAAATCGGCGTAGCGGTCCACCGCCTTGTCCAAGCGCCGCTGCAGGCGCTGCTCGGGGGCACCTTGCAGCCATTCCTCGTCCCACTTGGCGTTTTTGCGCGCCCAGTGGCCGCTCAGGTGCTGGCGCTGGCGTGCGTCCAGGGTTTGCGCCAGCGGTGCGGCCAGCCGCGCCGCTTCGCCGGCCAGCCGGCCCATGTGCTGCTGCACTTCTTGGCTGATCTGGCAGGCCTGGGCTTCGGTCACTGGGCCTTCGGCCAGGCTGGCCATGCGCGCGAGCAGGGCCACATACGCCGGCAGTTCCTGGCGCCGGT
>JBDLTR010000132.1:0-7871 GCA_039805705.1 Pseudomonadota bacterium
TGACCCTGGTGGACGCCAAGCACGCCCAGCAGCAGCTCAATGACCGTGTCGAAGCCCAGCGCCAGGTGGGCTTTGCCGACCAGATCTTCATCAGCAAGGCCGATCTGGTGTCGGCCGACGAGCTGGCGGCCTTGCAGCACCGCCTCAAGCACATGAACCCGCGCGCGCCGCACAAGGTGGTGCATTTTGGCGAGGTGGGCCTCAAGGAGGTGTTCGACCTGCGCGGCTTCAACCTCAACGCCAAGCTCGACATCGACCCCGATTTCCTGAGCGAGGGCCACGAGCATGGGCACGACCACGACCATGGCGAGCATGCGCACGTGCATGACGAGCACTGCGGCCATGACCACGAACACGGCGAGCACTGCCACCACCCGCACCACCATCACCACGACGACGATGTGAAAAGCTTCGTCTTCAAGTCGGACCGGGCCTTCGATCCGGCCAAGCTCGAAGACTTTTTGGGCGCCATCGTCAACGTCTACGGCCCCAAGATGCTGCGCTACAAGGGTGTGCTGAACATGAAAGGCACCGAGCGCAAGGTGATCTTCCAGGGGGTGCACCAGCTCATGGGCAGCGACCTGGGCCCGGTCTGGCAGGACGGCGAGGTGCGCACCAGCAAGATGGTCTTCATCGGCATCGATTTGCCCAAAGACATCCTGATCCAAGGCCTCGAACAGAGCCTGATCTGACCACTTTGGTGTGCCAGGGCGCCCGATTGTTCTGATTTCTGGGACGGCGTCGGGGAATCGGAACTTTCAGTGGCTACAATGCCCCGCCAAACAGGCCACCCGTCCCGGGTGGCCGAGCCTCAGAAGCTCGAACAATGGGCCAGGAGACGCCAGTGAAGACACCCGCCAAGAAAGCGACCAAAGTGGCCAGCAAAGCGAGCGCCAAGTCCGTTGCGCCTGCCAAGAAGGTGTCGGCCAAAGCCCCTGTGAAGGCTGCCGCCAAGCCCCTCGCCAAAGCCAAACCGGCTGCCAAGCCCGTGGCCAAGGCCAAGCCTGCGGCGAAAAAGCCGGTCGCCAAACCTGTGGCCAAGAAGGTGGCCCCAGCGAAGAAAGCCGCACCCGCCAAGAAAGCCACACCTGCCAAGAAAGTGGCACCGGCTAAGAAAGCGGCGCCGGCCAAAAAGCCGGTGGCCGTCAAAAAGCCGGTGCCGGTCAAAGCCGCGCCGGCGCCTGCCAAAAAAGCCGCCGTGAGCGCCAAGCTTGCCGCCAAACCGGCCAAGGTCGCGCCTCCCAAAGTGGCCACCCCCGCGCCGTCGAAAGCGCCTGTGGCCAAGTCCAAGTCTGCCGCCCCTGTGACCACCCCGCAGCCGGTGGCAGCCGCCCCGGCGGCCCCTTCGGCACACGATCTGCCGGTCCGTTCCACCCGGCCCTCTGCCCGGCTGGCCCAAATCACTGTGCCGTCCATGCCCCAAGCGGTGGCGTCGACGGCTGCCAAAGCGAGTTTTTTGCCCCAAATGCCCACCACTGTCCTGCCCACGCCCGCAGCCCCCACCAAAAAAGACCCCAAGCTGGCCAACAACTGGAAAAACAAAGCCGTCGAACAACTCAGCGACGCCGAAGTGCTGGCCATGCCCGATGCCGAGTACATGAACGATGTGCAGATGGCGTTTTTCCGTTTGAAACTGGTGCAGCTCAAGCAGGACATCCTGGCCAACGCCGGTGAGACCACCGAGCACCTGCGCGAGGACACCGTGGTGGTGCCCGACCCGGCCGACCGCGCCACCATCGAAGAAGAGCACGCCTTGGAGTTGCGCACCCGCGACCGCGAGCGCAAGCTGCTCAAGAAAATCGAGCAATCGATCGCCCGCATCGACGCTGGGGACTATGGTTATTGCGACGAGACCGGCGAGCCGATCGGCGTCGGCCGCCTGCTCGCACGCCCCACCGCCACGCTCTCGCTCGAAGCGCAGCAGCGCCGCGAACTCAAGCAAAAAATGTTCGGCGATTGAAGCCGGCGTGTCCCGGCACCGCACAGCAGCCCCTCGGCGAGGGGCTTTTTTGTGCCCGGCCCGGCGGTGGCACGTGCCCAAAGCGCCTGGCGCACGGCTTGAAACGCCGGCTTGTAACATTTTTTGCAGTTTTGAAAATGTTTCAGGCGTTACTTGCAGAGCCCTATCTAAGTGCCTTATTTATAAAGAAAATTCGCCTAAAAATTTCTCCTGAAACCGCTCTAAGCTGTTGATTTCATTGAAAAAAAACAGATAAGGCCCCTTGTGCCAGGTGGATTTCCTGCTACAGTGCAAAAAAGTGCAATTAAGTGGGGAAAAGTGCCCTGCTTGGTGCTTTCCACTGGAAAAGGTTGTTGCAGTGTTTCAAGGGGCTTCATCGCTGAGTCTGGATGCCAAGGGGCGGCTGTCGGTGCCGACCCGGCACCGTGACGTCCTCAGCGCCATGGCCCAGGGCCAGCTGACCATCACCAAGCACCCGCACGGCTGTCTGATGGTCTTCCCGCGCCCCGAGTGGGAGAAATTCCGCGAGCGCATCGCCCAGCTGCCCATGTCGGCCCAGTGGTGGAAGCGCATCTTCCTGGGCAACGCCATGGACGTGGAGATGGACGGCACCGGCCGCGTGCTGATCTCGCCCGAGCTGCGCCAGGCGGCCGGCATTGCCAAAGACACCATGCTGCTGGGCATGGGCAACCACTTCGAGCTCTGGGACAAGGCCAGCTACGAGGCCCAAGAGGCACAGGCCATGCAGGGCGAGATGCCCGACGTGTTCAAGGACTTCTCGTTCTGATGGACATGCCCGAGCCCGCCCTGATCCACACCACCGTGTTGTTGAACGAGGCCGTCGAGGCGCTGTTGGGCGCCAGTGCCGGGCCGCAGGGGTTTTATGTGGATGGCACCTTTGGCCGTGGCGGACACAGCCGCCTGGTCCTCTCGCGCCTGGGTGCCGAGGGCCATTTGCTCGCGTTCGACAAAGACCCTGAGGCGATCGCCGAGGCCCAGCGCATCGACGACCCGCGCTTTGCCATCCGCCACGAAGGTTTTTCTCAGCTGGCGCAGCTGCCCGAGGCCAGCGTGGACGGGGTCTTGCTCGACCTCGGGGTCAGCTCCCCCCAGATCGACAGCCCCGAGAGGGGTTTTTCTTTTCGTTTCGACGGCCCGCTCGACATGCGCATGGACACCACGCGCGGCGAGAGCGTGGCCGATTGGTTGGCGACCGCAACGGTCGAACAAATCACGGAGGTGGTGCGTGACTACGGCGAAGAACGGTTTGCTTTTCAGATTGCAAAGGCGCTTGTGGCTCGCCGACAGGAGCGGGGCCCCATTTCAAGCACCGCTGAACTGGCCCAACTCGTGGCTGACACGGTCAAAACCCGCGAGCCGGGCCAGAACCCTGCAACGCGGACATTTCAGGCTCTTCGGATTTTCATCAACGCCGAGCTTGAGGAGCTCCAACAGGCGCTAGCCGCGAGCCTGCGGGTGCTGCGCGCGGGCGGTCGTTTGGTGGTGATCAGCTTCCATTCGCTGGAAGACCGCATCGTCAAGCAATTCATCGCCCTGCACAGCAAAGAGGTGGTGGACCGCCGCGTGCCCTTTGCCCAGCCCCAGGCCATGAAGCTGCGGGCGCTCGAGCGCATCAAACCCTCCGAGGCCGAAGTTCAGGCCAATGCGCGCGCGCGCAGCGCCATCCTGCGTGTGGCCGAACGCACCGAGGTGCCGGCATGACGCGACTGAGCGTGCTGCTCTTGCTGGCCGTGGTCGCCAGCGCGCTGGCGCTGGTGCACACCCAGTACGAGTCGCGCCGTCTGTTCATGCTGCTCGAGGCCGAGCGCAAAGAGGCGGCGCGTCTGGAGATCGAGCAGGACCGCCTGCAGGTCGAGCGGCGCGCCCAGGCCACGCCGCTGCGCGTCGAGCAGATCGCCCGCCAGCAGCTGCACATGCGCATGGTCTCGCCGGCCATCACCCAGTACGTGCAGCAGGGCGCGGCACCGGTCGCGTCTTCGGCAGCAGGGGCGCGTCCATGAGCCGCAGCGTGCAACTGTCTTCCAGCCCGCTGCTGGCCAGCAAGACGCCGGTCTGGCGCAGCAAGTTCATCGTGGCCGCGATCGCCCTGGGCTTCATGGGCCTGATCGGGCGTGCGGCCTACGTGCAGGTCATTGAAAACGACTTTTTCCGCCACCAGGGCGAAGTGCGCTATGCGCGCACGCTGACCTTGCCGGCCAACCGCGGCCGCATCCTCGATCGCAACGGCCTGCTGCTGGCCTCCAGCGTGCCCGCGCCCAGCATCTGGGCCAACCCCGAAGACCTGGAGCGCGAGCCGGCCAAGCTGCGACAGCTGGCCAAATTGCTGGACATGAGCCCGACCGAGCTCGAGAAAAAGCTCGAGAACGAAGACAAGACCTTTGTCTGGTTGCGCCGCCAGATGGACGAGTCGGTGGTCAAAGAGATCCTCGCGCTCGACATCAAGGGCGTGTACAGCATCAAGGAATACAAGCGCCTGTACCCCGAGGGCGAGGCGGCCGCCCACATCGTCGGTTTCACCAACGTCGAGGACCAAGGCCAGGAGGGCGTGGAACTGGTGTTCCAAAAGCAGCTCTCGGGCAAGGCCGGTTCGCGCCGCGTGATCAAGGACCGCCTGGGCCGCGTGGTGGAAGCCGTGGGCGAGGCGGTGCCTCCGGTCGATGGGGAAGACATCCAGCTCAGCGTCGACAGCAAGGTGCAGTTCTTCGCTTACCAAAAGCTGCGCGATGCGGTGCTGGAGCACAAGGCCAAGGCCGGCAGCGTGGTGGTGCTCGACGCGCAGAGCGGCGAGGTGCTGGCGCTGGCCAACTACCCCAGCTATTCACCGGCCAAGCGCGTGAACCTGAGCGGCGAGCAGCTGCGCAACCGCGCGCTCACCGACACCTTCGAACCCGGTTCGACCATGAAGCCGTTTGCGGTGGCGCTCGCCCTCGAAAAAGGCCTGGTCAAGCCCGAAACACCGATCCAGACCGCGCCTGGCCGCATCACCATCACCGGCTCGACCATCACCGACGCGCACCCGCACGGCGTGCTCACGGTCAACGAGGTGATCCAGAAGTCGAGCAACGTGGGCACCGTCAAACTGGCCATGCAGATCGAAGCGCGCGAGATGTGGGAGATGTACAGCGCGGTGGGCTTGGGGCAAAAGCCGCAGATCCCCTTCCCCGGTGTGGTCAGTGGCCGGCTGCGCCCCTACAAGACCTGGCGCCCGATCGAACAGGCCACCATGAGCTACGGCTATGGCCTCTCGGGCAGCCTGTTCCAGGTCGCGCGCGCCTACACCGTGTTCGCACGCGACGGCGAGGTGGTGCCGGCCACTTTGATCAAGACCGATCAGAAGGTGCAGGGCGTGCGCGTGTTCAGCCCCCACAACGCCCAGGCCATGCGCAAGATGCTCGGCATGGCCGCTGGCCCGGGCGGCACCGCACCCAAAGCCCAGACCATGGGCTATTCGGTGGGCGGCAAGACCGGCACCGCGCACAAGCAAGAAGGCAAGGGCTATGCGGGCAAGAAATACCGCGGCTTTTTCGTCGGCATGGCGCCGATCGAGCAGCCGCGCATCATCGTCGCGGTCATGATCGACGAGCCCAGCAATGGCCGCTACTTCGGTGGCGAGGTCGCGGCCCCGGTCTTCAGCCAGACGGTGCAGCAGACGCTGCGCCTGTTGGGCATCCAACCCGACATGGCGGTCAAGCCGCAAATCGTGGCCAAGGCGGTGGAGGAGTCGTTCTGATGCAGACGCTGCAGACGCCCCAGCAAGCCGCCCAGTGGTTGCGCCAGCACGTCAGTGGCGTGCTGCGCACCGACAGCCGCCAGGTACAGCCAGGCGATGGGTTCATCGCCTGGCCTGGCGCTGCGGTCGACGGCCGCGCGTTCATGGCCAGCGCCTTCGCGCGCGGCGCCGCCGCCTGCCTGATGCAGGCCGAGGGCAGTGCCGCCTGGCAAGACCTGCAACCCGCCGAGCGCCTGGCCGCATTGCCGCAGCTCAAACAGCTGACCGGCCTGGTGGCCGACGCGTATTACGAGCAGCCGAGCCGCCAGCTCGGTGTGCTGGCCGTGACCGGCACCAATGGCAAGACCTCGACCGCGTGCTGGCTGGCGCAGGCGCTGTCCGGTCCGGTGATCGGTGAGCGCTGTGGCGTGGTCGGCACCTTGGGCCTGGGCCTGTGGCCCGCGCTGACCCACACCGGCATGACCACCCCCGACCCGGTGCGTCTGCAACAGAGCTTTCGCGACATGGTCGAGGCCGGGGCCAGCCACTGTGCGATCGAGGCCTCGTCGATCGGCCTCGCCGAACACCGGCTCGAAGGTACCGCCATCCGCGTGGCCATCTTCACCAATTTCACGCAGGACCACCTCGACTACCACGCCGACATGGCCGCCTACTGGGCGGCCAAGCGTGCGTTGTTCGACTGGGTCGGCCTGCGCGCGGCCGTGGTCAACATCGACGATCCCAAAGGGGCTGAACTGGCCGCCGAACTGGCCTCAGGCCCGCTGGACCTGTGGACCTGCTCGCGCCAGCAGGCCGGTGCGCGTTTGCGTGGCGTGGCCCTGCCCAGCCGTGAGGGCCTGTGTTTCGAGGTGCGCGAGGCGGACGAGCGCTGCCGGGTCGAGACCGTGCTGACCGGCGACTACAACATCGACAACCTGCTCGGCGTGATCGGCGCACTGCGTGCACAGGGTGTGCCGCTGGCGCAGGCCGCGGCCGCTTGCAGCGCCCTGCAGGCCGTGCCTGGCCGCATGCAGCGCGTGGCGCCCGCGCAGCCCGGTGCCGCGCCCTTGGCCGTGGTCGATTACGCCCACACGCCCGACGCCTTGCGCCAGGCCCTGGCCGCACTGGCCCCGCTCGCGCGCGAGCGGGGCGGTCGGCTCTGGTGCGTGTTCGGCTGCGGTGGTGACCGCGATCCCGGCAAGCGCCCGCTGATGGCCCAGGTGGCCGAGCAGGGCGCCGACCGTGTGGTGCTCACCAGCGACAACCCGCGCAGCGAATCGCCCGCCGCCATCCTGGCCCAGGTGCGTGCAGGCTTGCGCCAGCCGCAGGCCGCCCTGGTGCTCGAAGACCGTGCCCAGGCGATCCGCCAAGCCCTGCAGCAAGCCGCCGATGCCGATGTGCTGCTGGTGGCGGGCAAAGGCCACGAGACCACGCAAGAGATCGCTGGCGTGTTCCACCCTTTCTCGGACGTGGCGCAGATCGAGGCGGCTTTGATCGCCCGCCAGCAGCCGGAGGTGCGCGCATGAGCCTGCAAGCCACCTTGGTGCCCATGGCGCTGTCGCTGACCCAGGCAGCCGCTTGGCTCAGCGCAGCGCGCGCCGAGCGCTGTGAGGGGGTGCAGATCGCGCGCGTGCACACCGACACGCGCAGCCTGCGTGCGGGTGACCTTTTTGTCGCGCTGCGCGGCGAGCGTTTCGACGCCAACGCCTTCATGGCCCAGGCCGCTGCAGCGGGTGCCAGCGCCGTGCTCTGCGAAGCCGCTGGCGAAGCCGCCGCGCGCGAGGCCGGCTTGCCCGCGCTGATCGTGCCCGACAGCCGCGTGGCCCTGGGCGAACTCGCCGCGGCCTGGCGTGCACAGTTCCAGATCCCGCTGATCGCCGTGACCGGCAGCAATGGCAAAACCACCGTCACCCAGATGGTGGCCAGCATCCTGCGCGCGCACGCGGGCGACGCCGCGCACGCCACGCAGGGCAACCTCAACAACGACATCGGCGTGCCGCTGACCCTCTTGGGTCTGCGTGCGCAACACCGCATCGCGGTGGTCGAGCTGGGCATGAACCACCCGGGCGAGATCGCGCAGCTCGCGCGCCTGGCCCAGCCCACCGTGGCCCTGGTCAACAACGCGCAGCGCGAGCACCAGGAATTCATGCACACGGTGCAGGCCGTGGCCGAAGAAAACGG
>JBDLTR010000133.1:0-9149 GCA_039805705.1 Pseudomonadota bacterium
TTCGGCCGCGTCGACATCCTGATCAACAACGCCGGCATCCTCCGGGACAGGACCTTCTCCAAGATGGAGATGAGCGACTTCAGGGCGGTGATGGACGTGCATGTGATGGGCGCGGTGCATTGCACCAAGGCGGTGTGGCCCCTCATGCAGGCCCAGCAGTACGGCCGCATCGTGATGACCACTTCGTCGAGTGGCCTGTACGGCAATTTCGGCCAGGCCAACTACGGCGCGGCCAAGATGGCCTTGGCGGGCCTGATGCAGACGCTCTCGATCGAGGGTGAGAAATACGGCATCCGCGTCAATTGCTTGGCGCCCACCGCCGCCACCCGCATGACCGAGGGCCTGATGCCGCAGGCCGTGCTCGACGCGCTGGCGCCGAGCGCCGTGACCCCGGCCATGCTGGTCATGGCCAGTGAAGACGCGCCCAACCGCACCATCCTGTGCGCAGGGGCGGGCAGTTTCGAGGCCGCCCACATCACACTCACACAAGGCGTGCACCTGGGCACCGGCCCCGACGTGCCCGAGCGGCTGGCCGCCGCGCTGGCGCAGGTGTGTGATGGCGCGGGTCAGCTGGTGCCCCAGGCCGGATCGGAGCAGGGCACGCTGGAGGTGGGCAAGGCCATGAAGGCCCACGGGCACTGAGTGACCGGTGGCGCTTCGGCCCTGCAGCTGCAACGCCAATGTCCGCCGCAAAGCCCGATCCCCACAGACAGGCCGGGGACGCTCTCAGATAGAGGGCTTGTCCCCATGCCGTCTGCGCAGGTTTTGCAGATGCTCCAGATCGGTTTGACCTGTCACCGCCAGTCGAGCCGTCTCCAGCCGTCCCACGCAAAATTGCATGCGGTTCAGGGACATCACCGCATCCGTCTGGCTTTTCAGGTGTTCCATCAGTTCCTGAAGTGTGAAAACTCCTGTTGGCTTGTCCGTTTTGAATTCAGCCTGGCCGACGAACACCACCAGGGGTTTGATGGCTTCTGGCGGTAAGAAATCGAGCAGGTCACTCACGGCCTGCTGGTGCCGCATGTTTTGGAAGAGCGGATTCTGGAACTTGTACTTGCGGCCAAACACCACTTGCGTCCAGTTCGCATGCTTGGCATTGGCGAAGATCCAGCCCTTGTAGTCCTTGGTCTCGATGACAAACACGCCGAATCGAGAGACCAGGATGTGGTCGATCTGTGTTGTCCCATCCTGCAGCTTCAGGGTGATGTGGCTGAGAAGATGGAAGTCGGGTGCGCTGAAATTCTCTTGGACCGTCTGCGAAACCAAGGCTTCACCCCGGTTTTGATGGCGTGATCTCCAGGCATGCTGGCGCGCCAGGCCATAGCCCAACAGGACTCCAAACGCCAGAGCCAGGAGAAGGTGGGGGAGCGCAACCATTGGGCAAGCATTCCACGGAGCTGCCCGCGAAACAACCCTGGCATCCGAGCGCCCTGTTCAGCGCCCCATGCGCTCGGCCACCGCTTGTCCCAACTCGATCACCGCCATCGCGTAGTAGCTGCTCCAGTTGTAGCGCGTGATGGCGTAAAAATTTTCGGTGCCAGCCACGTAGCTGGGGGTTTGTTCGGCGTTGCGCAGCTCAATCAAGGCCAAGCGTCCGGGGTGCTGCAAGGCTTCGCCCTCCAGCTGTGCCCCTTTGGCGCTGAAGCTTTCCACGCTGAAGGTGGGCAGGATGTCCGGGGCCAGCAGCGCGTCCAGGTCGGATTGGCCTGGCGTGAGCGTGACCGGGTAATGCGTGGGCAGACCCGGTCGCCAATCGAAGGCCTTGAAGTAGTGTGCGACCGAGCCAATGGCATCGGCGCTGCTGTTGAACAGGTCGATGCGCCCATCGCCGTCGAAGTCCACCGCAAAGCGCGCCCAGCTCGAGGGCATGAACTGCGGCAGGCCCATGGCGCCGGCGTAGCTGCCGCGCAGGCTTTGCGGGTCGGCACCGCTGCGGTGTGCGAGCAGCAAAAACTGCTCAAGTTCGCCGCGGAAAAAGGCCTGGCGCGCCTCGGCACGCGGGTGGGCGCTCGGGAAGTCGAAGGCCAGTGTGGCCAGCGCGTCCAGGATCCGAAAGTTGCCCATGTGTTGCCCATACAGGGTTTCCACACCGAGGATGCCGACGATGATCTGGGCCGGCACGCCATAGGTTTGCTCGGCGCGCGCCAGCGTGTCTTGGTGTTTCAGCCAGAAGGCTGCGCCGGCCTGGATGCGGCGCGGCTCGATGAAGCGCTCGCGGTAGGCCGCCCAGTTTTTGGCAGCGGGGGTGGGCGCAGGCAACACCAGCTGTTCGACCAGCGGCAGGCGGTGGGCCCTGCCGATCTGTTGGTGCACCCAAGCCGCGGGCAGCGACAGGCGGGCTGCCGCATCGTCGGCCCAGACACTGACGGCAGGGTGCCCGGCGTAGGTCTTGTCGATCGCTGTGCGCGGGCCTTTGGCGGCCTTGGCGTTTTTCGCGCCATGGCGGTGTGCCTTGCCTTTGGCTGCGCGGGCCGGGCCTGGGTGTGGCGACGCGGAGGCAGCTTCAGGCTGGCGGTGCGGTTTGGCGTCGGCACTGGGCAGAGCCAGCCAGAGGCTGGCCACCAGCATCGCTGCCACTGCCCGCAGAGCCGGCCAGGAATGAGGACTGTGCATGGGCCGGCAGTGTAAACCGCGGCAGCGTCCGGCAGGCCCTCGGCTTGATCTGGGTTCAGACCGGTGTCCAGCCTGCGTGCTAAGCTGAAACATGGAGTGATCCGAGAACAACACAAGGACGGCAGACCCCATGGGCGCGACAGGCTATTACACCCACACCGATTGCTGGAAACACGAGATGGGACCCGGCCATCCCGAATGTCCGGAGCGCCTGAGCGCGATCGAAGACCGGCTTTTGATCACCGGCCTGGACATGGCCCTGAGCCGGCGCGAAGCGCCGGCGGCGGCGCTGGCCGACATCGAGTTGGCCCATGGCCGCATGCATGTGGCTGCCTTGCGCGGCTTGAACGATGTGCTGCGCGAGGACATGGCGGCCGGTGGTCCCACACACACCGCGCTCGACCCCGACACCTCGATCAACGCCTGGACCTGGGACGCCGCCTTGCGCTCGGCCGGTGCCGCCATCGATGCCACCGATGCGGTGATCGGGGGCGAGCTGGAAAATGCGTTTTGCGCCACGCGCCCGCCGGGTCATCATGCTTGCCGTGACAAAGCCATGGGTTTTTGTTTTTTCAACAACGTGGCGATCGCGGCCAAGCACGCGGTCGAGCGCCATGGGCTGCAGCGCGTGGCCATCGTCGATTTCGATGTGCACCATGGCAATGGCACCGAAGACATCGTGGCCGGCGACGACCGCATCCTGATGGTCAGCTTCTACCAGCACCCCTTCTACCCCGAAGGCGGCTCGGTGTCGAACGCGGCCAACCTGGTCAATGTGCCGGTGCCGGCCTACACCAAGGGCATGGACGTGCGCGAGCTGGTCGAGTTGATGTGGATGCCCCGGCTCGAAGCCTTCCGGCCAGAACTGGTGTTCATCAGCGCCGGTTTTGACGCGCACCGCGAGGACGACATGGGACAACTCGGCCTGGTCGAGCAGGACTACGCCTGGATCACGCAGCGCATCAAAGACGTGGCCGACCGGTTCGCCCAGGGCCGCATCGTCAGCTGCCTGGAGGGCGGCTACAACCTCAGCGCCTTGGCCCGCAGCGTCGAGGCACACCTGCGCGTGCTGACCGGCGTCTGAGCCCTGCCGCCCGGCCCGGGCGCTGGGCTTTGCGCCACAATGGCCGGCATGAACACCCCCTTGATCGACACTTTGGCCCAGGGCGAGCTGCTGCACCAGCGCGATGCACATGGTGTGCACTGGCTCACCCTGTCCAGTCCGGACACCTTCAATGTGCTGGGCGAATCCATGCTGGACGCTTTGCAGCAGGCCATCGCCCGCGTGGGCGCCGATGATGGCGCGCGCGCCGTGGTGCTGGCGGCACAAGGCAAGGCGTTTTGTGCAGGCCACAACCTCAAGGAAATGCGCGCACACCCGGATCTGGCGTATTACCAGCAGCTGTTTGCGCGCTGCACCCGCATGATGTTGGCGCTGCGGCAACTGCCGGTGCCGGTGATTGCCCGCGTGCAAGGCGTGGCCACGGCGGCTGGCTGCCAGCTGGTGGCGCAATGCGATCTGGCGGTGGCCGCCGACGGCGCACGCTTTGGCGTCAACGGCATCGATGTGGGGCTTTTTTGCGCCACGCCCAGCGTACCGCTCTCGCGCAACATGCAGCCCAAGCAGGCGATGGAGATGCTGGTGACGGGTGGGTTCATTGACGCGGCCGAGGCCCAGCGGCGCGGCCTGGTCAACCGTGTTGTTGCCGCCGAGGCGCTGGACGCCGAAGTCCAATCGCTCTTGCAGGCCATCTTGGCCAAGCCGCGCCTGGCGCTGGCCATGGGCAAGCGCCTCTTTTACGAGCAGGCCGAGATGGGCATCGAGGCGGCTTACCAGTTGGCCGGTCAGACCATGGCCTGCAACATGGTCGACGCGGTGGCACAAGAGGGGGTGCAGGCCTTCATCGACAAGCGGGAGCCCTCATGGCGAACCTGAAGTCGGCGCGCATCGCCGATCCCCTGGGCTGGCTGGACGCTCTGGCCCGCCCTGAAACCGTGCAGGCCCTGATCGCCTTTGCCGGCTGTGTGGTGCTGGCGTGGCTGGTGACCTGGGGGGTGCGGCGGATTTTCAAGGGCTTTGAGCTCTCGGTGCTGCTCGGCAAACGCCTGTTTGATGGCGTGCTGTTCCCTGGATTGCTGCTCTTGCTGACCTACGGCGCGCGCGCCCTGATGAGCGCCGAGCGGCCAGTGGAGGTGTTCGCGATCTTGTTGCCGGTGTGCACCTCGCTCGCCTTGATTCGCCTGGGGGTCAAGGTCTTGCAGGTGGCGTTCGGCCAGGTGCCCATGGTGCGCATGCTCGAGCGCACCATCTCTTGGCTGGCCTGGGGCGCGGTGGTGCTGTGGGTCACCGGCATCTTGCCGTTGCTGCTGGAAGAGTTGGACCAGATCCACTGGAAGGTGGGCAATTCGGTGCTGTCGGTGCGCACCCTGATCGAGGGTGCCCTGACCGCGGGGGCGGTGCTGATCGTCACGCTCTGGTTGTCGTCGGCGCTGGAGGCGCGACTGCTCAAGTCGGCCACCGGCAGCGATTTGTCGCTGCGCAAGGTGATCAGCAACACGCTACGGGTGTCGCTGATGTTCATTGGCTTGCTGCTGGCGCTGTCGTCGGTGGGCATCGACCTGACCGCGCTGTCGGTGTTGGGCGGTGCGGTGGGCGTGGGCATCGGCTTT
Source organism: Pseudomonadota bacterium (assembly GCA_039805705.1). Taxonomy (GTDB): domain Bacteria; phylum Pseudomonadota; class Gammaproteobacteria; order Burkholderiales; family Burkholderiaceae_C; genus Limnohabitans_A. The sequence goes on from JBDLTR010000133.1 coordinate 5,284, forward strand.
GGCCTGCAAAAACTCGCCGCCAATTACGTCAGTGGGTTCGTCATCCTGGCCGAGCGCAGCATGCGCATCGGTGACAACGTGAAGATCGACAACTTCGAGGGCCGCATCACCGACATCAAGGCGCGCTACACGGTGGTGCGCTCGCCGACCGGACGCGAGTCCATCGTGCCCAACGAGATGCTGATCACCCAGCGCGTGGAAAACCTCTCGCTGACCGACACCACGGTCTGGCAATCGACGGTGATCTCGGTGGCCTACGACAGCCCGGTTGACGAGGTCATGGCCATGCTCAAGACGGCGTGCGTGGCGCAGCCGCGCGTGCTGCGCGACCCGGCCCCTTCGGTGGCCCTGTCGGCCTTCGGCGCCGACGGTCTGGAGTTCACCGTGGTGTACTGGATCGATGATCCCCAAAACGGCCAGCTCAACCTGAAGTCGGACATCAACCGCGCCATCCTGGCCGCTTTGCAGGCGCGCGGCATTGAGATCCCTTACCCGCAGCGCGTGGTGCACCAGCGCTGAGGCGAGTTGGAGGGCCTGGTCATCCTCGGGCTTGAACCGAGGATCCATGGATTCCCCGGTCAAGCCGGGGAATGGCAAAAAAGCAGGCAGAGCCTCAGTCCATCATCGAGGGCAGCCACAGGCTCAAGCCCGGGAAGGCCAGCAGGATCACCAGCGTGATCACCAGCACCAGCACCAGCGGCCACACCCCCCGGAAGATGGTGCCCAGGCCGACCCTGGGCAACAGGGTGTTGATGACGAACAGGTTCATGCCCACCGGCGGCGAGATCAGACCGATCTGGATCACCATCACGATCAGCACGCCGAACCACACCGGGTCAAAGCCCAGCTGCACCACGATCGGGAAGAAGAGCGGGATGGTCAGCAGCACCATGGTCAGCTCTTCCATCACGGTGCCGAGGATCACGTAGATCAGCATCATCGCGCCCACGATCATCAGCGGCGAGAGGCCCAGGTGGGTGATCCACTCTCTGAGCTCCATCGGCATGCTGGTGAAGTTGACGAAGTTGGCGAACACCGTGGCCGCGATCAGCAAGGTGAACAGCATGGCGGTGGTGCGGGCCGACTCGACCAGCACCTCGTAGAGCGCGCGCAGGCTCAAAGCCCCCCGTGCCACGGCAAACAGGAAAGCGCCCATGGCCCCCATGCCCGCACCCTCGGTGGCGGTGAAGAAGCCGCCATAGATGCCGCCGAGCACGATGATCACCAGCAGCAACACCCCCCAGATGCCGCGCAGTGCGGCCAAGCGCTCGCGCCAGCTGAACTGTTCACCGGCGGGCGCGTGTTCAGGGTCGTGCCAGGTCATCAGCACCACCGCGACCATCATCAAGAGCGCGGTCAGGATGCCGGGGATCACGCCCGCGGCGAACAGCTTGCCGATGTGGGTCTCGGTGATGATGCCGTAGATGACCATGATGGTCGACGGCGGGATCATGATGCCCAGGGTGCCGCCCGCGGCGATCACGCCGGTGGACATGGCATCGCTGTAGCCGAGCTTCTTCATCGAGGGGTAGGCCACTTTGCTCATGGTCGCCGCGGTGGCGATCGAAGAGCCGCAGATCGCGCCAAAGCCTGCACAGGCGGCGATCGTCGCGTGGGCCAGGCCCCCACGGCGGTGCCCGATGAAGGTGTAGGCCGCATGGAAGAGTTCGTGCGCGAGTCCGGCGCGCGCGACGAAGTTGCCCATCAGGATGAAGAGGGGGATCACCGACAGCGTGTAGGCAAAGCCGGTTTCGTAGACCACCTGGGCGGTGCTGGCCAGGGCTGGCATCCAGCCGCGCGTCACCCCGATGCCCACCAGACCCACCAGGCCCATGGAGAAAGCCAGCGGCATGCGCAAGAGCGCCAGGCCAAAAATGGCCGCAAATCCGATCAGCGCTTCGATCACAGCACGCCCCCTTCGTGGTCTTCCTGGTCTTTGAACATCAGGCTCAGGTGGATCACGCCGGTGAAAGCGCACAGCACGCCCATGCCGTAAATGAAGGGCGCTTTGAGGATCTTGAGCTGGGCGGTGGTTTCACCCGTGGCCAAAAAGTCACCGCCGGTTTGCCACATCAGCCAGCCCAGCGCCAGCAGGGCCCCTGCGCACAGCAGGTGGATCACGGCCCGCTGGAATTTTTTGAGGCCTTCGGGCAGGTAGGGGTCCATCGAATCGAAGACCACGTGCTCGCCACGCTCAGAGACCAGCGGCAGTGCGCCGAAGATGACCACCACCATCAGCAGCTCGGTCAACTCGAGCGAGCCGGGGATCGAGTTGTCCAGCAGTTTGCGGCCACCCACGTCGAAGAAGGTCAGCACCATGATCGCGAACAGCGCGATCCCGGCCAGCAGTCCGGTCAGGGTTTCAAGCAGTTTCTTCAAGAGGAGGGTCCTTCACATTCAAAAAAGCGGTTCCCTCGTACCGACGGGAACCGCTGATGGCCTGTGGGCTGCGTAGCAGCCGAGGGCTTATTTCTCGAGCTTGGCGATCTCGGCGCGGAAATCGGCGAGCACCTTGGCCGGGTTCTTCAAGCCTTTGGCTTCGGCAGACTTCACCCAGTTTTGCTCGAGCGGCGACGTTTTGGTCTTGATCTCGCCGACGAATTTGGCATCCGCCTTGGTGATGACCACACCGTTGGCCTGCATCAGTGCGAAGGCGCGGCGATCCACCTTGTCCCAGCCGCGGCCGAAGATGCGCGCGGCGGTTTCGCCCGAAATCTCGTCCACGGCCTTTTTGTCTTCAGGGGCGAGCTTGTCGTACTTGGCCTGGTTCATCATGAACACGAAGCTGGTGTTGTACAGGCCGCCCGGGAAGGTGGTGGCGTGCTTGATGATCTTGTCGATCTTGAACGATTCGGTGGATTCGGCCGGGAACAGGGTACCGTCCATCACGCCGCTCGAGAGCAGTTCGTAGGAGTCGGGCGCCGGCTTGAGCGTGACGTTCATGTTGAGCGTCTTGGAGATCTCGTTGACCATGCCCCCGCCCACGCGGAACTTCAGGCCCGACAGGTCGTCGGCCTTGTGGATGGCGCGCTTGGTGTTGAAAACGATGCCAGGGCCGTGCGTGAACAGGGTCAGCACTTTCACGCCGGGGTGTTCGGCGGCGAATTCGGGGTGCTTGCCACTGACGCGGCTGAAGGCGATCGAGACGCTTTCAGCGCTGTTGCCCAGGAAAGGCAGCTCGGCCATTTGCGTCAGCAGGAAACGGCCCGGGGTGTAGCCGTGCACGGTGAAGGAAACGTCGGCCAGGCCATTCTTGACGGCGTCGTAGGTGCCGGGTGCTGGCGTGACGCCACGGGGCAGGATGTTGCACTTGACGCGCCCCTTGGTGTTGGCCTCGAGCAGGTCGCACCATTCTTTTTGGGCCATGCTGGCGGTGTGGGTGGGTGCCAGCCAGCTCGAGACCGTGAGCACGGTCTGGGCTGAGGCAGTGCCGGCCATGGCCGCGAGGGCGGCCACCGAGAACGACAACAGGGCTTTTTTCATGGGAATGTCTCCGGTCATTGGGTCATCGATCAGCCTCTTGACCCCGGGCTGTTTGAAGGGTCAAGCATGCTAACCCTGATTGGCCGACCGAATGGTCGGTGAATTCCCGGGGTTAGGATAGGTGCTGAACGCCGGGTCCGGCTTGCCCTAAAATCCGAACGACCGTGCTTTTTTGTCGCCCGGGGACTGGCTCAGGCGGCTGAATTCGTGCACAATTGACGTTTACGTTAACGTCAATTGACCGCGGGTTTACACAATCGACAATCCAACAGGAGATGTTCCCATGAAGATACTGGTTCCCGTCAAACGGGTGGTGGACTACAACGTCAAGGTGCGCGTCAAGAGCGACAACAGCGGCGTGGACATCGCCAACGTCAAGATGA
>JBDLTR010000134.1:0-13091 GCA_039805705.1 Pseudomonadota bacterium
CGTGCAGATGAACGACTCGCAGGCCATGATCGCCTCGGTGCAGGCCAAAAAGCGGGTGAACTTGCCCGATGTGGGCCTGTTTTCCGACGGCACCGCCGTCAAACAGGTGGGTGAAGAAACCTTCCGCATCTCGCGCCAGCTGGTGGACGACTGGGTCACGGTGGACACCGACGCGGTGTGCGCGGCCATCAAAGACGTTTTTGTCGACACCCGCTCGATCGTGGAGCCGGCCGGCGCCCTGGCCGTGGCCGCCATCAAGCAGTACGTGGCCCAGCACAAAACCAAGGGCCAGACCTACGCCGCCATCCTGTGCGGCGCCAACATGAATTTCGACCGCCTGCGCTTTGTGGCCGAGCGCGCCGAAGTGGGCGAAGAGCGCGAAGCCCTGTTTGCAGTGACCATTCCCGAAGAGCGTGGCAGTTTCAAACGCTTTCTGGAGCTGATCGGCAACCTGCCCGGCGGGCCGCGCAATGTGACCGAATTCAACTACCGCATGAGCGACGCGCAAAAAGCCCATGTGTTTTTGGGCCTGACCACCTCGGCCAAGGGCGAGAGCGGCAAGATCGCCGCGCGCTTTGCCAAGCACGGCTTTGAGGCGCTGGACCTCACGCACGACGACCTGGCCCAAGAGCACATCCGCCACATGGTGGGCGGGCACTCGCCACTCTCGCAAGACGAGCGCCTGCTGCGCTTTGTCTTCCCCGAGCGTCCGGGCGCGCTGCTCAAATTCTTGAGCCTGATGCGCCCCAACTGGAACATCTCGCTGTTCCACTACCGCAACCAGGGCGCCGACTACGGCCGCATCCTGGTGGGCCTGCAGGTGCCCCAGCAAGACAGCAAGGCGTTTGACAAGTTCCTCGACACGCTGGGTTACCCGCACGTCGAAGAAACGAACAACCCGGTTTACCGCTTGTTCTTGCGCAGCTGAAAGCTGGGGCAACACTTGGCCTGGAGCTGGGTCCTCGGGTCAAGCCCGAGGACGACAGGGAGGGTGGGTGTCATGGCCTGGCAATGTTTTTTGTCATGGCGGGGGAATCTTTTCTGTCATGGCCCGGCTTGACCGGGCCATCCAGGCCGTCCCCCTCAGCGCTCCGGCAAAGTCAGCTGCAAGGGCGCCACGCCCGCTGCCGCCAAACGCACGCCCTTGGCGCTGAGGCTGTCCACACGCCAGCCCTCGGCCACGCGCTGGCCTTGCACAAAGGCCTGTGGCGGCTGTCCGTCGACGGCGAGCAAGGCTGCGCCCTGGCCCGAAGCGCCGGCCACCACCCCCAGCAAGACAAAGCGCCGCTGCGCATCGCCTGCGGGTTCGGCCTCGGCTGCTGTGTGGCCCAGCGCACGCAAGACCGCCGGGGTCTGCGCGGCCACCTGGGCTGGCGCACGCTCGGCCACCGCCCCGAGCGGCGCAGCGGGTCCAGAGGGCGCGTGCAACCACCACAGCAGGGCGCCACCTGCCGCCAAGGCCCAACACAGCGCGGCCACCGCGGCGGGCAACCAGCGCTCGGTGCGTGCAAAGACATGAAATGGCCACATGCAAAGATTATGATCGACAGAATGAAAGCTTCTCTGCGCCCCACCCCACGCCTTGCCTCTGGCCAATTGCGCCGCCGCCAACGCGGCTTCACCCTGATCGAACTGATGGTGGTGCTGGCCATCATCGGCGTGCTGGCCGCGATGATCGTGCCCAATGTGCTGGGCCGCGCCGACGATGCCCGCGTCACCGCCGCGCGCACCGATGTGGGCAACCTGGTGCAGGCGCTCAAGCTCTACAAGCTCGACAACCAACGCTACCCCACGGCCGAGCAAGGCCTGCAAGCGCTGGTGGCCCGCCCCAGCGCCGAGCCAGTGCCGGCCAACTGGAAGCCCTACCTCGACAAGCTGCCGCAAGACCCCTGGGGCCACGCTTACCAATACCTCAACCCGGGCCTCAAGGGCGAGGTGGACGTGCTGTCCTTCGGTGCCGACGGCAAATCCGGCGGTCAGGGCAACGATGCCGACATCGGCAGCTGGCAATGACCCCCGCGCCACGCGCCCAGCCGGCAGCTGGCCGGGCGCGCGTGGCTTCACCCTGATCGAACTCCTGGTGGTGCTCGCGCTGATCGGCATCATCGGCGCCGGTGCCCGCCTGGCTTTGCGCGACAGCGCTGCCGGCGCGCTCGAGCGCGATGCGCAGCGCCTGGCCGCGGTGCTCGAATCGGCGCGCGCCCAATCGCGCGCCAGCGGCGCCCCCGTCTGGTGGCGTGCGCAAGGCCAGGGCTTTGTCTTGCAGGGCCTGCCCCAGAGCAGCGCGCCCCAGGCCTGGTTGTCTGAGCACACGCGCAGCCAGGCCGATGCGGCGGTGCTGCTGGGGCCCGAGCCGCTGATCGCGCCGCACACCATCACCCTGTTCAACGACCAGCAGCCAGGGCTGCGCTGGCAGGTGCGCACCGACGGCCTGCGGCCTTTCACCGCCACGCGCGACGCACCGCCCCCACGACCATGAAGCACCCCCCGCGCGGTTTCACCCTGATCGAGGTGCTGGTGGCGCTGGGCATCGTGGCGCTGGCGCTGATGGCCGGCCTGAAAGCCACCGGCGCACTGGCGCGCAACGCCGAGCGCCAAAGCCTGACCCTGCTGGGCCAGATCTGCGCCGACAACGAACTGATCCGCCTGCGCCTGCAGCGCGAGCTGCCCGGCACCGGCACCAGCACCGCCGAATGCCTGCAAGCCGGACAGGCGCTGCAGGTCGAGCTGTCGGTGCAGCCCACCCCCAACCCCAACTTCCGGCGCGTCGACGCGCGCGTGCTGCAGCAGGGCCAGGCTGTGCTGCAGGTCTCGACCATCCTGGGGCGCAACTGATGCCGCGGCCTTCACGCCCCCCAGCACGCGGCTTCACCCTGGTCGAGGTGCTGGTGGCCGTCGCGGTGATGGCGCTCATGGCCCTGATGTCCTGGCGCGGCATCGACGGCATGCTGCGCACACAAACCGGCCTGCAGCAGCGCGCCGACGAACTGCGCACCCTGCAAGCCGCACTGGCCCAATGGCAAACCGACCTCCACCAGCTCGCCGATCTGAGCGGCACGCCCAGCTGGGACTGGGACGGCAAGGTGCTGCGCCTGACGCGCCTGGCCCCCGCCCCCAGCCAAGACGGCGTGCGCGTGGTGGCCTGGCTCTGGCGCCAGGACGCCGGCCGCCCGGGCGGCGGCGACTGGCTGCGCTGGCAGTCGGACACGCTGAACACGCGCCAAGCCTGGCAAGAAGCCTGGCAAAGCGCACGCACCTGGAGCCAGACCCCCACCGACGCGCTGCGCCGCAGCGAGGTGTCTCTGGTGCCGCTGGGCGGCTGGCAGCTGTTTGTGCACCGCGGGGGCAGCTGGGTCAGCCCGCTCTCGAGCGCGGCGAGCGTGCAGCCGGGCAGCGCCAGCGTTGGCGACAGCAGCGGCCACAATGGCCAAACGCCCGACGGCGTGCGCTTGTGGCTCGATCTGCCCGCCGGTGCCCCGCTGGCTGGACGCCTGGTCCTGGACTGGGTGCGGCCCCAACTCTCAGGAGCCGGCTCTTGAGGCCCGTGCACCAGCGCCAAAGCGGCGCGGCCCTGCTGGCCGCCCTGCTCACCGTCGCCCTGGTGGCCTCGCTGGCCTCGGCCGCGCTGTGGCTGCAGTGGCGCCAGGTCGAGATCGAGCGCGCCGAGCGCGGCCGCGCGCAAACCCAATGGCTGCTGACCGGGGCCTTCGACTGGACGCGCCTGATCCTCGCCGAAGACGCGCGCTCAGCGCAAAGCAGCGACCACCTGGGCGAACCCTGGGCGGTGCCGGTGCAAGAGTCCAAGCTCTCGACCTTTTTGTCGCTGGACCGGCAATGGCGTGAAGGCGACCCCGAGGTCTACCTCTCGGGCCAGATCAGCGACGCGCAAGCGCGCCTGAACCTGGGCGCCCTGGTCGCCGACGGCCAGCCCAGCCCCGCCGCCAGCGCAGCCTGGGCGCGGCTGTTCGCGCGCTTGGACCTGCCCCCAGGTGAGCTCGACACCCTGCTGCGCCGCTGGCCCCAGGCACTGGCAGCCACCCAGGGCACAGCCACTGCCAAAACCACGGCCAGCGCCAGCGGCCAGACGCCGCTCTTGCCCCAGCGCATCGAGCAACTCGTCTGGCTGGGCCTGAGCCCAGAGACGGTCGAACGCCTGCGCCCTTACGCCACGGTGCTGCCCACCGCCGCGCCGGTCAACCTCAACACCGCGAGCGCACCGGTGCTCGAAGCCGTCATCCCTGGCTTGGACGCCAGCGCGGCGCGCCAGCTGGTGGCGCGCCGCGACCAACGCCCCTGGGCTTCGCTGCAAGAGGCAGCCGAGGCCTTGGGTCCGCTGGGCCGGCAACTCGACGACCGCTTGCACAGCGTCTCCAGCCGCTACTTTGAAATCCGCGGGCGCTTGCGCATCGAATCGGTCACGCAAGAAGAAGTGGCGCTGGTGCAGCGCGACGGCCAGCAGGTGCGCATGCTGTGGCGCCGCACACAGACACCCGCCTTGCAGGCCCTGGCCCGACCCGTCCAACTTCTACAATGAAGCCGATGCGCTGCCTGCTGTTGCAATTGCCCCTTGGTGCCCCGGCCCCGGCCGCCGTGTACGGCGTGGCCACGTGGGATGTGGCCGCCCCCGAGGCCAAACCCGAAACCAGCAGCGCGCCCCTGGCCCTGTTGCCCCCAGCCACGCGCCAGACCGAGGTCGTGGCCCTGGTGCCGGCCGCCGCCCTGTCGTGGCACCGCGTGACACTGCCCGCCGGCCTGGGCCACCACAGCGCCAAACTGCAAGCCGCCTTGCAAGGCCTGCTCGAAGACCGCTTGCTGCAAGAACCCCAGCAACTGCACCTGGCGCTGGCACCGCAATGGCGCGCCGGCAGCCCCGCCTGGGTGGCCGCCTGCGACAAGGCCTGGCTGCAAGCGCATCTGCACACGCTGCGCGAAGCCGGCTGGCCGGTGCAGCGCATCGTGCCCGAGTTCGCGCCTCCCGCCAGCGGCCAGCGCTGGCATGCGCTGGGCGACGAGGCCAGCGGCTGGCTCTGGTGCTGCGATGCCGAGCAGGGTGTGAGCGGCTGGCCCGTGGCCGCCGCCGCGCAACTGCCCAGCAGCTGGTGGGCCAACGCCACCCTGGAGGCAGAGCCCGGCCTGGCGCGCTGGGCGCAAAGCCGCGGCCTGCAGCCCCCCGCGCTCACCGACACCCACGCGCACTGGCACACCGCCGCTCGCGGTGACTGGAACCTGGCCCAGTTCGACCTGCAAAGCGATGCGCGCACACGCCAATGGCAAAGCCTGCGCCGGGGTGTGGATGCGCTGGCGCGCCAGCCGCAATGGCGCCCCGCCCGCTGGGGCCTGGCCGCGCTGCTGCTCAGCCAGCTGATCGGCTTGCAGGCCTGGGCCTGGATGACACGCCAGCATTGGCAGGCTGAGCAAGATACGTGGACGCAGATGCTGCAGCACAGCTTTCCGAAAGTGGGCGTGGTGATCGACGCACCGCTGCAAATGGCGCGCGAGCTCGCGCGTTTGCGCCAAGCCTCGGGCCAGCTCACGGCGCAAGACTTCGAGGCCCAGCTGCACGCCCTGGGCAGCGCCCTGCCCCAGGGCGTGGCGGCGCCCGCGCGCCTGGACTACCAAAACGGCCAGCTGCGCTGGCCCACGCTGGCCCTGAACGCCCAACAGCAAAGCGCTTTTGAACAAGCCCTGCAAAGCCAGGGCCTGCGCCTGCGCGACGAGGGTGGCATGAGCCGGCTGCAAGCGCTGGAGGCCACCCCATGAACGCGTGGAACACGCTGCGCGTCACCGCCCGCACCGCCTGGCAACAGCGCTCCGCGCGCGAACGGCACCTGCTGGCCTGGGGCGCCACGGTGCTGCTGTTGGCGCTGGTGTGGACGCAGCTGATCGCCCCAGCCTGGCGGGTGTGGCGCGAAGCCCCGCTGCGCCAAGCCACGCTGGAGGCGCAAACACGGCAAATGCGGCAATGGCAGGCCGAGGCCCAGCAGCTGCAAACGCCGCGCCGCATCGAGCGCTCCGAGGCGCTGCGCCTGCTCAGCGAAAGCGCCACCGCCCTGCTCGGGCCTGGCGCGCAGCTCACGGCGCAAGGCGAAGGCCTGCGCCTGAGCCTGCAAGCCGCGCCGGCTGCCGGCCTGGCCCAGTGGCTGGCGCAAGCGCGCGAACAAGCCCTGGCCCTGCCCAGCCAGGCGCAACTGGAGCGCCAGGACAAGGCGGATGCCGAACCCACCTGGCGCGGCACCGTGCTGCTGCGCCTGCCCTGAACCCACCATGGCCACCGCAACGCCCCACCCCACACCCCGCACCGGCCCCTGGCGCTGGGCCGTTCTCGGCGCTGCAGTGGGCCTGCTGCTGGCCGCTGTGCTCTGGGCGCCCGCGCGCTGGCTGGCCGCGGCCGTGGCCCAGCTCACACAAGGCCGTGTGCTCTTGCAAGCGCCACGCGGCACGGTCTGGTCGGGCGATGCGCTCTTGAGCCTGGGCCCCGGCCATGCCAGCACCGAACTGCGCAGCCTGCCCAGCCGCCTGCATTGGCGCTGGGGCTGGTCGGGTCTGGGCCTGCGCCTGGCGCTCTCGAGCGCCTGCTGCACGCCCGAGCCGCTGCAATGGCGCCTGGCGCGTGAAGAGGGGCAGTGGACACTGCGTCTGGACGACCAGCGCAGCACCTGGCCGCTGTCGCTGCTGGCCGGCCTGGGTGCGCCCTGGAACACCTTGCAAGCCGAAGGCCAACTGCAATGGCACAGCCAGAACCTGCGCCTGGCCTGGCAAGACCAGGCCCTGCGCTGGCAGGGCCAGACCGAGCTGCAGGTGCAGGATTTGGCCTCGCGCCTGTCCACACTGCGCCCCATGGGCAGCTACCGCATCGTGCTGACGGCCGCGGCAGGCGGTGAGGGCGCTACCAGTGGCACCGCCACGCCCGAGCTCACGCTCAGCACCCAAAGCGGCCCGCTGCGCCTCGTTGGCCAGGGCCAGTGGCTGGGCCATCGCCTGCGTTTCACCGGCGAGGCCAGTGCCGACGAGGGCGCTGAGGCCGCGCTGTCCAACCTGCTCAACATCATCGGTCGGCGCGAAGGTCCGCGCAGCCGCCTTTCCCTGGGATGACCATGCCACGTCCACCTTTGCACCTTTCCCTGCTGGCCCTGGGCCTGGCGCTGAACCTGAGCCTGGGCAGCACCGCCTTCGCACAAGCCAGTGGCAAACCCGCCGTCAAACCCGGCGAACCTGTGACGCTGAACTTCCTCAACGCCGAGATCGAGGCGGTGGCGCGCACCGTGGCCACGCTCTCGGGCGCGAACGTGGTGGTGGACCCGCGCGTCAAAGGCACCATGAACCTCACCAGCACCCTGCCGGTGCCACCGGCGCAGGCGCTGCGCCTGTTTGCCGCGCAGCTGCGCACACAAGGCTATGCGCTGGTGGAAAACGCCGGCATCCACACCGTGGTGCCCGAGGCCGATGCCAAGCTGCAAAGCGGCCCGGTCAACGCCGGCCAGGCGCCCACCGGCGGCGGCCAGGTCATGACGCAGATTTTTCGGCTGAACCACGAGTCGGCCAACAACCTGGTGCCGGTGCTGCGCCCGCTGATCAGCCCCAACAACACCATCAACATCACCCCCGGCAGCAACGCGCTGGTGATCACCGACTACGCCGACAACCTGCAGCGGCTGGGCCGCATCGTGGCGGCGCTCGATGTGGCCAACGCCACCGGTGTCGATGTGATCCGCCTGCAGCACGGCATCGCCAGCGACATGGCGCCGCTGGTGCAGCGCCTGGTCGATGCCAACGCCAGCACCAGCGCGCCCAACGCGGCGCCCGCCCAGGGCGAGGGAGGCTTTCGCACCACGGTGCTGGCCGATGCGCGCAGCAACGCACTGATCGTGCGCGCGGCCAACCCGGCGCGCCTGGGCCTGGTGCGCGCGCTGGTCGAACAGCTGGACCTGGCGCCGGCCAAGGGCGCGGGCGCCGCCAGCGGCAACATCCACGTGGTCTACCTCAAGAACGCCGACGCCACCAAGCTCGCCATCACCTTGCGCGCCGCGCTCGCGGCCGAGCGCAGCAGCGCCAGCGGCACGCCGGTGGGCGCAGCGGGCCCGGTCACACCCCTGCCGACATCGCCCAGCGGCACCGGCAACCCGGCCACCGCCAGCATCGCGCCCTCGGCCCAGCCCTCGACCGGCGGCCAGATCCAGGCCGACCCGGCCACCAACTCGCTGATCATCACCGCGCCCGAGCCGCAGTACCGCCAGCTGCGCGAGGTGATCGACAAACTCGACCAGCGGCGTGCCCAGGTGCTGGTGGAAAGCCTGATCGCCGAGGTCAATGCCGACAAGGCCGCGCAAATGGGCATCCAGTGGCAGACCGCCTCGCAGCGCAGCAGCGGCGCGGTCGGTTTCATCGGCACCAACCTCAACAACCAGATCGCCAGTGCCAAGGGCCAGGGCAATTTGCTGGGCATCGCCGCCGCTGGCAACACCACCGCCAGCACGGCCGCGGCGGCCCTGGGCGGCGGCCTGAACATCGGCAATGTGCGCCAGATCGGTGGCACCTATGTGCTGGGTGCGCTGGCGAATTTCTTGCAGACCAATGGCGACGGCAACATCCTCTCCACGCCCACGCTGCTCACGCTGGACAACGAGGAAGCCAAGATCGTCGTCGGTCAAAACGTGCCCTTCATCACCGGCCAGTACACCAACGCCAATGCCACCGGCAGCACCGTCAACCCTTTCCAGACGATCGAGCGCAAAGACGTGGGCCTGACGCTCAAGGTCAAGCCGCAGATCAGCGAGTCGGGCACGGTCAAGCTGACGATCTACCAAGAGGTCTCCAGTGTGGACCCCGCCAGCAAGACCAACGCCTCCGGCCCCACCACCAACAAGCGTTCGATCGAATCGAACGTGGTGGTCGACGACGGCTCGGTCATCGTGCTCGGCGGCCTCTTGTCCGAGGAGTACAGCAACAACCGTGACCAGGTGCCCGGTCTGGGCGATGTGCCCGGCCTGGGTTGGCTGTTCAAAAGCGAAAGCCGCAACCGCAACAAGAAAAACCTGATGGTGTTCCTGCGCCCTGTGGTGCTGCGCGATGGTTCTGCGGCCGACACACTGAGCCAGAGCCGCTACCAACAGATGATCGACCTGCAGCAAGCGGCGCAGCCGTCACCGCACCCGGTGCTCGGCTCAGGCCCTGCGCCGGTGCTGCCGCCGCTGACCACGCCACAAGCAGCCCCCGCCGCCACGCCGGCCACGCCCGCCGCGGGCCAGTGAACCATGCGCCAGCTGCTGCCCTACGCCTTCGCCCGTGACCACCGGCTCCTGCTGGAGGACGATGGCCAGCGCCTGACGCTGTGGGCCTGCGCCGACTCCAGCCGCAGCGCTTTGTCCGAGGTGTTGCGGGTGCATGGTGCGCAGCAGCCGCAGTGGCACAGCCTGCCCAGCGCCGACCTGGCGCAGCGCATCCAGCAGGCCTATGCCCACGCGCAGACCGACGGCAGCGGCGGCGCGGCCGCCGTGGTGAGCGAGGTCGAATCGGCCGCCGACCTCTCGCGCATGATGCAGGAGCTGCCCGCGGTCGAAGACCTGCTCGAAGCCAGCGACGACGCGCCCATCATCCGCATGCTCAACGCCCTGCTCACGCAGGCCGCGCGCGATGGCGCCAGCGACATCCACATCGAACCCTACGAACGCCATTCGAGCGTGCGCTTTCGCGTCGACGGCACACTGCGCGAGGTGGTGCAACCCAACCGCGCGCTGCACGCCGCGCTGATCTCGCGCCTGAAGATCATGGCCGAGCTCGACATCGCCGAAAAACGCTTGCCGCAAGACGGCCGCATCGGCCTGCGCCTGGGCACCCGCGCCGTCGACGTGCGCGTGTCCACCCTGCCCAGCGCGCACGGCGAACGCGCGGTGCTGCGCCTCTTGGACAAGAGCCAGGAACGCCTCACGCTCGAGGCCGTGGGCATGCAGGGGCAGGTGCTGCAGCAGATTGAGCAGCTGGTGGCGCAGCCGCACGGCATCCTGCTCGTGACCGGCCCCACCGGCTCGGGCAAGACCACCACGCTGTACGCCGCGTTGCAACGCCTGGACGCGCAGCGCAGCAACATCATGACGGTGGAAGACCCGATCGAGTACGAGCTGCCCGGCGTCGGCCAGACCCAGGTGAATGCCAAGATCGACCTCACTTTTGCCAAGGCGCTGCGCGCCATCCTGCGCCAGGACCCCGACGTCATCATGATCGGCGAGATCCGCGATTTTGAGACCGCGCAGATCGCGATCCAGGCCTCGCTGACGGGCCACCTGGTGCTGGCCACGCTGCACACCAACGACGCGGCCAGCGCCGTGACCCGGCTGACCGACATGGGCGTCGAGCCTTTCTTGCTGAGCTCCTCGCTCTTGGGCGTGCTGGCCCAGCGCCTGGTGCGCAAAACCTGCAGCGCCTGCCACGGCGCCGGTTGCAGCGACTGTGGCCACACCGGTTACGCGGGGCGCACCGGCATCTTCGAGCTGCTGGTGGCCAGCGACGAGATCCGCGCGCAGATCCACCAGCGCGCGCCCGAAGCCGAGCTGCGCGCCACGGCCATCGCCCAAGGCATGGTGCTGATGCGCGACGACGGCCAACGCCTGGTCGGGGCGGGCACCACCAGCGCCGAAGAGCTGTTGCGCGTGACGCGGGACTGAAGCCATGCACACCGTGCTGCCCCTCGCCCTGTGCTGCACCGCGCTGGCCGGCAGCGCCTGGGCGCAGGAGGACGCCAGCCCCCCCATCCACGCTGCCACCGAGACTGCAAGCGACCCACCGACCCGCCTGATCTGGACCGCGGGCCTCAAACTGCGCATGGCCGACACGCGGCAACCGGGTGAACTGGCCTTGCGGCCCATCATCGGTCTGCGCTGGGGACGCTGGCGCGCCGGTCCGGTGGACGGTGAAACCTGGCACCGCTTTGGCCAGGTGCGCACCGACAACACCCTGACCTACGACTGGCTCGACACAGCGCGGCTGCGCACCTCGGTGTCGGCCAGCATCATCAACCTGCAAAAAGACAGCACTTTGGACGCCCTCGAGCCGGGCTTCAAAACCCTGCGCGGCAAAGCCACCATCGACTACCTGGGCTGGTCGCACTGGAGCCTGGGCCTGGTCCTGACGCAAGACCTGCTGGACCGCGGCGTGGGCACCACGCTCTCGCCGGGCGTCACCTACCGCCAGGCGCTCAACGACAGCAGCACCCTGCTGCTCTCGCAGTCCGTCACCTGGGCCAGCGCCTCGGCCAACGCCACCAGCCACCGCCTCAGCCCCGACAGCGCGGTGCGCCAGGGCGCGGGCTGGAGCAGCCTGGACACCAGCCTGGTGCTGCGCCAGCGCCTGACGCGGCACATCTCCTGGTATGCGCAGCTCAACCGCAGCCAGCTGACCGGCACGCTCTACCCCACCGCCTTGCCCACCGAGCGCAGCCACTGGAATGCCCAGGCCGGTGTGCTCTACTTCGGCCCCTGAACCGCCCACGCCCATGCCCGCCTACCGCTTCGAAGCCCTGCAAGCCGACGGCCAGCCCCGCAAGGGCACGCTGGAGGCCGACAGCGCGCGCGCCGCACGCACCCAGCTGCGCGCGCAAGGCCTGGTGCCCTTGCAGGTCGAGACGCTGGGCGCCGGCGCACGCCACGACAGCGAAACGGCCCTGCCCTGGTGGCAGCGGCCCATCGGCCCGGCCAGCCGCGCCTTCAGCGCCAGCCAGCGCGCGGTCTGGACACGCCAGCTCGCCGGTCTGGTGGGCAGTGGCCTGACGGTGGAGCGCGCGCTCGCGGCCCTGGCCGACGAAGCCGAGCACGAGCGCCAGCGCCACCTGATGGCCGCGGTGCGCGCCGAAGTCAACGCCGGCAACAGCCTGGGCCGCGCGCTGGCGCAATTTCCGCAGGAATTCCCCGCCATCGACCGCGCGGTGATCGCCGCGGGCGAGCACAGCGGCCAGCTGGGCACCGTGCTCGAACGCCTGGCCGACGAACTCGAAGCGCAACAACAGCTGCGCAGCAAGCTGCTGGGCGCCGCGCTGTACCCGGCCATCGTCACGCTGGTGGCGCTGGCCATCGTGGTTTTCCTGGTCACCTCGGTGGTGCCGCAAGTGGCGGGCGTGTTCGCCGGCAGCCAGCGCCAGCTGCCTCTGCTGACGCGCGGCATGCTGGGCCTGAGCGAGTTTGTGCGGCACTGGGGGTGGTTGCTGGTGCTCGCGCTGGGCGCTGCGGGCCTGGGCCTGCGCCTGGCCTTGCGCCAAGACGCGCTGCGCCTGCGCTGGGACGCGGCCTGGCTGCGCCTGCCGGTGCTCGGGCGGCTGGTGCGCGGCTACAACGCGGCGCGTTTCGCCTCGACGCTGGCCATGCTGAGTGCCGCCGGTGTGCCCATCCTCAAAGGCCTGCAAGCGGCGGCCGAGACTTTGTCGAACCAGGCCCTGCGCGCCGACGCCCTCGACGCGCTGGTGCAGGTGCGCGAAGGTGCGCCACTCGCGCTCGCGCTTTCACGGCACCCGCGCTTTCCGGGCCTGTTGGCCATGTTCGCGCGCCTGGGCGAGCAGACTGGCCAGCTGCCGGTGATGCTGCAGCGCGCGGCCCAGCAACTCTCGGGCGAGGTGCAGCGCCGCGCCCTGGCCCTGGCCACCGTGCTGGAACCCTTGTTGATCGTGGCCATGGGTGGCCTGGTGATGGTGATCGTGCTGGCGGTGCTGATGCCGATCATGGCGCTGAACCAATGGGTGAAATGAACCTGTGCCTGCCTCTGGATCCTCGGGTCAAGCCCGAGGATGACATGCTGTGTTTGTCATGGCCCGGCTTGACCGGGCCATCCATGCGCCGCGAACCACGGGAACTGGAGGTGCACCATGCCCGTCACACTTGAAGGCCAGTTGGTCGTCGCGATCTCTTCGCGCGCGCTGTTCGACTTTGAAGAGGAAAACCGCGTCTTCGAACAAGGCGATGACCGCGCCTACATGCAGCTGCAGCTGGGGCGCCTCGAAGAACCGGCCAAGCCGGGCGTGGCGTTTTCGCTGGTGCGCAAATTGTTGGCCTTCAACACGCCCGAGGCGCAGCGCGTGGAGGTGGTGATCCTCTCGCGCAACGACCCGGTCT
>JBDLTR010000135.1:0-14443 GCA_039805705.1 Pseudomonadota bacterium
GCGTCGTCCACCATGTCGCACTTGTTCAGGAACACGATGATGTAGGGCACGCCCACCTGACGGGCCAGCAGGATGTGCTCGCGCGTCTGGGGCATCGGGCCGTCAGCGGCCGAGCACACCAGGATGGCGCCGTCCATCTGGGCAGCACCGGTGATCATGTTCTTGACGTAGTCGGCGTGGCCGGGGCAGTCCACGTGGGCGTAGTGGCGGTTGGCCGTCTCGTATTCCACGTGGGCGGTGTTGATGGTGATGCCGCGGGCCTTCTCTTCAGGTGCAGCGTCGATCTGGTCGTACGCCTTGGCAGCACCGCCAAACTTGGAAGCCAGCACGGTAGTGATCGCAGCGGTCAGCGTGGTCTTGCCGTGGTCAACGTGACCAATCGTGCCCACGTTCACGTGCGGTTTCGTACGTTCAAATTTTTCCTTGGCCATTTCTTCGACTCCGAAAAGTTGCGGTCAAAACTCAACAAAAACTCAAGACAGAGGGCGCGCAGCCTTCAAGCTGCGCGCCCATTTTTGGTGCCCTTGGCGGGAATCGGACCCGCGACCTCTCCCTTACCAAGGGAGTGCTCTACCACTGAGCCACAAGGGCGAATGCTGTACACCTGCTGGGCCGGAGACTGGAGCGGGAGACGGGAATCGAACCCGCGTCATTAGCTTGGAAGGCTAAGGTTCTACCATTGAACTACTCCCGCATCGTTCGCATTCTCACGAGCGCGAGAGCCATGCTCGGAAAACCATTTCCAGATGCTCTTTGTCTGCCGGCAAGCCGGTTCGCTGGTGGAGGAGGCTGGATTCGAACCAGCGTAGGCGTAAGCCAACAGATTTACAGTCTGCCCCCTTTAGCCACTCGGGCACCCCTCCGAAGCGAGCCTCAGATTATGCCATCTTTTTGTTGCAGCCAGCAAGGCGGCGGCATTTTTTCACCAATCGAGGCCGTTTTGACCCCGCATCGCCCAAAAGCGCTGGGCCAGGGCAAAGTGGTCGCAGCCCAGAAAAGGCTGGGGCGGACGCAAAGCCGACAGGGGCGAAGGGTGGTTGGCCTGCAGCACCAAGTGGCGGCCGTCGGGCGCGGCCTGCGCGATCAGGCCCGCCTTGGTCTGGGCATGCCCGCCCCACAGCATGAACACGACCGGCTCGGCCCGCGTCGCCAGCCGCGTCACCAGGCGGTCGGTCAAAGCCTCCCAACCCCAGCGCGCATGGCTGGCCGGCTGACCATCCTCGACCGTGAGGCAGGTGTTGAGCAAGAGCACGCCCTGGCTTGCCCAGCGGACCAGCGAGCCATTGGCCGGCGGTGGCAAGCCCAGGCTGCGCTGCAGCTCCTTGAAGATGTTGCGCAAACTGGGGGGCGGCTTGACGCCAGGGGCCACCGAAAAGGCCAAGCCCTCGGCCTGGCCCGGGCCATGGTAGGGGTCTTGCCCCAGGATCACCACCCGCACCGCCTCCAGCGGTGTCAGCGCCAGCGCGCGAAAAGGCGCCGGCGGATACACCACGGCACCGGCTTCGAGCGCGGCCTGCAAACGACCGGACAAGGCCTGCCCGGACGGCGAAGCCAGGAACGCCTCGACCTCTTCGCGCCAGGCGGGGGCCAAAGCGGCCAGATCGGGCGGCCAGTGCCGCAGCTGGGCCGGCGCGGGCGCCGCCCAGTCAAAACCGGCCTGCGCCATCAGGCAAACAGCTCGGCCAAGGCCAAGCCAGGTTCATGGGCGCGCATAAAAGCCTCGCCCACCAAAAAGGCATGCACGTTCGCATCGCGCATGCGCTGCACATCGGCCTGCGCCAGGATGCCGCTTTCGGTGACCAGCAGGCGATCCGCCGGCACATCGGGCAACATGTCCAGCGTGGTTTGCAAGCTGACCTCGAAAGTGCGCAGGTTGCGGTTGTTGATGCCGACCAGGCGGGTTTTGAGCTTCAGGGCACGTTCGAGCTCGGCACGGTCGTGCACCTCGACCAGCACCGCCATGTCCAGGCTGCGGGCCACGGCCTCGAGTTCGGCCATTTGGGCATCGCTCAGGCAGGCCGCGATCAGCAAGATGCAGTCGGCACCGATCGTGCGGGCCTCAAAGACCTGGTAGGGGTCGACCATGAAGTCCTTGCGCAGGACGGGCAGGTCGCAGCTCGCGCGCGCTTGCTTGAGGTAATCGTTGCTGCCCTGAAAGAACTGCTGGTCGGTCAGCACCGACAGGCAGGCCGCGCTGATGCGGCCATCGCCTTGGGCATAGCTTTGCGCGATGTCGGCCGGGATGAAGTCCTCGCGCAACACGCCCTTGGACGGGCTGGCCTTTTTGATCTCGGCGATCACGGCGGCCTGGCCTGCCGCGATCTTGGCACGCAAGGCGCCCTCGAAGTCGCGCGTGAGCACGCGGCTTTCGGCGTCAGCGCGCATGGCGGCCAGGGATTTCTTTTTGAGGCCCGCGGCGACTTCCTCGCGCTTGACGGCCACGATCTTGTTCAGGATGTCACTCATCTTTTGGTTCCTGTTGCGCCGGCGAACCGGACTGGAGTATCCGCACAAACACCCGGTGCATGACCAAGGCCATGACCAGAAACAGCGCCGAGATGCCCAGCGCGATCCAGGTGCCTTCGTCCTGCCAGATGGCCGACACGCTCAGCCGGCCTGCGTGAAGGCGATGTACTGCGCCAGCTTGGCCTTGGCAGCGCCGCTGCTCAGGGCCTCACGGGCGCGCTCGATGCCCTCGCCAATCGAAGCCGTCACATTGGCCGCGTACAGCGCAGCGCCCGCGTTGAGCAGCACGATGTCCCGCGCGGCGCCCGGCTGGTTGTCGAGCACACCGCGCAACATGGCCACCGATTCCTCGGGCGTTTCCACACGCAGCGCGCGGTTGCTGGCCATGGCCATGCCGAAGTCCTCGGGGTGAATCTCGTATTCACGGATTTCACCGTTTTGGAGCTCACCCACCAGCGTGGCCGCGCCGAGGCTGACCTCGTCCATGCCATCACGGCCGTACACCACCAATGCGTGCTCGGCGCCCAGGCGCTGCAAGGCGCGCACCTGAATGCCGACCAGATCGGGGTGGAACACGCCCATCAGGATGTTGGGCGCGCCGGCCGGGTTGGTCAGCGGGCCCAGGATGTTGAAGAGGGTGCGCACGCCCAGCTCCTTGCGCACCGGGGCCACGTTCTTCATGGCCGGGTGGTGGTGGGGCGCGAACATGAAGCCGATGCCGTTTTGTGCCACCGACGCGGCAATCCGCTCGGGCGAGAGGTCCAGCTTGGCGCCCAACGCCTCCATCACATCGGCACTGCCCGATTTGCTGCTGACGCTGCGCCCGCCGTGCTTGGCGGTCTTGGCGCCTGCGGCCGCAGCCACGAACATCGAACAGGTCGAGATGTTGAAAGTGTGCGAACCGTCGCCCCCGGTGCCCACGATGTCGACCAGGTGGGTCGGGTCGGCCACGTGCACCTTGGTCGAGAACTCGCGCATGATCTGCGCCGCTGCGGCGATCTCGCCGATGGTTTCCTTCTTCACGCGCAGGCCGGTGATGATGGCCGCCGTCATGACCGGCGACATCTCGCCGTTCATGATGAGGCGCATCAGGTGCAGCATCTCGTCATGGAAGATCTCGCGGTGTTCGATGGTGCGCTGCAGCGCTTCTTGTGGGGTGATGGGCATGGCCGTGCTCCTTCAGGGGCGGGTCAGAAAGTTTTGCAGCATGGCATGGCCGTGCTCGGTCAGGATGGACTCGGGGTGGAACTGCACGCCCTCGATGTCGAGTTCGGTGTGGCGCACGCCCATGATCTCGCCATCCTCGGTCCTGGCCGTGACCTTGAGGCAGGCTGGGCAGCTCGCACGCTCGATCGCCAGCGAGTGGTAACGGTTGACGGTGAACTGCGGGGGCAAGCCTGCAAACACACCTTCTTGTGTGGTGGTGATGACGCTGGTCTTGCCGTGCATGAGCTGCTGGGCGCGCACGATCTTGCCGCCAAAGGCGGCGCCGATGCTCTGATGGCCCAGGCAGACGCCCAGGATCGGCAACTTGCCCGCGAAATGCTGGATGGCGGCCACCGAGATGCCGGCCTCGGCCGGTGAACAGGGGCCGGGCGAAACCACCAGCCGGTCGGGCGCACGTGCGGCGATGCCTTCGAGCGTGATCTCGTCGTTGCGAAAGACTTCGACCTCGGCACCGAGTTCACCAAAGTACTGCACGATGTTGAAGGTGAACGAGTCGTAGTTGTCGACCATGAGCAATTTGATTTTTTTCATGGTGCTCACTCCAAGCCTTCCTCGACCAGCTCGCTGGCGCGCAGCAGGGCGCGCGCCTTGTGCTCGGTTTCGCGCCACTCCATCTCGGGCACCGAATCGGCCACCACGCCGGCGGCCGCCTGCACATAGAGCGTCTGGTCCTTGATGACGGCGGTGCGGATGGCGATGGCCACGTCCATGTCGCCCGCGTAGCTGAGGTAACCGCAGGCGCCGCCATACAGGCCACGCTTGACCGGCTCGAGCTGGTCGATCAGCTCCATCGCGTGCACCTTGGGCGCGCCCGTGAGTGTGCCCGCGGGGAAGGTGGCCTTGAGCACGTCCATGTTGGTCATGCCCTGGTTCAGGATGCCCTCGACGTTGCTGACGATGTGCATCACATGGCTGTATCGCTCGACCACAAAGGCTTCGGAGACCTTGACCGAGCCGATCTGGGCGATGCGGCCAATGTCGTTGCGTGCCAGGTCGATCAGCATCACATGCTCGGCACGCTCCTTGGGGTCGGCCAGCAACTCGGCCTCGGTGGCCTTGTCTTTCTCGGGTGTGGCACCCCGTGGGCGCGTGCCCGCGAGCGGACGGATCGTGACTTTCTGTCCTTCGGGGGTGTGCTCCTGGCGCACCAGGATTTCGGGGCTGGCCCCGACGACATGGAAGTCGCCGAAGTTGTAGAAGTACATGTAGGGGCTGGGGTTGAGCGAGCGCAACGCGCGGTACAGCGAGAGCGGGCTCTCGGTGTAGCGTTTCTTGATGCGCTGGCCGACTTGCACCTGCATGAAGTCACCCGCCGCAATCAGCTCCTTGGCGCGCTCCACGGCCCGCAGGTAATCCTCTTTGGCAAACTCGCGCTCTGCCGGATAGGTTTGACTCGCCTTGATCACCGGCGCACTGACCGAATACTTGAGCAATTCTTTGAGCTCGCGCAAGCGCTTCTTGGCCTGGGTATAGGCTTCGCTCTGGCCAGGGTCGGCGTAGACGATCAAATACAGCTTGCCCGAGAGGTTGTCGATGACGGCCAGCTCCTCGCACTGCAAGAGCAGGATGTCGGGCGTGCCCAAGGTGTCGGGCGGGCAGCTGGCTTCGAGCTTTTTCTCGATGTGGCGCACCGCGTCGTAACCGAAGTAGCCCGCCAGGCCGCCGCAAAAACGTGGCAGGCCCGGGCGCAGCGCCACCTTGAAACGCTTTTGGTACTGTTCGATGAAATCGAGCGGGTTGCCGGCCGCGGTCTCCACCACCACACCATCGCGCACGACTTCGGACTTGGCCGCCGCACCAAAGCCGCTGGCGCGCACCAGCGTGCGGGCCGGCAGGCCGATGAAGCTGTAACGGCCAAAGCGCTCGCCGCCCACGACAGATTCGAGCAGGAAGCTGTGGCGACCACCGTCTTTCGAGTGGGCCAGCTTGAGGTAGAGCGAGAGCGGGGTTTCCAGGTCGGCAAAGGCTTCGAGCATCAGGGGGATGCGGTTGTAGCCCTGGTCGGCCAAGCTTTTGAATTCAAGTTCGGTGATCACGGGTGAGCTTTCATCGGCTCGGCACCCCAGCGTGTGGGGGTTGGGGGGTGCACAGGTTCATCCAGTTGCCCGAGGTCGGGCGCGGGTGGCGCGGCAGCGCCGGTGCAAAGGCGATCAGGCTGGCTGACGCCAGGGCCAGGCTCCCCGGCCTTCCCGCGGGGTGAAGACCGGCGCAAGGGCTGCGCTCAAAGGGTGGTGGATGAACAACATGGTGGGTCAAGTGTAGCAAAGGCGGCTGACCGGCCGGCGTCAGCGGCTGGCCAGCGCAGCGGGGATGTCGCTGAGCGCATCGACCCAGGCCAGTGCGGGTGTTTCGCGGATCGGTTGGCCATGGTTGTAGCCGTAGGTCACGAGCACCACGCCGCAGCCCGCGGCATGACCCGCCTGCGCGTCATTGCTGGAGTCGCCGACCATCAGCGCCTGGCTGGGCGCCAGGCCCAGCGCCTCGCAGGTTTTGAGCAGGGGCAAGGGGTCGGGCTTTTTGCGCGCGAAACTGTCTCCCCCAAACACCTGGCTGAAATGCGCGTCCAGGCCTTTGGTGGCAAGCAAGCCGCGCGCAAAGGCCAGCGGCTTGTTGGTCAAGCAGGCCAGGGCCAGGCCAGCATCGCGCAGGGCCTGCAGGCCATCGGCCACACCCGGATAGACCTCGGCGAAATCGCCATTGATGGCCAGGTAATGCCGCTGGTAAAGCGCCCACGCGCGGGGGTACAGGCTGTCTGCCGTCCAGGCCGGGCAGGCTTGGCCAAGGCCTTGCGCCTCGGGCAGGGCCATCTGCTGCGCCAGGACCGTGCGGATCAGGTGCTCCGAGCCCTTGCCCACGGTCCGCTCGACCAGAGCCCGCGTGACAGGCGGCAGGTCCAAATCGGCCAGGGTGCGGTTGAGCGCCACCTCGAAGTCGCCCAGCGTGTCGACCATCGTGCCATCGAGGTCGACGATAGCGGCACGAAAACGGGACAGGCCCATCAGGCCAGCGCGGCGCGCATCTGCTGGATCACCGCCTGGTAGTCAGGCTGACCGAAAATCGCGCTGCCCGCCACAAAGGTGTCGGCGCCCGCGTCGGCCACCCGGCGGATGTTGTCCACCTTGATGCCGCCGTCCACTTCCAAGCGGATATCACGGCCGCTGCGCTCGATCCATTGGCGCGCCTGCTCGACCTTGCGCAGCGCCGAATCGATGAAGCCCTGACCGCCAAAGCCGGGGTTGACGCTCATGATCAGGATCAGGTCAATCTCGTCGATGGTCCACTCCAGCACATCCAGCGGCTCGGCCGGGTTGAACACCAGGCCGGCTTTCACGCCCTTGCCCTTGATCGCCTGCAGGCTGCGGTGCACATGGGTGCTGGCATCCGGGTGGAAACTGATGAGGTCGGCGCCCGCCTCGGCAAACGCGGCGGCCAGCGCGTCCACCGGCGAGACCATCAGGTGCACATCGATCGGCACCGCGGCGCCGGCCGCCGTCTTGGCGTGCGGCTTGAGCGCTTGGCAAATCATCGGCCCGAACGTCAGGTTGGGCACGTAATGGTTGTCCATCACATCAAAATGGATCCAGTCGGCACCGGCGGCAATGACGTTCTGCACCTCTTCGCCCAGGCGGGCGAAATCGGCCGAGAGGATGGAAGGGGCAATGCGGTGGATCTTGCTCATGGCGCCATTGTCGCAGTTACCATCGGCCCATGCCTCATCCTGCCCACGACAGCGACTACGCTTTTCAGATCGACACCGAACCGCAATACCTGCCCGAGCAGAGCGATCCGGCCAGTCGGCGCTATGCCTTTGCTTACACCATCACCATCACCAACACCGGGCGTGTGCCGGCGCAGCTGATCTCGCGCCACTGGCAGATCGAGGACGCCAACGGCCACACCGAAGAGGTCAAGGGCTTGGGCGTGGTGGGTGAGCAGCCGCTGCTCAAGCCGGGCCAGGCCTTTCAATACACCAGCGGCTGCCAGCTGCGCACCTCGCACGGCATCATGCACGGCAGCTATTTCTTCGTTGCGGTGGACGGCCACCGCTTTGATGTGCCGATCGCGGCCTTCATCCTGCAATCCAGCAGCGAAGCCGGCCCCCTGTTGCACTGAAACTGCAGCGGGCTTGCGGTTATTCTTGGCCCATGGGCGAATTCGACCTGATTGCGCGCTACTTCACCCGCCCCACGCCCAAGGCCGATCTGGGGGTGGGTGACGACTGCGCGCTGCTCTCACCGCGCCACGGCCACCAACTGGCCCTGTCCGCCGACATGCTGGTGGAAGGCCGGCACTTTTTGAGCACCGTGAACCCCGAGCACCTGGGACACAAAAGTCTGGCGGTCAACCTCAGCGATCTGGCCGCTTGCGGCGCCGAGCCACGGGCATTTTTGCTGTCGCTCTCGCTGCCGCGCGCCGACACGGCCTGGCTCGAGGCCTTTTCGCGCGGCCTGTTCGCGCTGGCCAATGCCCATGGCTGCGAGCTGATCGGTGGCGACACCACACAAGGACCGCTCAACGTCGCGATCACCGTGCTGGGCGATGTGCCGCAAGGCCAAGCCCTGCTGCGCAGCGGCGCACGCGCGGGCGATGACATTTATGCCAGCGGCACGGTGGGCGATGCACGCCTGGCGCTGGAGGCTTTTCGTGGCCACATCGACTTACCGACCGAGGTGTTCAGCGCCTGCCGTCAGCGCCTGGAGCGCCCGGCGCCCCGCGTGGCACTGGGCATGGCGCTGCGTGGCATTGCCACGGCGGCCGCCGACATCAGCGATGGGCTGCTGGGCGATCTGGGGCATATCCTCACACGCAGCGGCGTGGGC
Source organism: Pseudomonadota bacterium (assembly GCA_039805705.1). Taxonomy (GTDB): domain Bacteria; phylum Pseudomonadota; class Gammaproteobacteria; order Burkholderiales; family Burkholderiaceae_C; genus Limnohabitans_A. The sequence continues at coordinate 8,514 of JBDLTR010000135.1, forward strand.
GCACGCCTTGAGCTGCCACACACCGACACCTTGCTGGCCACCCCCTGGAGTCCACCTGCGTCGTGGCGTCGCACCTGCACCCTCTCGGGCGGCGACGATTACGAGCTGGTGTTCACCGCTGCCCCCGGGCAACGCGACGCTGTGCAAGCGGCGGCCCAGCGCAGCGGCACGCGGGTGACCCGCATCGGCCAGATCCAGTCCGCGCCAGGCCTGGCGCTGGTCAACGCCGCCGGGCAGGAAGTGCCGCAGCGCTTTGCTTCGTTTGACCACTTCGCCTGATCCCCATGCCTTTGCGACCCAGTCCGGCCTTCTTGCTTTCCCACCCCGCGCATGCCATCGCGCTCGGCTTGGGTGCGGGCCTCTCGCCCAAAGCCCCAGGCACCGTGGGCAGCCTCTGGGCCTGGCTCAGCTGGCTGGTGCTGGCCCCCCATCTCTCGCCGTGGGGGCAAGGCCTGCTGGTCGCGTTGGCCTTGCTGGTGGGCTGGTGGGCCTGCAAAACCACGGTGGACCACCTTGACCTGCCCGACCCGGTTTTTGTGGTCTGGGACGAGGTGGTGGCCATGTGGCTGGTGCTGTGGCTGGTGATGCCCACGGGCTTCGGCGGCCAGCTTGCGGCCTTTGCGCTCTTCCGCTTTTTCGACGCCGCCAAGCCAGGGCCGGTGGCCTGGGCTGATCAGGCCTTCAAAGGCTGGGGATGGCGCGGCGCCTGGGGCATCTTGTTCGACGACCTGGTGGCGGCGTTTTGCACGCTCTTGGTGATCGCCCTGTGGCGCTGGTTCTGAGGACATGACCATGGAAAACAGCGCCCTGTGCCAAGCCCTGTCGCAAGCGCTGCAGGGGCGTGGCTGGCAAATGGCCACGGCCGAGAGCTGCACGGGTGGCTTGATCGCGGCGCGCTGCACCGCGCTGGCGGGCTCCAGCTTGTGGTTCGAACGCGGCTGGGTCACCTACTCGAACGCCGCCAAAACGCAATGCCTGGGCGTGCCTGAAGACTTGATCACGGTGCACGGCGCGGTCAGCGAAGCCGTTGCGCGTGCCATGGCCGAGGGGGCATGGCACCAAGCCGCCGTGCAGGCCAGTTTGGCAGTCACGGGTGTGGCAGGTCCCTCCGGGGGCAGCGCCGACAAACCCGTGGGCACGGTCTGGTTCGGCTGGTGTGTCGGTGGCCACGTGAGCAGTGAGCGCATCTGCTTTGCCGGCGACCGCCAGGCGGTGCGAGAGGCCACCGTGGAGCATGCCTTGCAGGGTCTGCTGCAGCGGCTTTGAGGGTTGAGGGATTCCTTGGCCTTGGGTTCGGACAGGGCATAAAAAAAGACCCGCCTGAGCGGGTCTTTTTTGTTCAGCGTGCGCTGAGATGTGGTTGCGGGGGCAGGATTTGAACCTACGACCTTTGGGTTATGAGCCCAACGAGCTACCAGACTGCTCCACCCCGCGGTAAGCCTGAAATTATACCTTATTCTGCAGCGGGCGCTTCAGAAACTTCGGGGCGGTCGACCAATTCCACCAGGGCCATGGGTGCGTTATCGCCCACACGGAAACCCATCTTGAGGATGCGGGTGTAACCACCGGGGCGCTTGGCAAAGCGCGGGCCCAGGTCGGCGAACAGCTTGGTGACGCTGTCGCGGCTGCGCAGGCGGTTGAAAGCCAGGCGCTTGTTGGCGACGCTGTCTTCTTTGGCCAGGGTGATCATGGGTTCGATCACACGGCGCAGTTCTTTGGCCTTGGGGACCGTGGTCTTGATGACTTCGTGCTCGATGAGCGAGTTCATCATGTTGCGCAGCATGGCGAGGCGGTGCTCGCTGGTGCGGTTGAGTTTGCGAAGGCCGTGACCGTGACGCATGGTGCTTTCCTTTCTTTATTAAACAGGCAGCCGTATCAGGTACTGCCCGTGCACACCCCGGATTTTTTCCGAGAACTTCGTATTATCGCTTTTCCAGACCTGCCGGCGGCCAGGCTTCGAGCTTCATGCCCAAAGTGAGGCCACGGGAAGCCAGGACTTCCTTGATTTCGTTGAGCGACTTGCGACCCAGGTTCGGGGTCTTGAGCAGCTCGTTTTCGGTGCGCTGGATGAGGTCACCGATGTAGTAGATGTTCTCGGCCTTGAGGCAGTTGGCCGAGCGCACGGTGAGCTCGAGCTCGTCCACAGGGCGCAGCAGGATCGGGTCGAAGCTGCCGGCACCACCGCGCTGGGCGGGCTGGTCAAAGGCCGACAATTCGCCACCTTCGAGCTGGGCGAACACAGCCAGCTGTTCCACCAGGATCTTGGCCGAGGCACGCACCGCGTCTTCGGCGGTGATGGCACCGTTGGTCTCGATCTCGAGCACGAGCTTGTCCAGATCGGTGCGCTGCTCCACGCGGGCGCTTTCGACGGTGTAGCTCACACGCTTGACCGGCGAGAACGAAGCGTCCAGCACGATGCGGCCCAGGGCCTTGGTCGGCTCATCGGCGTAGCGGCGCATGGTGCCGGGCACATAGCCGCGGCCCTTTTCCACCTTGATCTGCATGTCCAGCTTGCCACCTTGCGACAGGTTGGCGATGACGTGCTCGGGGTTGATGATCTCGACGTCGTGCGGGGTCTGGATGTCGGCGGCGGTGACGGCGCCTTCGCCGTCCTTGCGCAGGCTCAACGTGACTTCGTCACGGTTGTGCAGCTTGAAGACCACGCCCTTGAGGTTCAGCAAGATGTTGACGACGTCTTCCTGAACGCCATCGATCGACGAGTACTCGTGCACCACACCGGCAATGGTGACTTCGGTTGCTGAATAGCCCACCATGGAAGACAGCAGCACACGGCGCAGGGCGTTGCCCAGCGTATGGCCATAGCCGCGCTCGAAGGGCTCGAGCGTCACTTTGGCGCGGTTGGTGGCCACTTGCTCGACCTGGATGGCTTTGGGTTTCAGCAGATTGGTTTGCATGCAGACTTCCTCTCAATACCCCCGGCTCGTTACACCGGTAAGGCTGACGAAGCACCCGAAGCCGCCATGCCTGGCGGCCCGGGAACGGATAAGACGGCGTTGGATCAACGCGAATACAGTTCGACGATCAGCGATTCGTTGATGTCGGCGCCGAATTCGTCGCGGTCCGGGGTCTTCTTGAAGGTGCCTTCGGCTTTGTCGGCGTTGACTTCCACCCAACCCGGCAGACCCACCTGCTGGGCCAGTTGCAAGGCCTCGACCACGCGGTTTTGCTTCTTGGACTTCTCGCGCACGGCGACCACGTCACCCGCCTTGACCAGGTACGACGGGATGTTGACCTGCTGGCCGTTCACGGTGATGGCCTTGTGCGAGACGAGCTGGCGTGCTTCGGCGCGTGTGGAGCCAAAGCCCATGCGGTAGACCACGTTGTCCAGACGCGACTCGAGCAGCGACAGCAGGTTGGCACCGGTGTTGCCCTTGCGGCGGTCGGCTTCAGCGAAGTAGCGGCGGAATTGCTTTTCCAGCACGCCGTACATGCGCTTGACTTTTTGCTTTTCGCGCAGCTGCAGACCGAAGTCGGAGGTGCGCTGACCCGAAGTGCGGCCGTGCTGGCCGGGCTTGGTGTCGAATTTGGCCTTGTCCGCGATCGAGCGACGTGCGCTCTTGAGGAACAGGTCGGTGCCTTCACGGCGAGAGAGTTTGGCCTTGGGGCCGAGGTAACGTGCCACTTGGATGTCCTTGGTGAAACTGCCGCACTCTTAAAAATGCGGGAGCCAGGCGATGCAAGCATGGCCTGGCGGTGGGCTTGAGAAAAACTCAGATGCGGCGGCGCTTTTGCGGGCGGCAGCCGTTGTGCGGGATCGGCGTCACATCGGAGATCGAAGTGATGCGGATGCCCAGCGCGCCCAAGGCGCGCACCGAAGACTCGCGACCAGGACCGGGGCCCTTGATCTCGACGTCCAGGTTCTTGATGCCCTGCTCTTGGGCAGCGCGACCAGCGACTTCGGAAGCGACCTGGGCAGCGAACGGGGTCGATTTGCGCGAACCCTTGAAGCCCTGACCACCCGAAGAAGCCCACGACAGGGCGTTGCCCTGGCGGTCGGTGATGGTGATGATGGTGTTGTTGAACGAAGCGTGCACGTGGGCGATGCCGTCGGCAATGTTCTTGCGGACTTTTTTGCGCACGCGCTGGGCTGCGTTGCTGGAGGGTTGTTTAGCCATGGTGTTCTCTTCTCAATGCGGCTTATTTCTTCAGTGCGGCTGCGCCCTTGCGCGGACCCTTGCGGGTGCGGGCATTGGTGCGGGTGCGCTGGCCACGCATCGGCAAGCCACGGCGGTGACGGAAACCACGGTAGCAGCCGATGTCCATCAGGCGCTTGATGTTCATGGTGGTTTCACGGCGCAGGTCACCCTCGATGGTGAACTGGGCGATCTGGTCGCGGATTTTCTCCAGGTCGGCGTCGGTCAGATCCTTGACCTTCTTGGAGTAAGCGATGCCGCAGGCTTCGCAAATCTTGCGAGCGCGGGTGCGACCGATGCCGAAGATGGCGGTCAGGCCAATTTCAGCATGCTTGTGCGGCGGAATGTTGATGCCAGCGATACGTGCCATTTTCGTCCTCTAAAACTTGTGCAATCAGCCTTGACGCTGCTTGTGACGCGGATCGGTACAGATCACGCGAACAACGCCCTTGCGGCGGATGATCTTGCAGTTGCGGCAGATTTTCTTGACCGAAGCCGAAACTCTCATGGTTCTTCTCCTAAAACTCTTGCGTTTGTCCCGGCTTATTTGGCACGGAACACAATACGGGCCCGACTCAAATCGTAGGGCGTCAATTCCACGGTGACTTTGTCACCCGGCAGGATGCGGATGTAGTGCATCCGCATCTTTCCGGAAATGTGACCCAGCACAACATGACCATTCTCTAACTTCACTCGGAAGGTGGCGTTGGGCAGGTTTTCCAGCACTTCGCCTTGCATCTGGATGACATCGTCCTTTGCCATCACTCACCCTCAACCACCAATCGAAGTCTTGAAATTCGCCTTTTTCAAAAGCGATTCATATTGTTGGGACATCAAATAGTTCTGTACCTGGGCCATGAAATCCATGGTGACCACCACAATGATCAACAGGGACGTGCCGCCAAAGTAAAACGGAACATTGTATTTCAGGATCAGGAACTCGGGCAGCAGACACACAAAGGTGATGTAGGCAGCCCCAATCAGCGTCAAACGCAGCAAAATCTTGTCGATGTAGCGGGCCGTTTGGTCACCCGGGCGAATGCCCGGGATGAAAGCGCCACTCTTCTTCAGGTTGTCGGCCGTCTCGCGGCTGTTGAACACCAGTGCGGTGTAAAAGAAGCAGAAGAAGATGATCGCTGCGGCGTAGAACATCACATAGATCGGTTGACCCGGGCTCAGCGCAGCGGCCACGTCTTTGAAGAACAACACCACGGCATTGCTGGACTCGCCAGAACTGAACCAGTTGATCACGGTCGCAGGCAGCAAAATGATCGACGAGGCAAAGATCGGGGGGATCACACCCGCCATGTTCAGCTTGAGCGGCAGGTGCGAGGACTGACCGCCGTACACCTTGTTGCCCACCTGACGGCGCGCGTAATTGACCAAAATCTTGCGCTGGCCACGCTCCACAAAGACCACGAAGTAGGTCACCAGCACAACAACGGCCACGATGAACATCGCCACCAGGGGGCCCATGGCGCCCGTGCGCACCAGCTCGAACAGCCCCCCCAAGGCATTGGGCAGACCTGCGGCGATGCCTGCGAAGATCAGGATCGAGATGCCATTGCCCAGACCGCGCTCGGTAATCTGCTCACCCAGCCACATCAGGAACATGGTGCCTGCGGTCAGGCTGACCACCGCGGTCATGCGGAAACCGAAACCAGGGTTGATCACCAGACCCGCCGAGGCTTCTAGCGCCATCGCGATGCCCAGCGACTGGAACAAAGCCAGACCCAAGGCGCCAAAACGGGTGTACTGGGTGATCTTGCGGCGTCC
>JBDLTR010000136.1:0-29498 GCA_039805705.1 Pseudomonadota bacterium
ACAAAGGCCATCTTCACCGTCTGGCCGATGTGCACCTCGCCCGAATCGGGCTTTTCCTTGCCCGAAATCAGCTTGAACAGCGTCGATTTGCCGGCGCCGTTGGGGCCGATGATGCCCACGATGGCGCCCGCGGGCACCTTGAAGCTCAGGTTGTCGATCAGCAGGCGGTCGCCAAAGGACTTGCTGACGTTCTTGAACTCGAACACGTCGTTGCCCAGACGCTCGGCCACCGGGATGAAGATCTCGTTGGTCTCGTTGCGCTTCTGGTATTCGTAGTCGCTCAGTTCCTCGATGCGGGCCAGGCGGGCCTTGCTCTTGGCCTGGCGGCCCTTGGGGTTCTGGCGCGCCCATTCCAGTTCTTTCTTCATGGCCTTGGCGCGGGCGTCTTCGCTCTTTTGTTCCTGCTCCAGACGGGCTTCCTTCTGCTCCAGCCAGGTGGAGTAGTTGCCCTTGTAGGGGATGCCGTGACCACGGTCGAGTTCCAAGATCCACTCGGCCGCGTTGTCCAGGAAATAGCGGTCGTGGGTGATGGCCACCACGGTGCCCGAGAAGCGCGCGAGGAACTGCTCGAGCCAGTCCACGGATTCGGCGTCCAGGTGGTTGGTCGGTTCGTCGAGCAGCAGCATGTCGGGCTTGGACAGCAGCAGGCGGCACAGCGCCACGCGGCGCTTTTCACCGCCTGAGAGGTTCTTGATGGTGGCGTCCCAGGGGGGCAGGCGCAGCGCGTCGGCCGCGATCTCCAGCAGGTGCTCGGAATCGCCTTCGGCGCCCGCGGCCGAGATGATGGCTTCGAGCTGGGCCTGTTCGGCGGCCAGGGCATCAAAGTCGGCGTCCTCTTCGGCATACGCCGCGTACACCTCTTCCAGGCGCTGCTTGGCCGCGGCGACTTCGCCCATGCCGCTTTCGACCGACTGGCGCACGGTGTGCTCGGGGTCGAGCTGGGGCTCCTGCGGCAAATACCCGATCTTCAGACCGGGCATGGGGATGGCTTCGCCTTCGATCTCCTTGTCGATGCCGGCCATGATCTTGAGCAGCGTGGACTTGCCCGAGCCGTTGAGGCCAAGCACGCCGATCTTGGCGCCGGGGAAAAACGACAGCGAAATGTCCTTGAGGATCTGGCGCTTGGGCGGGACGGTCTTGCCGACCCGGTTCATCGAAAAAACGTATTGAGCCATGGGGGAACCCTGAATGTCTGAGCAACCTGTGATTATCCCAGCTTGTGAAGGCCTGGATGGCCCGGTCAGGCCGGGCCATGACAAACAAGCGCTGTCGTCCTCGGACTTGATCCGAGGACCCAGGCCCGCCCATGCCCTGCCTACAATCCCAGGCATGCCCGACAAAATCCTGATCACCGGCGGCGCCGGCTACATTGGCTCGCACACCGCCGTCGAGCTGATGAACGCTGGCCACGAGGTCGTCATCGTCGACAACCTGTGCAACAGCAGCATCCACGTGCTGGAGCGTCTGGAGCGTCTGTGCGGGTCGAAATTCCACTTTGTGCAGGCCGATGTGCGCGACGGTGCGGCGCTGGACCGCATCTTTGCTGCGCACGCGATCGAGGGCGTGGTCCACTTCGCGGGCCTGAAGGCGGTGGGCGAGTCGGTGGCCCAGCCGCTGCGCTACTTTGACAACAACATCGGCAGCACGCTCGCTGTGCTGCAAGCCATGGACCGCGCCGGCGTGCGCCGCATGGTTTTCAGCTCCTCGGCCACGGTCTACGGCGACCCCGAGACGGTGCCGATCACCGAGTCGGCCCGCTTGCAAGTCACCAACCCCTACGGCCGCACCAAGCTGATCTGCGAAGACATGCTGCGCGATCTGCAAGCGTCCGATCCGCGCTGGCAGGTTGCCATCCTGCGCTATTTCAACCCGGTCGGCGCCCACGAAAGCGGCCTGATCGGCGAGCACCCCAGCGGCACCCCCAACAACCTCATGCCCTACATCACCCAGGTCGCCGTGGGCCAGCGCGAGTGGCTGAACATTTTCGGCAAGGACTACCCCACGCCCGACGGCACCGGCGTGCGCGACTACATCCATGTGGTCGACCTGGCGCAAGGCCACCTGGCCGCGCTGCGCTACCTGCAAGAGCGCCAGCGCAGCATCACCGTCAACCTGGGCACGGGGCGCGGTGTGAGCGTGCAGGCCTTGGCCGACACTTTTGCGCGCGTCAATCGGGTGGCCGTGCCCTACCGCTTTGTGGACCGCCGTCCTGGCGATGTGGCAGCGCTGTGCGCCGACATCACCCTGGCCGAGCGCGAGCTGGGCTGGCGGGCACAACTGGATGTGGAGCGCATGTGCCAAGACGCCTGGCGCTGGCAATCGGGCAACCCGGATGGCTACCACTGAGGCATGGACGCCCGGGCCATGGATGCCCGCTTTCGCGGGCATGACAAAAAGGGGGCGGACCTGACCACCCCGCTGTCATCCTCAGGCTTGACCCGAGGATCCACCCTGCACGTGCTGCTGGTCATCACCAAAGGCGAAATTGGGGGGGCGCAAACCCATGTGATCGAGCTGTGCCGTGCGCTGCGCGGCCAGGTGCGTTTTTCCGCGCTCATCGGTGGCGAGGGCGGCACCTTTCTGGAGCAAGCTTTGCAGGATCTGGGCGTGGCCACGCAGGCCCTGCCGCAGTTGCGCAATTCGCTCAACCCGCTGCGGGTGCTGAGCTCGGTGCGCGCGCTGCAAGCCCAGATGCGCGACGACCCGCCTGACCTGATCCATGTGCACAGTGCTGTGGCCGGTGTGGTCGCGCGCCTGGCGGGCAAGCTCAGCCACACGCCGGTGGTCTACACCGTGCACGGCTTTGGCTTCAAGCCCGAGGCCCCCGCGCTGGTGCGGGCCAACGCCTGGCTGGCCGAAGCCCTTTTGGCCGCCTGGACCACGCGCATGGTCTGCGTTTCCGAACACGAAAAAGCCCTGGCTGCGCAGCTGCCCATGGACCCGGCGCGCGCCAGCGTGATCCCCAACGCGATCGCCGACGTGGTCTGGCACAGCCCGCAGCGCAGCACCGAACCCAGCCTGGTGATGGTCGCGCGCATGGCCCCGCCCAAGCGCCACGACCTGCTGTTGCAGGCGCTGGCCTTGCTGGCGCCCGAGGGCCTGCGCCCGGCCACGCGTTTGCTGGGCGACGGCCCGCAACGCGCCGAACACCAGCGCCTGGCCAGCCAGCTGGACCTGCCGCACGTGGGCTTCAGCGGCGATGTGCACAACGTGCCCGAGCAGCTGGCACAGCACCAGATCTTTGTGCTGCTGTCCGACCACGAGGGCCTGCCGATGTCGCTGATCGAGGCCATGCGCGCCGGCATGGCCATCGTCGCCACGCGCTTGCCGGGCGTGCAAGAACTGTTGGTCCATGAAGACAGTGCCCTGCTCGTGCCCAACGACCCTTTCGAGATCGCCCATGCCCTGCGCCGCCTGCTGCAGGACGCGCCGCTGCGCCAGCGCCTGGCCCAGGCGGCACGCGCGCGTTACGACGCGCACCACCGCCCGCAGGCCATGGCCGCGCAAGTGCTGCAGGTCTACGAAGAAGCGCCGCTCTTGCCCACCGCCACCTGGCCCATGACGCTGCCGCGCCGCCACCGCGCCGCGCTCGCCTCCGAGCGTGTGCGCCAACAGCACAGCCAGCTGCTGTGGGCGCTCTTGGGCACCTCGGTGCTGGGCCTGGCCTATGTGCTGGGCCTGTGGCTGCGCCAGCGGGGCTGGGTCACGGTGGATTTCTCGCGCACCGTGCTGGCCAGCCTCTTGCCCTATGCGGTGGCGGCGCATCTGCTCTACCGTGGCGCGCACCTGCCCGCGGCCGAACGCAGCACACTGTTGCTGGTGACCACCGCCGCGCCCTTTGTGCTGACGCCGCTGGGCTTTGCATTGACGCAAGTGCCCTATTCGCGCAGCGCGCTGCTGCTGAGCTATGCGCTCACCACCGCCTGGTTCTGGTGGGGCTACCGCTGGCTGATCGCGCCGCGCGCGCTGCAACTGCTGTACTGGCACGAGGACCAGCCCGCGCGCCTGCAGACCTTGCTGGCCCAGCTCGGGCCGCAGGCGCAGGCGGCCGCACGCATGCGCCTGCGCCTGCTGCGCTGGCCCACGCATTGGCGCCAGCACCCCGAACGCTGCCCCGCTGTGCTGGGCGTGCAAGGCGCGCTGGCCGACGCCCCCGCCCCCCACGGCAGCCCCGCCGAAGAACGCGAGCGCCGCGCCATCCTGACCACGCTCAAGCTGCACCATGTGCGGCTGTACAGCGCACAGGCGCTGGCCGAGGCCCTCTCGGGCCGTGTGCCGCAAGAGGTGCTCGAGAGCGAACTCTGGCAACCCGACGGCAACCCGGCGTACGACCTCGTCAAGCGGGCGCTCGACCTGGCGGCGGTGCTGCTGAGCGCGCCGCTGTGGCTGCCGCTGGGCGCGCTGGTGGCCCTGGCCGTGCGCCTGGACAGCCCCGGTCCGGCGCTGTTCAGCCAGTGGCGCACCGGCCTGCATGGCCAGGCCTTTCGCATCCACAAGTTCCGCAGCATGCGCCACACCCCGCAAGACACGCCGCAGTTCGCGGGCGAAGGCGATGCGCGCATCACGCGCCTGGGCGCTTTCTTGCGCCGCTCCCGTCTCGATGAAATTCCCCAGCTGTGGAATGTGCTGCGCGGCCAAATGAGCCTGATCGGACCGCGCCCCGAGCAGACGGCCTTCGTCACCCAGTTCGCGCAAGACATCCCGAGCTACCCCTACCGCCACCTGGTGCGCCCCGGCCTGACCGGCTGGGCGCAGGTGCAGCAGGGCTACGCCGCCGGCGCGCAGGAAACCGCCGTCAAGCTCAGCTACGACCTGTACTACGTGCGCCACTACAGCCTGGCCATGGACCTTTTGATCCTGGCCAAGACGCTGCGCACCGTGCTGACCGGCGAGGGGGCGCGGTGAAGCTGGCGGCGCGCCCCACCCACCGCCTGTTGCTGCTCAGCGAGGAGCAGGGCCACGGCGGCGTGCACACCGCGCTGGGCCTGCTCACGCAGAGCCTGAGCGCGCGCGGCTGGACGGTCCGCAGCCTGTCGGTGCGCGACGGTCGGCCGGGCCTGCTGGCCTTGCTGGCGGCAGCGCGCGAGGCCGAGCTCATCGTCGCGTCCAACAATTTCCAGCCGGCCTACTGGGCGGTGCTGCTGGGCTTGCTGGCGCACCGGCCCAGCGTGGTCTGGGTGCATGGACCGCTGGCCGAGGTGCTGCAAGCGCGGCCAGTGTCGGCATGGCGGCGCGTGCTGTTGCGCTGGACTTACCGATTGGCCAGTGGACTGGTGTTCGCCTCGCGCGCCTCGCAAACCAGCCTGCAGCGCCTGGTGCCCGGCGCTGCGCTGGGCCTGCAAGCTGTGGTCCACAACCCGGCGCCAGAGGCCGCACCTGCCCGCACCACAGCGCTCGCCGACAGCGGCGTGGCGCTGGGCTTTGTGGGCCGCTTGTCCCCGGAAAAACGGCCCGAGCGTCTGCTGCAGATGCTGCAACACCTGCCCGCCGACCACCGCCTCACGGTGGTCGGCGACGGCCCCCTGCGCGCCGACTTGCAGGCCCAAGCCCAAGCCATGGGCCTGTGGTCAGAAGACCCGCAAGCCCGGCGCGTGCACTTTGCCGGCGAACAGCCGGTCACGGCGGCCACTTACCAGGGCTGGCAGGCCACGCTGCTGTGCTCGGCCTACGAGGGCTACCCCATGGTGGCGCTCGAATCGCTGGCCGCCGGCGTGCCCTGCATCGGCACGCCCCTGCCCGCCCTGCAAGAAATGCTGGGGGCCTGGGCGCCCGGCTGGCTCGCGCCCGAGGACAGCCCCTTGGCTCTGGCCCGGACCGTGCAGCGCGCACTGCAAACGCCCAGGCAGACGCGTCAGCAGCAAGCGCTGATGCTGGCCCGCCTGCACCCGCTGCAGAGCTTCGGGGACCGCTGGCATGCGCACCTGCTGCGCTGCCTCGGCCAGCCCTTGCCCGGCCCCAAGACGGTGCACTTTGTGCACACCGGTGCGGCCTACATGCCCGAGCTGGCCGCCTACGCCACGCACCTGGCCCAGCTCGGCCACCACAGCCGGGTGCACCGTGACCCGGCCAGCGTGCCGCTGGACGCCGACATCGTCTGGTGGCTCTGTGGGCGCGTGAGCGCTGCACACGCCCAGCGCCTGCGCCACAGCGTGCAGGTGCACGAATACGCCTCGGCCAGCGTGGGCCGCTGGCCCGCGCTCAAAGACCGCGTCAAGCGCTGGACGCAGCCCCGCCCTCGGTACCGCGTCTTCCTGAACGACTGGGTGCGTGCGCGCATGGGCTTTGACGACGGGGTGCCCAGCACCCTGCGCGACATGGGCGTACCGGCCACATTTCTGCAGGCCCAAGCCAAGGGCACGCCCGAGTTCGACCTGGTCTACCTGGGCGAGATGAGCCGCCTGCTGGCCTGCGCACCGGCCCTGCAGGCCATCGCACAAGCCGGCCTGTCGCTGCTGCTGGTGGGCGAAGTGCCGACCGCGTTGCGCGCCCTGGTGAAGAACTGGCCACACGTGCACTGCAGCGGCCGTGTGCCGCACAACGAAGTGCCGGCGCAGCTGCTGCGCGCGCGCGCGGGCCTGAACCTGATGCCCGAGCGGCTGCCGCTCACAGAGCAAACGTCGACCAAGGTGCTCGAATACCTGGCCGTCGGCCTGCCCGTGCTCAGCAACCGCTACGCCTGGGCCGAAGGGATCGCGGCCCAGCACCCCGATCGCGTGCGCCTGCTGAGCGCCAGCGACAGCGCCGAGGCGTGGCGCCAGGCCCTGCAGCACTTGCCTGCGCACCAAGGCGACCGCAGCGCCTTGCACGCCCTGGCCTGGCCCGAGCGCCTGGCGGATTTGCCGATCTGGGCCGCCTTGGGCCTGGCGGAGGACCGCGCATGAACCGGCCAGGCTTCTTGGCCGGTGCGGCGCCTGCGGCCCTGGGCAGCCTGGTCGCGCTGGCGGCCCAAGCGCTGATGGCGCTGGTGCTGCTGCGCCTGTTCGAGCCCTCTGCCGTGGGGGTGTTTTCGCTGGTGGCGCAAACCGCGTTTGGCTGGGCCACGCTGGCGCTGGCGCAAAGCCCGCTGAGCCTGTTGGCCAACCCGCAGCGGGCGGCCGTGCCCGCCGCGCGCCAGGCCTGGCGGCTGAGCCTGCGCCGCTGGCTGTGGCTGAGCCCCTTGGCCCTGTTGGCCTTGGCCTGGGCAGGGGTGCAACGCGAAGCCAGCTTGGCCCTGCCCACCCTGGCCCTGTGGGCTGGTGCCACCGCGCTCGCGCAGATGGGCTGGCTGCTGGCGCAAAGCCTGGCCCTGCGGGTGCACAGCCCGCTGTCGATTGCCCTGGTGCGCCTGTCGCCGCCGGTGCTGGCGGGGCTTTTGGCGGGCATTGGCGCCTGGTGGCTGCCGCAAGCGGGCAGCGCACTGCTGCTGGGCGCCGCCCTGGCCGGTTACCTGCTGGGGGCACTGTGGCTGCACCCTTTGTGGACCCAGGGGACCCACGAAGCTTTGCCAACGCCCAGCACAGCCGCTGCAGGCGATGCGCGCAGCGAGCGGCTCAAATTGCTGCACAGCGCCAGCGATGTGCTGGTGGCCACCGCGCTGGCCGCGCACTGGGCCGCCCTGTACGGCGCAGCCCAGGCCGCCTGTCTGCTGGTGCTGCTGCGCGTGTTCGGCTTTGTGCCGGCCTTGGTGGGCAGCGCCTGGGCCCAGGTGGCGCTGAGCCGACCGCAGGCGCAACGGCCCTCGTCGCTGTGGGCGGCGCTGGCCGGGGGGCTGGGCGTGAGCGGCCTGGCAGGCCTGGCCTGGCTGGCCCTGCAGCACGGCTGGCTGGCGCCGTCCTGGCAAGCCTTGCTGCCCTATGTGCTGCCGCTGGCGCTGTGGCAAGCGGGGGCGAGCCTGGTGGCGGCCGCCTCGCACCGGCCTTTCCAGCAGGGCCAGGCCAGCCGCTACAGCTGGCAGTGCCTGGGCATCAACGCGGGGCAAGTGCTGTTGCTGCTGCTGCCCCCGCTGTGGGGCTGGGGCCTGGAGGCCCATCTGTGGGCGCTGAGCGGGGCCTTGGCGCTGGCGTTGGCGGCACAGGCCGTGTGGTCAGCGCGGCTGGGGCGCTGAAGCGTCCGGATCGGCCACGCGCGCCACCACGATCAGGTTGTCGGCCCACAGCGGCCGGCGCGCCACCATCGCGGCCAGGGCCTTGCCCGCCAGCGAGCCCGCCGGGGCGATCTGCGTGGCCCACAAGGCTTCGGCCACGTAGCCGGCGCGGCGCAACAGTTTGAGGGTGGTGAACGGCGAATACCAACACAGGTGGTCGGTGTTGATGCGCTCGATGCCGCGCAACGCTTGCAACTGGTTGCGCAGGCTCAGGCCGTTGGGCACCGAGACCACCAGGCGCGCCTGCGGCGCCAGTTGCGCCAGGCGCTGGACAAAGGCCACCGGCGCGTGCAGGTGCTCCAGCACATCGGGCAGCAGCCAACGGTCGGGGGCCCAGCGCTGCAACAGCGCGGGCATGTCGGGGCCGTGCACATCGGCCACCTGCAGATCAGGCACGCCCAGGCTGTGCGCCAGCGCCACCGCTTTGGCATCGATGTCCACGCCCCAGGCCGCCTGGGCCTCGGTCCGCACCCGGTCGTGCAGCCAGACGCCTTGCGCGCGTTTGGCGGCGATCAGCGGCGCGTGGTCGGCAAAGCCCAGGTGGACCACCCGGCCCCCACGCACCAGACGGCCCAACACCGCATTGCGGCCGGCAGGGTCGAAACGGTAAGGCAGGCGCGCCGGCCAATCGGCGTCGAAGTGCTGGTCGGCCAGCAAGGCCTGTTCGGCGGGGGTGAGCACGGGGCGGTGTGGCAGGTGGGCGCAGAGCGCTGGGGGCGAGCGGGTGCAGACCCGCACGAAAGTGGTGGACCGAAGGAGGATCGAACTCCCGACCTCTGCATTGCGAACGCAGCGCTCTCCCAGCTGAGCTATCGGCCCGTGGGCGCGATGATAGCGCGCCCGGCAGGGCTTCGCCGGTGCGGGGGACGATGCCGGTTTTTTCGCATGGGCGTCGTGTTTTCGCAGCGCCCCGCGCCAGGAAACAATAATTCCGACAAAATCAGAGGTTATTCGATTTGGCGCGACACCCCATGGGCACCCCTTCCCCCCACACGCCCGCCGAAGCCCCTCAGGGCTTTTGGGCCCAGGTCCACCACCACCTGTTTGACACCGACAACGCCCAGGGCTACGCGCGCCGGGTGGAGCATGCCGTGGGCTGGCTCATCATCGCGAGCGTGCTGGCCGTGGTGGCCGAGCACAATCCGCTGCTCTACCAGGACCAGGAGGCGCTGTTTCGGTGGTTCGACCTGGTGTCAATCGGGCTCTTCAGCCTGGAGTACGTGTTGCGCGTGGGGGCTGCGGCACACGACCCCGCCTACCAAGGCCAGCGCCTGGCCCGCCTGCGCTACATGCTGAGCCCTTACGCCTTGGTGGACCTGCTGGCCATCGCGCCGTTTTACTTCGCCGCCTTCATCCCGATGGACGTGGAATTGCTGCGTGTGTTGCGGGTGCTGCGGCTGATGCGGATTTTCAAACTCACGCGCTATATGGTGCCGGCCTGGCAAGAGTTTCACCGGCTCAACCAGCACCGCAGCCTGCGCGGAAAAATCCATGCCCTGCTCGAGCCCACCGGGCACTCGGGGCAGCTGCATTCCTACGTCGACAATTTCATCGTCTTTTGGGTGCTGGTGTCGATCGTCTCGGTGGTGCTCGAATCGGTGGCGTCGGTGCGGGCGGTGTTCGCCGAGGAGCTGCAAGCGATCGACCTGATCGCGTTCGGGATTTTCACGGTGGAATACCTGGCGCGCCTGTACTGCGCGCCTGAGCACCCGCGCTTCAAGAAAGCCTGGTCCGCGCGCCTGGCCTTTGCGCGCAGCGGCCATGCCGTGATCGACCTGCTGGCGATCTTGCCGTTCTTGCTGGAGCACCTGGTCAGCACCGGGCTGGACCTGCGCTTTTTGCGCGTGTTCCGGTTGCTGCGCCTGCTCAAGCTCACGCGCTACACCTCGGCCACCGCCACCCTCTACAAGGTGATCAAGCGTGAATGGCAGGTGATTTTTGCCTCGGTTTTTGTGATGCTGCTGCTGGTGGTGCTGACGGCCAGCATGGGCTACCTGTTTGAGCACGAGGCCCAGCCCGACAAGTTTGAAAACATCCCGCAGTCGATTTACTGGGCGGTGGTCACCTTGGCTTCGGTGGGCTATGGGGACATTTCCCCGGTGACGCCGATGGGCCGGGCCCTGACGGTGGTGCTGGCCCTGCTGGGCATCGGCATCTTCGCCATCCCCGCTGGTTTGCTGGCCTCGGCCTTCACCGACCAGCTGCGCATTGACCGAGAAACCTTCCGCCAGCAACTGCTCAAGGCCTACCACGAGGGCAAGCTCGATGCCAAGGCGCGCGACCTGCTGGCGGCCGAAACCGAGCGGCTGCACCTCTCACCCGACGATGTGCGGCGCATGACCGAAGAGGCCAAGGCCGAGATCGAGGCGCGCAAAGAACAAGAGCGCCAAAAGCTGCGCGCGGTGCTCATCGACCCGCACGCCCAGCCCGAGCTGGCACTGATGCAATACCGCCTGCTGGTGCACCAGCTGCACATGCTGCAGCAGGCCAGCGGCACCGACACCCTGGCCCGCCAGATCGATCCGCAGCAAGACGATGCACAACTGGTGCAAAAGGTGCTGCGGGCGCTGGAATGAAACGAAGACCTGCCCATCCGCATTGCCCACCTCACTGTTTTGATGCGACTCGCCACCATGTTTAAAACCATTGCCGCTCTCAAACACCTGTGCACCGGCCTTGTGGTGCTTTTCAGCCTCTGCGCACAAGCCCAGAACTTGGACCAGGCGGGCATTCGACTGAGCCCAGAAGAGCGCGAGCGCATGCAAGCGATCTTGGACAAGCCCATCGACCCCGGTGCGCTGAACACCACGCGCACACTGATCTATCGACAAAAAGATTTGGCCGCTTTCAAGTTGGGACAAAACGGCATCCGGGAACAGAACCTGCGCGAATGGGCGAAATTCGACGTCGAGGGCCAATGGAGTTTGCGTGGTTTTTTGTCAGGCACTGAAAAGCGGGCAGAAGCATTTGAACTGGGCCACAAGATGATCCAAAGCGAACGCTGGCCTCCCAGCGCGATCCGCTTGCGCGTCTATGTGGCGATGGACTACCTGGACGACAACAACATCCCTCAAGCGGCGCGTTTGATGGACGAGGCAGAGAACCTGATCAAGTCGGATCTGCGCAACATGACGCGGCGCGGGGACGCCGTGTTCTGGATTTCGCGTGCCGAGGTCGAATACCACATCGGCAAATCACGTTTTTTTATGCGTACAGGGAAATGGGAGGACGGCATCCAAAACGCGCGCCTGGCTGTTGAAAAAGCCTCCAACCTGGCCCGCTTGGTCAGCATGGCCCCCAGTGAAAACGCCAGGGTCTATGCCTACGGAACGATGCTGTTTGCCTATGCCGAACTGGGATCGCATCAAACGGCATCGGGCCAATTTGCAGACGCCGAGTGGACGATGCGCGAAGCCTACAAACGCACCAAGGAATACGGCTTCCCAGAGACCACGCTGCAAGGTTTTTACAACCGGGTTGCCGATTACTACAACGCCGTAGGCCTGTATGCAGAAGCAGCCAAATTTGCAGAGCTCAGTGAAAAGTTGGTCTTGTCCCAAGGCTATGAACGCGGATCGCCGATGTGGTTACACGCGCGCAACCGGATGAACACCGCTTTGGTCGGAGCTGATCAGTGGCAACAAGCCCTGCAAGGCTATCAACTGATTGACCAGGAGACCGAACGCCTGGGGCGCCAGGCCACGGGCGTGCACGCCCAGGCTCTGTTGAGGGGCTTCGCCTACATCAAGAATGGGCTCCACGACAAAGCCGTACAGCAACTGCAGGACAACATGCAGTCACTGACCGAAAACTTCGGTCCGGATCACCACTTCAGCGCCATCAACCGCGGCATGCTCGCCACGGCTTTGTCAAAGGCCGGTCAGCGCGAGCAGGCACGCACGGCTTTCGAGCAAGCCATCCGCAGCATGACGGCGCCGTCTTCGCTGACAGGGGACTTCACCGAAACAGCCATTCAGCAAAAGGTGCGCCGCTTTGTGTTGCAAAGCTATTTGCAATTGCTGGCACAAACCGCAGCACAGAACCCCAAGGACGCAGAGACGATTTTTCAGCTGGCCGAGCAGCTCAATGTGTCCAAGGTGCAGCAGGCGCTGGCCGAGGCGGCGGTGCGCAACGGCGTGAATGTGCCAGGCCTGTCCGAGATCATCCGCAAAGAACAAGACGCCAAGAACGAGATCGCCTCGTTGACGGCCTACATCAGCGGCCAAACCACCGAAGACGAAAAACACCGCACACCGCAGGTGGTGGCGCAAATGCGCTTGCGCCTGCGCGAGATCGAGCAAGAGCGGCGCGAGTACAAGGCGCAAATCCAAAAGAGCTACCCCGAGTACTTCCAGCTCATCCAGCCCA
Organism: Pseudomonadota bacterium; assembly: GCA_039805705.1. Lineage (GTDB taxonomy): Bacteria > Pseudomonadota > Gammaproteobacteria > Burkholderiales > Burkholderiaceae_C > Limnohabitans_A. Next base: position 12,491 of record JBDLTR010000136.1, read on the forward strand.
AGGCTCCTTCTACACAAGACGTGGCCAAACAGCTGCAGGCCGATGAGCTGTTCATGACCATCATCGCGCTGGAAGACAAAACCTATGTTTGGGCGATCGAGCCCAATGGCAAGGTGCGCTTTCACGCCGCCGATGTGCCCGAAGCGCAGATCAAAACCCTGGTCACACGTCTGCGCAAAACCCTCGATGTGGCGGGCCTGGGCACGCGCGCACCGGCTTTCGATGTGGCCAGCGGCCACGAACTCTACCGCCAGCTGCTGGCGCCGTTTGAAGAGCTGCTGCGCAACAGCCGTCACCTGATCGTGGCCACCTCGGGCCACCTGGCACAACTGCCTTTTGCGGTGCTGCCACGCCGCCCGGACACGGGTGAGGTGGCCTGGTTGATCCGAGATCTCGCGGTCAGCCATGTGCCCACCGCGAACGGCTGGCTGTCGCTCAAACGCCTGAGCCAACAACCTGCCGCAGCGCAAGCCTTGCTGGCCTGGGGCGATCCGGCCTTCGATGCCAACGCCAGCCAGACCGCCTCGGTATCGGGCAGCACGGTGCGCGCCGTGCCGGTGACGCGCACCGTCGACGGCCAGGGCCGCAACATCATGGACGCTTCCACCTATGTGAACTACAGCAAGATCCCACCGCTGCCCGAAACCCGTGACGAGGTGGTGCAGCTGGCCAAGATCCTGCAGGCCGACCCACGCCAGGACCTGGTGCTGGGGCCCGAGGCCACACGGGCCTCTGTGCTCAAGCACAGCCGCTCGGGCCAGCTCTCGCAAAAACAGGTGGTGGTGTTCGCCACGCACGGTCTGCTGGCCGGTGATTTGCCCAATTTGAACCAGCCCGCGCTGGCCATGGCCGCCACCAAAAACCCCAACGAATCGCCGCTGCTCACCCTGGAAGACGTGCTGGGCCTGCGCCTGAACGCCGACTGGGTGGTGCTTTCGGCCTGCAACACCGCAGGCGCCGATGGCAAAGCCGAAGAGGCCATGAGCGGTCTGGCACGCGGCTTCTTCTACGCTGGCAGCCGCAGCCTGCTGGTCACACACTGGTCGGTCGAATCCGAAAGCGCCATGCAGCTGACCACGCGCACTTTTTCGGCGTACAAGGCCCAAGGTCAGATGCGCCGCGCCGAGGCGCTGCGCCAGGCCATGCTGGCGGTGATGGCCACGCCGCAGTACAGCCACCCGACTTATTGGGCGCCTTATGCGCTGGTGGGCGAAGGGGGACGCTGAGACGCGCAGCGATCGAGTCGCTGGAGCTCAGATCGCCACGGTCGTCGCGTTATAGGCCAAGATCCAGTCGTAGCGCTCACGCACCGCCTCTTGGGACCACTGCTGTCGGATGTACGGCCATGCGGTGTCTGCTTTGGCCAGCTCTGGGCTGTGGAAAATCGGCAGCATGGCCAAAGAGCTGGCCTTGATCCGGTTGGCGCGCTCGATGCGAGCCGTCTCATACCGCCGCAGAGCACCTTCCACATCTTGCGCAGACATGGCCAAACAGCGCGCCAGCACATAGGCGTCTTCCATCGTGGTGTTCACACCCATGCCCAGGTAGGGTGTCATCGAGTGGCAGGCATCGCCCACCAATGTGACCCGCCCTTTTGACCAGTTCTGCAGAGGATCCCTCACGAACAAGCCCCAGCGGAACAGGTTTTCGGAGTTCTCAAAAAGGTCAAGGATATCCTGGTGCCAGCCCGCAAAATCTTGCAAGGCATCGGCCAATTCACCGCGCTCAGACCAGGAATCGGCCTGCCAAACCGCACTGTCAACTTGTCCGGAAAAACTCACGAATTCCTCGCCTTGGCGCTGCACTGGGTAAGTTGTCACATGTGCGCTGGGACCCACCCAGGTGGACGCCAGTGGACGCCGGTGCTGCGGTTTGAGTTTGGCCATGGGGGCGATGCCGCGCCAGGCGTTGGCGCCGGTGTAACGTGCGGGCGAAGGGCCGAACAAAGACTCACGGACGCGTGAATGCGCGCCATCGCAGCCCACCACAGCGTCGCACACCACCACGCTGCCATCGTCAAACAAAAGCCGTGCCGCGCCATCCACAGTTTGCGCCTCCACGGTGCGACGACCAAAGTGAACCGCATCGGGTTTACGCTGAATCAGTGCTTCGTAAAGCACGCGCTGCAACTCTGCACGCAGCACCTGGATCAGCGTGTGGTCGGCTTGAGGCGCATGCGCATTTCGGGCATAGACCGAATGTTCCTCGCCAGTTTGCCAATAGCGGATCACACGGTCTTGCGGCGGTAAATTGATCGCCTGCATGGCCTGTCCCAAACCCAGCGCATCGAGCACACGGGTGCCATTGGCAGAAATCCACAGGCCAGCGCCCACTTCGCGCAGCTCGTTCGCTTGCTCGTAAACACTGACGTCGAAACCTTTGTCCAGCAACGCCAGCGCCAAGGTCAATCCACCCATGCCGGCCCCGGCAATGGCAATGTGGTGTCGACGCGAAGATGGCGTGGTGCTCATGGGGTGTCCTCTTGGTAAGTGTGAGGGTTGTTCACAAGATCAAGGACCGCTTCCAGGATCTTGACGTAGCCTGTACACCGGCAGATGTTGCCGCGCAGGTGATGGCGAATCGTGTCTTCGCTGGGGCTCGGGTCTTGAGCGAGCAGCGATTTGACCGCCAGAATCATCCCTGGCGTGCAAAAACCACACTGCAACGCACCGTGGGCGATGAAAGCGCGCTGGACAGGGTCGAGCCGGCCGCCCTGAGCCAGGGCCTCGATGGTCGTGACCTGGCGCTGATGCACATCGGCACACAGCGTGCTGCAGCTGGACACCGGCATGCCATCGACCAGCACGGTGCAAGCACCACAGACCTGCAGGTCACACGAGCGCTTGGTCCCTTTCAAGCGCAGACGCTCGCGCAACACATCGATCAGGAGTTCACTGGCCTCGATCTCGAGGTCAAAGTCCCGCCCGTTGACCGCCATGTTGACCTGCATGACAGAAGGCAGTGAATCGGTTGAGCTCATGGCAGACAGGCCTGCAGCGCGCGCTGCGTTAATACAGACACCAAATGCCGCTTGTAGTCGGCACCCCCATGCAGATCGTCTTGTGCGGGAATACGCAAGGCATCGGCCGCCACAGCCGATTGGATGTGTTGCCAGACCGCAGCGGCGTCCAGATCCGGGGCCAAGGCGCTGGCCGCCTGCTCGGCCTGAGCCAGCGGCATCGGCACAGCGGTCAGCGCGCCCGCCCACAGTTGCAAACGCTGGGGGTTATCGCTCGACCACACCGCCGCCACACCCACTGCAGGCCGCTCGCTCTGTCCGAACGCGCGGTAGGCTGAACGTGTGCCAGCTGACTGTGGTGCCACTTCCACCGAGACCAGGAGCTCGTCCTCCTCACGCACCGTCGCAAATTCACCGGAGCGGAAATCACGCATCGGCACCTCACGCTCGCCACGTGGACTGGCCAACACCACCCACGCATCCAAGGCACACAGCATGGTGGGCGCGTCGGCATGCGGCTCACCAAAGCACAGCACGCCGCCCAGCGTACCGGCAGCGCGCACCCGGATGTTGCCCACTTGCTCGCTCAGCTCTGCATAGCCAGGCAACAACTCTCGCACCAAGGGGTGCCTGGCGATGGTGTGGTGGGTGCTCAGGGCGCCGATCGACAACGTGCCATCCGAACGCAAACGAATCCCCTGGAGCTCAGGGAGTTGTTTGATGTCGATCAGGTGTTCGTAGCGCAGAACGCGTGCTTTCAGGGCCACCAGCAACTCGGTTCCCCCGGCATGAAAGGCCGCTGCCTCGCCCAGCTGCGCCTTGAGCGCCAACGCTTGCGACAGGCTGTCGGGACGATGCAGGGTAAATCGTGACAATCGCATCAGTCTCGCCTCTTGTCCAGCCCCGCAGCCAAGCCCAGCAAAGGCGCAACCAGCCACCACCAAGGCGACTGGTCCAGCGCGACCGCAGCATGGGCCACCACCAGCGCGACGGCCAGGCTGATGCCCACACGCGGCCAGACCAAGACCAGTTCGGTACGCCGGCCCTGCGCAGCAGGCGACCGCTCAGTTGCCACCGGACGCGGCCCCGACATTGGCTGCCCCCCCGGGGCGGTGGTCGCATCGCCACGGGGCACCACAGGCGCATTGGTCGTCAGGTGCACGGGCAGATCCTGAACCGCGCTCACACCGCTGAGCTGCGCGTGGAGCCGACGCTGGAACTCCTGGAACAGTTCCTCCGAGCGTTTTTTCACGATCGGATAACCCAGGGATGCCAATCGGCCAGTGACCTGCAAAGTCGCCTCCACATCGAGCCGGCATTGCGCGCCTTCGGCAACGGACTGCTCTTTCAACCCGATGTGCATGCGCACATCGATGGCCGTACCGGTGTGACGGTCACTGCCGTTGGCACACAGCACCAGAGAACGCTCAGGTTCATGCGACTCGATCGTGATCTGCGCAGGCACCTCGAGCTTGAAGGGACCAATTTTTTGTCGCATCACGGCCGCATAGCGTTGCAGGTGCTCAATTTCCTGCACATCCTCGCAACCCGGGATCAATGCCGCCACACGCTGCACATCAAAAAAAATCTGCCAAAGCGCCGAGGCGGAAGTTGGCAGAGTGGCATCGATCTTGAAATCCATCAGAGGCCTCTTGTTCACAAGGTGTCACGTTCGGTCTTGGCCGCTTGCAGTGCCCGCCACACCCGTTCGGGGGTGAGAGGCAACTGCCGGATGCGCAGGCCCCAGCCCTGAAACAAAGCGTTCGCGACCGCGGGCGCCACTGGCAATATTGCGCCTTCGCCTCCGCCGCGCGCGCCAAAGGGGCCCGGGCCATCGCCGCTTTCGATGAGGGCGGTACCCACATGCAAGGGGATGTCCTCGATGCTGGGGACTTTGTAATCGAACAGCGTACCGTTCAGAAGCTGCCCGTCTTCATAGACATACGCCTCCGAGAGGGTATGGCCTAAGCCCATCACCATGGCCCCTTCGTCCTGCCCCTCTGCTGCCTTTCGGTTGATCACATGGCCGAGATCAGCGGCGCCCCCCATGCGCAGTACACGGATCTCGCCTGTGCCTTCGTCCAAACCGATCTCGCAGGCATTGGCACCGGTTTCCCAAAAGAGGGGAGCCTGCTTGAAGGCGCCGTTGCGGGTGTTCGCATGGACACGACCGACGCCCAGAAATTCACCCGCAGGGATGCCATTGAAGCGGCGCAACAGCTCGCTCACGGGGATCTCGCCCTGCGGCCCGTGGACATGCCCGTCTTCAAGCCGGTAGTCACCGGGTGCGCCACCGAGCACTTCAGCAGCCGTGTCCAACACCTGTTGCAACACCTCTTCGCAGGCCAGCTGGACCGCCAGCCCGATGATCACGGTGGAACGGCTCGCTCCTGTGCCCCAGTCGTAGGGGGCCTGCAGGGTGTCGGGCTCAGACACCGCGATCATGCGCAACGGCTGACGCAGCAGACGGTGCGCCACCAGGCGCAGCACGCCGCGGCTGCCCTGACCGATCTCGACCGTGTTGGCCGAAACATTCACAGAACCATCTGCGCGCAAACGCACGATGGCACCACCCACTGGCACTATCCCTGGGTCGCTGATGCCCACCGCGACACCGCGACCGCGGCGACCCACCTGTGGGGCTTGTGGCAGCCGTTCAAGCTGGCGAACGGCCTCGCGCAAAGAATGCCGCATGTCCACGTCCAGTGGCCGCAGATCGGGTTTGACCGTCTGCCCTTTGTCGGCCATGTTCAGCAGGCGAAACTCAACCGGGTCGATGCCCATAGCCGTCGCCATGATGTCCATTTGAGATTCTGTAGCCCACACGGCTTGCGGTCCACCGATCGAGCGGAAAGCTGCGCCAGGCACCGTGTTGGTGTAGACACCGACTGCCTCAAGCTTGAGGTGGGGAATGTGGTAAGGACCGATGGCACGGATGGCCGCCTTGACGGCGATCGACGGACCGGTATCGGCGTAGGCCCCTCCATTGAGAACCGCCTTGACCGACTTGGCGACGATGCGCCCCTGAGGATTAACCGCGGTTTTGAGCGTGATTTCGGCGTCGAGCCTGCGACAGGTCAGCATCGACTCGGCAATCGAGAGGCAAACACGCACAGGTGCGCGCGCCTTCCACGACAGCGCCGCGACCAAGGGGTCAATCTTGACCGAGGCCTTGCCACCAAAACCTCCGCCGACATACGGTGAATGCACCCGCACACAGGCCAAGGGCACCCCCAGCACTTCGGAGCAAACCCGCTGGATGGCGGTCGGCGTCTGTCCGCCGCTCCACACCTCGAGGGAGCCAGGCTTCCAATGCGCGACACACACATGGGGTTCCATCGCGTAGTGGAAGACCATGGGGAAAGAGAAGGTGTCCTCAAAGACACGCACATCACCCCGGTATGCGGCCTCAACGTCCCCACTGGCGTAGTGCCAGTGCTGAAACTGGTTGGTACCAGGCACCGGGGTGCACTCGCCACGAAAATAGTAGTCTTTGAGCGGCTCCATCTGCTCGTGGACCAACGCAGCCTGCTCCGCCAGCGCCTCTTGGGCGGTTGTGACGTAGGGCAGCGGCTCGTAGGTCACGACGATCGCATCGAGCGCCTCTTGCGCACTGAGTTCGTCGATCGCAGCCACCGCAGCCACCGGATCGCCCACGTAACGCACCTTGTCTTGTGCGATCACCGGCCGATCTCGCAGTGACAGACCCCAGCGGGTTTGCGTCCCAGGCAGATTTCGCAGGTCATCGCCCGTCAGCACGGCCACCACGCCCGGCATCGCCAGCGCTGCACGGGTGTCAATGCCCAAGATGCGGGCATGCGGCAAGGTGCTGCGCAGGATTTTGCCGTGCAGCATACCCGGCACTTCCACATCGCTGGCAAACACCGCAGTGCCTGTGACCTTCTGCTGGTAATCGGCCCGCGGCTCATGTTGGATTGGTGACATCGCGGCCATGTTCATGCGCTGAACAAAGGTCAATCCTCTAGGGTAATTCTGGACTGCGCGATCACATCCCTCCACATGGCCGTCTCGGCGGCTTGCCGCCTGGCCACCTCGTCCGGCGTGCTGGCCGTCGGCTCGACACCCACCGCGTTCAGGCGTTCACGCACCTCGGCCGAGTTCATGGTCTTGGCGATCTGCGGTACCAATTTGTCGAGCGCCGCTTTCGGCACACCTGCGGGGGCATAGACCGCGAACCATGTGACCGCCTCAAAACCTGGCAGCACGGTTTCGGCCAAAGTGGGCACCTCGGGCAGGGCTTGCGAGCGTTTGGCGGTGGTGACAGCCAACGCCCTGAGCTTGCCAGAGCGGATGTGGGTCAGCACCGCGGGGCCCTGCTCGATCGCCATGACCGTACGGCCAGCGATCAAGTCCACCACCATAGGACCGCTGCCCTTGTACTGCACAGCAAAAATGTCCAGACCAGCACGCTGCTTGAACAATTCCATGAACACGTGCTGGGACGTGCCCTTGCCAGCAGACGCATAACCGAACTTGCCGGGGTTGGCCTTGATGTAGGCGACCAAGTCCTGCACGGTCTTGACAGGCAGGTCAGCCGGCACCACCACATAAGAAGGGTTCAAGCCCAGCAAAGAAACCGGCTGGATGTTCTGATAGACGCCTCTCATGCGCTCGCTCAGCAATGGCAGAACCGAGAACATCGAAGAAGCGCCAATCAGCAGGGTATGCCCATCGGCGGGCAGCCGTGAGGCGTACTCAGCCCCGATCATGCCGGAGGCACCTGCTCGATTTTCCACCAAGGTCGATTGGCCCAGCTCGGCCAAGCCACTCGACAAGGCTCGGGCGTAAAGATCCGTGGCACCACCGGGCGGATAAGGTGCCACGATCGTGATTTGCTTGCTGGGAAAACCCTGGGCCTGCGCACAGGCCGCGAAGGCGATGGCACAGCAGGCCATCAGCCATTTTTTCAATGTACGCATGCGCTTGTCTCCTCGCGTGGTTGGTTGGGGATCGACCATCCTCTCATCGGCAACGCGCATGGCAGTTCAAGCGCGTTCCATTTAAAAGAACTTTATTCTGTTCTGCAGAATATTATTGTGTCAAGCCCTTGAAATCCCCCATGCACAGAAGCCGGTAGCGTGCACGCATCAAACACGTTTTGGCGGCGTGAGCAACTCAGGATCCCCACCAAACTGGGCCGAAAGGTGGGTCGCAGCTTTGAGAACAGCCGCTGAAAATGTGGGGAGAACTTCCCGGGTGAACCGCACCGAAGGCCCTGAAACAGCCACCGAACCGATCACTTGTGCATTGGGCCCAAGTACCGGAGCCGCCAAGGCGGAGATGTCTGGCTCGCGCTCACCCACGGTGTAGATCACACGGTTCGCGGGCCAGTGCTCGCGCGCACCCTCGAACTCGATCAAAGCGCGACCGGCTGCACCCTGCCGCAGGGGCAGCACCTGGCCTGAGTAGATGTGGTCGCGCACAGCGCGTCGCGGGTCCACACGAAAAAGGCACACCCTCACATCTCCCTCGCGCCGGAAATAGGAAGCGCCCTCGCCGGTCGTCTCAACCAATTGATTCAACACCGGCAGCACATGGTCTTGCAGCCGCATGGTGCCGCGGTAGACGCTGCCCCAGCGCATGACGGTAGGACCCAGCTTGTAGCTGGCATCGGACAGCTGCTGCACACACCCGAATCGAATCAGTGAAGCCATCAACCGCAAGATGGTGCTCTTGTAGAAACCTGTTCTCTGCGCAATTTGATGCAGAGAAAGGGCCTCATCGTGCATGTCAAAGGCATTGAGCAGGGTCAGGGCACGCTCGACTGCAGCTACGCCGTCTTTTTTGTCGTCCATAAGGTTGAGCAAGGCTGGCTCTTCAGCCGGGCCTTCACTTTTCATTGAAGCTGGAAGTCCCTCATTCTGCTCTACAGAACGCCATTGCATGCTGTTTGCGACTTGACAACAGAAAATTCTGTTGTGCAGAATTGCATTCCATAAGCAAGTAGAACCGAGGAACGCTGATGAAGGCCAACGCCGCAGCCCCGTGGGAGGGCATCATTCCCGCAGAGGAAATCGCGCTTTACCGCGAGATCGGATTCGGCTCGCCCTCGGCCAAAGAAGGCACTGCAGCACTGCTGGTGATCGACGTGCAGTACAGATCGATCGGCCATCGGCCCGCCCCCTTGAGCGAAGCCATTCTCGAGTACCCCACCAGCTGCGGGGAATATGGCTGGCAGGCACTGCCGCATATTGGTCAAGTGTTGCAAGCCTTTCGCAACGCAAAGCTGCCCGTGCTGTTTCCGCATGTGGCCCCGAAAAGGGCGTACGACGCTGGCCGCTGGGCCGACAAAGCACCGGCCGTCATGGGCATCCCAGCGCGTGGCTATGAATTTGTCCAAGAGGTTGCCCCTCGGGAGGGAGAAATCCTACTGCCCAAGCAACATGCCAGCGCCTTTTTTGGCACACCCCTGGTCAGCTACCTGATTGATCGAGGTGTCAGCACCCTGTTCATCACAGGCACCACCACCAGCGGTTGCGTGCGCGCTACCGCTGTGGACGCCTCCTCCTTCGGTTTCCGTGTGGTGATACCCCAAGAATGTGTGTTCGACCGCTCGCAGACCTCGCATGCGGTCAACCTCTTTGATCTTCACAGCAAATACGCAGACGTGATGCCCATCGAGCGCGCCATGGCCCAGCTCAATCAGCATGTAAAGGCCACCGCAGGAGGTGTCTCTTGAGCACAGTCGGCACTGTTTTGATCTCGGGAGGTGGGATCGGTGGACTGACGGCGGCTCTGGCGCTGCTGCAGCGTGGCTTTGAGGTGCAGGTGTTCGAGCAGGCAACTGAACTCAAAGAAATCGGCGCTGGTGTCCAGCTGGGTCCCAATGGCGTGCGCGTGCTGCACGCCTTGGGTCTGGGGGAACGTGTGGCGGCATTGGGTGTGGAAGCGCGCGCCAAAGAGGTGCGCATCTGGAGCAGCGGCAAGACCACACCCTTGTTTGATCTGGGGGGGGAATGTGTCCAACGTTACGGAGCCCCCTACTACCTGATGCACCGGGCTGACCTGCACGCCATCTTGGTCGAAGCTGTGCAGGCCATCAGCCCTGAAGCGCTGCATGTCAACGCGCGCGGCATGGGTTTTTCCAGCCAGGGCGAGCGCGTTCGGCTCACCTTGTCGGATGGCCGCACGGCCGAAGGTGATGTTTTGGTGGGAGCCGATGGCTTGCATTCGCGCATCCGACAGCAATTGATCGGCCACACGGCGGCTCAGTTCACAGGCGGCATGTGCTGGCGCGGCATGATTCCCATCGACCGCCTCCCCACTCACCTGAGGCGTCCTGTCGGCGTCAATTGGGTTGGACCCCATGGCCACATCGTCACCTACCCGGTGCGCGCAGGTCAGATGCTCAACTTTGTCGGCCATGTGGAGCGCGATGACTGGCGAGTCGAGTCATGGACCGAGCCCGGCAGCACGGCCGAGTGTGCGGCCGACTATTCAGGCTGGCACGAGGATGTGCAACTGATGATTCGCCACATCGATGCCCCGTTCAAATGGGCCCTCTTTTTGCGCGAGCCGCTGCAAAAGTGGAGCCAAGGGCGCGTGACGCTTTTAGGAGACGCGTGCCACTCCACACTGCCCTACCTGGCGCAAGGGGCAAACATGGCGATCGAGGACGGCTATGTGCTGGCGCGCGCACTGCAAGCCAGCGCGCAAGACCCCGTCGCCGCACTTCAGCGCTACGAGCGCGCGCGTGTCGAACGCACCACCCGCATCGTTCAAAAATCCGCCGAAAATCTTCAACGCTTTCACAACGAACAGCTCAGAGACCCAGTACTGGCCGACAACTACACCTCGGCCGAATGGGATCCCGCTCGCATTCGCGAACGCTACGACTGGCTGTTCCGCTATGACGCGGTCAATACGCCAATCTGAGATCCAGGCCTGCGCATGAAACCGCCACGTTTCGAGTACGAAGCCCCGTTGACACTGCAAGAAGCGTTGCAGCGGTTGGCCGAATTTGGCGAAGACGCGCGCGCACTGGCGGGCGGGCAGAGTCTGGTGCCCGCCATGAACCTGCGGCTGGCCAACCCTGGCCGATTGATTGATCTTGGGCGCATCCCGGCGCTGCGCGGCCTTGAAGTGCGGCCCGATGGTAGCGTGGTCGCGGGTGCCATGACCAGGCATGCGGATTTCGAACGCAGCCTGCTGCTGCGCGAGAGCATGCCCTTGATACCGGCCGTCATGACACGTGTGGCGCACCAACAAGTGCGCAACCGAGGCACCATCGGCGGCAGCTTGGCGCATGCCGATCCTGCGGCCGAGTGGTCAGCCCTGTGCCTGTTGCTGGACGCCAGCATCGTTGTCGCCAGTCGGGAGGGGGAGCGTCGTATCCGCTCAGCGGACTTCTCGCAAGGTGTCTACAGCACGGCCTTGGCACCGGCAGAGCTGATCACGCGCATCAAGTTTCCTGCGTGGCCAAAAAAAAGGCGTTGGGGTTTTGACGAAGTCTCAAGGCGACTGGGTGATTTCGCCATCACTGGCGCCATGTGCTGGTTTGATCTGGATGCGCAGCAACGTTGTGAAGCCGCGCGCTTGGTGGTTTTTGCCGCCGCCGAAAAGCCTGTGTTGATCGAGGCTGCCCAGCAACTGCTAGGGCAGCCACTGACAGCGCAAACAGTGGCCCCGGTGGCGGAAGCTGCCGTCCAGGCCATCTCGCCCTTGAGTGACCAGCACGCCAGCGCCGACTACCGACGGCAACTGGTGCGAGTGCTGACTGCCCGTGTGCTGCAACAGGCCGCCGGATCAGCCACCCCCTGAAAGAACGCACGGCATGAACACCACCATCCCCATCCGCTTGCGCGTCAACGGCGTTGAGGTCCAAGGCCGGGTCGAACCCCGCCTGACACTGGCGGACTTTTTGCGTGAACATCTGCGCCTGACGGGCACCCATCTGGGCTGCGAGCATGGCGTCTGCGGCGCGTGCACTGTGCTGCTGGACCAGGAGCCTGTGCGCAGCTGCTTGGTCTTTGCGGTACAGGTCGATGGCGGCGATGTGGTCACTGTCGAAGGCCTGGCACCAGCCGGAAAACTGACCGACTTGCAGGCTCATTTCCGCAGCCACCATGCGTTGCAATGTGGTTTTTGCACGCCGGGAATGTTGACCACCGCACACGCTTTTCTGCAGCGCAACCCCACCCCCCAACCACAGGAGGTGCGCGAGGCGATCTCTGGCAACCTGTGCCGCTGTACCGGTTACATCCCCATTGTGCAAGCGATCTGTGCCACAGCCCAGACCCGCTGCGCCACCAAAGGGGGAGCCGCATGAGCACCGACATGATCGGGCGTGCACTTGAGCGCAGCGAAGACGAGCGCTTCCTGACGGGTCGGGGCTGCTACGTGGACGACATCCAGCGGCCGAACATGCTGCATGCTGTGGTGCTGCGCAGCCCGATGGCCCACGCGCGAATCTTGGCCATCGACCCCAGCGCGGCACTTGCCATGCCGGGCGTCGTGCGCGTGATCACCTGGGCCGACATCGCCGAGTTGGCGCAAACCATCCCACAGCGCACCTGCCCCTTACCCGGCATGGAAAATTTTCTGCAACGACCACTGGCCCATTCGGTGGTCCGCTATGTGGGTGAGCCAGTGGCCCTGGTCGTGGCCAACGACCGTTACGTGGCCGAAGACGCGGTGGAAGCCATTTTTGTGGACTATGAGGCGCTCGACGCGGTGGTCGATGCCCAAGCGGCTGCGCAAGGTGGGCCACTGGTGCACGTCGAGCGTGGTACCAACGTCGCCAGCCACTACAACGTGGGGCGCGGGGATGTGGATCGCGCCTTCAGGGAAGCCCACCATGTGCGTCAACAAAGTTTTTACGTGCACCGCCACAGTGCAGTGCCGCTGGAAACGCGGGGCCTGGTGGCCGAATGGGAGTCCAGCCGTGGTTACCTGCGTGTGTGGGGCGCTGGCAAAGTGCCCTTTGCCAACCGCGCGATCCTGGCCGAGATGCTGCAACTGCCCAAGGAGGCAGTGGACCTGATCGAGGTCGACATTGGCGGCAGTTTTGGTGTGCGTGGCGACTTCTACCCTGAAGATTTTCTGGTGCCCTTTGCTGCCAAGCTCTTGCAATGCCCGATCAAATGGATCGAGGACCGGCGTGAAAACCTGATGGCAACCAACCACTCCCGCGAAATGCATTGCGAGCTGGCCATCGCCGTCGATGCGCAGGGCCACATCCTGGGCATGCGCGGCCAGGTGCTCTCAGACCTGGGCGCTTATGTGCGCACCAACTCTGGTGTCATGGCCGGCAAGGGCACCCAATTCCTGCAAGGGCCTTATGCAATCCCGCACCTGGGCTTTGAGGTGCGTGCTGTGCTCACCCACAAAACCCCAGCGGGCACTTACCGGGGGCCAGGACGCTACGAGTCGGCCTTTTTCCGGGAACGCTTACTCGACATGGTCGCTCATGACCTTGGGCTCGATCCGGTCGAATTGCGTCGGCGCAACCTGATTCGCCCCGAGCAGATGCCCTACGATGCCGGCGCTCTGGTGCCCGGACAACCACCCACCCTGCTGGACAGCGGCGACTACCCGCAGGTGTTTGCACAAGCCCTGACCGAATTCGCTTACGACGAGCTCAAGGCGCTGGATGGCCAGATGATCCAGGGTCGGATCCACGGCACCGGCATCGCTTGTTTCAACGAGTCCACAGGGGGCGGCCCAGGAGAACACGCTCGCCTGGAGCTTCGCCGAGGAGGTCTGTTCGATCTTTTTGTCGGCTCCTCCAGCGCAGGACAAGGTCACGAAACGGTGATGGCACAGGTGCTGGCCGATGCACTGGGCGTGCCCTTTGCATCGATCCGCGTGCACCACGGCAGCACCACACATTTGCGCCAAGGCTACGGCGCTTACCACAGCCGCAGCGCGGTGATGGGTGGCAGCGCTGTGGTCCGGGCGGCCGAAGCGATGCGCACGGCGCTGCAGGCGCATGCGGCCCGCTGCCTGGGACGGCCTGACGCGGAAGGGCTGCGATGGCAAAGCGGCCAGATTCTCGATGAGCACGGCGAGGTGCTGGCCACCCTGGAGGAGTTGGCCTGTGAGTTGCCCGAATTCGAACCTGCGGAAGCTGGCTCTGTCGCCGTCGAAGCGGCCTTCAGCAACGACCAGCTCACTTACACCTTCGGTGTGCATCTGGCCCACGTGAGCATCGATCCCGAAACCGCTCAGGTGCGGGTTGAGAAGTTCCTCTGCGTCGAAGATGTCGGCCGGATGCTCAACCCGATGATCGTGCATGGCCAAGCCATTGGGGCCGCTGTGCAAGGCCTGGGCGCCACCTTCTTGGACGAATTCCAGTATGACGAGGCAGGACAACTCATCACCGGCACTTTGGCCGACTACCTGCTGCCCACCAGCACTGATTTTGCGTGTGTGGATGCGCTGAGCTTGGCGCTCAGTCCATCTCCCTCCAATCCTTTGGGTGTGAAGGGTGCAGGCGAGGGCGGCATCATCGGCACTGGTGGCGCCCTCGCCAATGCGGTTTCGAATGCCCTGGCCAAGTCAGGTGTCTCTATCACACGCTTGCCCATCTCGCTCGACAAGCTCTCGGCCGCCATGCGCGAAGCTGCTAGCGGCCTGCCCGTCGCAGAGGAGAATGCCGAATGACCCCGCCACGAGGTCACCACATCCATGCCAACGGCATACGGCAGCACTACCTGCACTACCCCGGCGCAGGTCCAGCGCTGGTGTTGGTGCCCGGCATTGTCAGTCCAGCCATGCTGTGGGACCACGTGGGCCGGTGGTTGGGGGAGCACTACAACTGTTTCATCGTGGATGTGCGCGGGCGCGGACTGTCAGAAAGCGGCCCTCTTCTGGATTACGGCCTCGACAACTGCGCAGCGGACACATTGGCCTTGGTGCGTGCATTGGGCCTCTCTCGCCCCATCATGGTGGGCCATTCGATGGGCGCGCGCATCCTGCTGCGTGCCCATCGGCAGGCGCCTGCCTTGTTGGGTCAGCTGGTGCTGCTGGACCCGCCCACCAGCGGACCCGGCCGCCGGCCCTATCCGGTACCCATGGCGCGCACCCTCGCACTGGTGCAAGCAGCCCAGCGCGGCGAGGCCGAGCCCTTGCTGCGCCAGCCGGGCCCCTCGCCCTGGCCAGAACACCTGCTGCTGCTGCGTGCGCAATGGCTGGCCACCTGCGACACGCGTGCGATCGAGGCGGCCTACGCCGACTTCGAAGGCCAGGACCTGTTTGCCGACTTGGCGCTGGTGCGCATGCCACTGGCCTTGATCTGCGCCGGCCTGGGTGACGTGGTCTCCGACGCCGATCTGCAGGAAATGCTGCGCCTGCAGCCACGCATGCACACACTGCGCATACCAGAGACGGGCCACCAAATGCAGGCCGAAAATTTTGTCGGTTTTTGCCAAGTCCTGGGCCAAGCGCTCGAGCATGTTCAAACGCCTTCCAAGGAGAACACCCCATGAAGATCGACAGCGAAACGCAGGCCCTCTTCCAAGAAGCCTTGGTGCTATGCAAACTGGGACCAGACCAGACCCTCGTGGTGCTCAGCGCCGATGATGAATGGGCCGACCATGCCCAGGCCTTCATGGCCGCCGCAGGCGCTTTGGGTGCGCAATCGATGAACCTGAATGTGCGGCGCGGCCAGCGCAATGCGGTCGGGGTGCAGGGCAGGCACCCACTGGTGGGCCACGGTCTGGCCATGCAGACGCTCAAATCGGCGGACCTGGTGATCGACATGGTCGGACTCTTATTTTCACGCGAGCAGTTGGAGATTCAGGCGGCTGGGGTGCGCATTCTGCGGGTCATGGAGCCCTTGCACGTGATACGGCAAATGTTTCCCACGCCCGATCTGCGGCGCCGTGTCGAGCACGCCAAGGCCTTGATGGAAAACGCCCGCCTGTTGCGTTTCACCTCAGAAGCTGGAACCGACATGCGCTATCCGCTGGGCCAATACCCGGTGATGTCCGAATACGGCTTCACCGACGAGCCCGGTCGCTGGGACCACCTGCCATCGGGCTTTGCTTTCACACAAGGCAACGATGAACAGGTTGAGGGCACCGTGGTGTTGCAGCCCGGCGACATCCTCAGCGCATTCAAGCAGTATGTGCAATCGCGCGTCGAAATCACGGTTGAGAAAGGCTACATCACACGCATCCATGGCGATGGTGTCGACGCACAACTGCTGTGCAGCTACATGGAGAGTTTTCATGACCCTCGTGCCTATGCCATATCGCACATCGGGTGGGGGCTCAATGAGCGCGCGCGCTGGTACCAGTTTTCAACCACACGTGAGCTGCAGCGCGAGCATGTGATGAACGCTCTTTCGTTTTACGGCAACGTGCTGTTCTCGACTGGCCCCAACCAGGAGCTGGGCGGCACCAACGACACCGCCTGCCACCTGGACCTGCCCATGCGCCAATGCAGCCTTTGGCTTGACGATGTGCAAATTCTTGACAAAGGCGATGTCGTCCACCCCGACATGCGTGTGTCCAACTGAATCTCACTACCCAAGGAGCTGAGCCCATGAAGAACTTTTGGCATCCACTGATCGCGGGCCTGACGCTGGCCTGCGCCCTCATGCCAGCGTCGGCGCAGAGCAACTACCCCGACAAGCCGCTGCGCATGGTCGTCGGCTTTGCGCCCGGGGGCGGCACCGACATCCTGGCGCGCATCGTGGCCACGCCCCTGTCGCAGCGCCTGAGCCAGTCCGTGATCGTCGAGAATGTGCCGGGCGCCAGCGGCGCGATCGCCGCCAGTCGGGTCAAGAACGCAGCCGCCGACGGCTACTCGTTGCTCATTGGCGCCAGCGGCGCCATGGCGATCAACCCAGCCGTCGACAGCAAACTGCCCTACGACCCGGTGCAGGACTTCGCACCGATCACAGTGCTGGGCACCTACCCAATCATTTTCAGTGCCAAGAACGATCTTCCGGTGAAGACAACACAGGAACTGATCACACGTGCCAAAGCGGCCCCGGGCGTGCTCAACTATGGCGGTGCAGGCGTTTTGTTTCACCTGACGGGTGAGCTCTTCAACCAGCAGGCCGGTGTCTCGATGACCTTT